>CAZETZ010000342.1:0-2518 GCA_964514735.1 uncultured Acidobacteriaceae bacterium | reverse complement strand
TTCTGCTTCTGGCGCGCGGACATCATGCTGAACGCCATGGTCAGCATGTCTTCGGCGCTGATACGCGGCTGGTCGGTCAGCGGCACCAGTTCGCCGTCAATGCGCAGGTGGGGATAGTTTCCGACTTTCAAGTGCAAGTCAGAAGACCGCCGTTCCATGGCGATGCGAAGCAGGTCATCAATATTCATTCGAGACTCTTCCCCCGGCGGATTAGGCAGCCCGCTATCCGTATGATCTACCCTGTCGGCACCAGGCCCAAGATGACCTAAGTAATTGGACTGATGGGTAGAACCAGGATTTTCGCCAGAAATGGCCTTGGCTGAGAATAAGCTTGATTCCGCAAGTTCAGTCGTATTTCTCGTTCAACCACCATGAATCCGTTGCGGAGAGTAAATCCTGTTTTTGCCTTTTTTCTGGTGGCATTCGGGGTGCCATGGACGTGGCAAATTTTCATGGTGTTCAGGCATAACCCGCTCTTGCCAGTACAACTTGGGTTCGTAATTACCGCCAACTTTTGCAGCGTGGCCGGCTTTGTCGCGACGTATTGTGAATCTGGCTGGAGCGGAGTCGCAGATTTGGGACGCCGCTGCCTTCGTTATCGCGTGTCTCCTGTCTGGTGGCTTTATGCACTCTTCTTTGTTTTGGAATTGCAAATATTGCCACTGTCGTCTATGGAATCAGGCGCGGAGCCTTATTCCAGCAGTGGAGATGGCAAAAATTATCTTTCCACCGAATCAGACGCCGCCTGACTGGATCAGAGCGATGGTATTGATTGTGTGCACCCTGATTATCATGTTGGCTTTTGGGAAAAGAGCTCTCGAATCTGGAGCCGAACCGTTCAACCCCAACGTAAACAATTGATTGCGTTTGCTATAAATGTATAGACTTAGTCTACAGACTTAGTCTATGATTAAGATATGGTTGTCAACATTCATGAAGCAAAAACTCAATTCTCCAAATTGCTACAACGGGTTGAGGGAGGAGAGGAAATCACGATAGCTCGGGCTGGCGTTCCAATCGCACGGTTGGTCCCTACGGCACCTAAGCAAGAGGGACGGCCCATGGGCTTCGCTCGCGGACAAGTTTGGATTGCGGACGACTTTGATGCTCCCCTTTCCGACGACGAGCTAAAGGATTTCTACGGCGGCGAATTGCCAGAAATTGTGGATCCCCCGGCGAAGGCTAGCAAGTGAAATTCTTGCTGGACAGCGGCGTATGGCTTTGGACAATTGCTTCTCCGGAAAAAATAAACTCCCGGGCCTACGAGATTCTTAACGATAAAAATAATGAAGTGTACTTTTCAGCTGTCAGTTCATGGGAGCTGAGTATCAAAGCGGGGAACCGCAAACTCCAGCTCCCAAGTCCTCCCGAACAATGCATCCCCGCTTTTATGGCAAAACAAGGCTTGGTTCCTCTCGCCATTTCGCACCGGCACTCAGTTAGAGTTTTCGATCTCCCCGCACATCATCGCGATCCATTCGACCGCCTGCTTATAGCCCAGTCCATAGTTGAGGAAATGACGATCCTTACGAATGACCGCGCCTTTGAAAAATATCCCGTCCAGATCGTTTGGTGTGCAACCTGAAGTAAGGCCAAAACAAAAGCCGCCCTTCCGGGCGGCTTGTTGGCTGGTTGTCTTATGAAGTTAGGCGGCGGATTCCGCCGGGACCGGCGGCTGGAACGGCTCATCGTAACTGCCGCCGTAGATCGAAGGGCACTTCGATCCCATGGGCCGCAGATACGTCGCCAGCTCGCCACGGTGATGGATGCTGTGATTGTTGAGAAAGCCTAAATAGAGAACGGACGGCAAGTTGAATACGCCGAAGAAAGCGACCGGCGTAAGCAACTGCTCGGCTGACAGGGCAGCGATCCGCTCGCAGCCGCGCTGCATGTGTTTGTCATACCAGGCGACCAGTTCGGCGACGTTGGCGGGCTTGTCGGCGCGCTCTTTCTGCATTTCCTCCATATCGAAGTTCAGGTCGGCGATGCCGTCGAGAAATTGGACATCGGTATTGGCCAGGTGCCAGGCCAGTTCCCAGCCGGTGCGGGCGTGGGGGTCGGGCTTGTAATCAGACTTGGCGTCAGGGATTGCCGCCAGCACTCGTTTAGTGGTTTCGGCTTCACGCTTGATGCCATCCAGCATCATCCAGCGATAGCCCTCGGCAAATTCGGGAGTCAGACCTTGGGACATAAGTTCCTCCAGTCGAAACGTGATTATCAATCGGGATACAGAAGGGGCGCATTGCGCGCCCCTTGTGAATTTGGCGGGATGATTATACGCCGACCGGCTGCTTCTCTCCGACCGCTACCGGGGTCAGCCACTGATAGCGGTCCGGCTTCTCCCCGCGCACGATGGAGAAGAATTCCTTCTGGATCGCCTTGGTGACCGGGCCGACTACTCCCTTGCCCACGCTGATCTTATCCACTGAGCGGATTGGAGTGACCTCAGCGGCGGTGCCGGTGAAGAAGACTTCGTCGGAGATGTAGAGCATCTCGCGTGGAATGCCGCCTTCGACCA
>CAZETZ010000341.1:0-2534 GCA_964514735.1 uncultured Acidobacteriaceae bacterium | reverse complement strand
GGGTGAGTTTTGCGTCGGGCGCGATCACCCGGCGCCCTTGCTACCGGCTGTTCCACCTTTCCCATTGGCCATTCCCATTGGCCGCCGAGGTGGTGGTCAAGCGCTGCCTAGCCGCGCGAGACCGATTTCAGGCCGTCGTAAAAATCCCGCCCGCTTTCATTCAGCGGCAGTTCGTAATGCAGCATGACCCGCGACGAACTTACATATTCGAAAGTCTTCTGCTTGCCGCGCTTTTCCTCCACCAGCTTGAGAATTCCGCCAACGTACTCTTCGTTGGTTAGAATCGTGGCCAGAATCACCGGCTCATCCACTTTGGCGATTTCACTCTGCCCCAGCCAGCGCGAGGGGTTGTCCACTTCAACCATCTGACCATCGGTTTTGGTGATCTTGTAACGGACGCTGGGAGCAGTCGTAATCAGGTCAAGCCCAAACTCACGCTCCAGCCGCTCCTGGATAATTTCCATGTGCAACAGGCCCAGAAAACCGCAGCGGAAACCAAACCCGAGCGCCACGGAACTCTCCGGCTCGAAGAAGAATGACGAGTCATTCAAGCGCAGCTTTTCCAGCGCCTCGCGCAGTTGCGTGTGCTCGTGCGCATCCACCGTGTAGATTCCGGCAAACACCATGGGCTTGGTTTCTTCAAAACCAGGCAGCGGTTCGATGGCGGGATTGGTCTCGTCGGTAATCGTGTCGCCAATTTTGGTGTCGGCCACGTTCTTGATATTCGCCATCAGGAACCCGACTTCTCCGGCCTGCAACTGGTCCACTTCGACGGGTTTGGGAGTCAGCACGCCCAGCGTCTCTACCTCGAAAACCCGTCGGTTCCACATCATGCGGATCTTCTGCCCTTTGCGCAGCGTCCCCTGAAACACGCGGACCAACACGATCACTCCCCGGTAAGGATCAAACCAGGAATCGAAGACCAGCGCTTGCAGCTGATTTTCTGGATTGCCTTTGGGCGGCGGCACGCGCTTGACTACCGCTTCCAGAACATCCGGCACACCCTGCCCGGTTTTCGCGCTGATCAGGACGGCATCGGAGGCATCGAGGCCAACCGCGCCTTCGATCATTTCCTTGGCGCGCGGAATGTCCGCGCTGGGCAGATCAATCTTGTTGATAACCGGAATAATCTCGAGCCCGTGATTGATCGCCAGATAGGAATTGGCCAAGGTCTGGGCTTCGACCCCTTGCGAAGCATCGACTACCAACAAAGCTCCTTCGCACGAAGCTAGAGACCGCGAAACTTCATAAGAAAAATCCACGTGGCCGGGCGTATCAATCAAATTCAGTTGATAGGTCTCGCCATTTTGCGCGGTGTACATCATGCGCACGGCGTGGGCCTTGATGGTGATGCCGCGCTCCCGCTCCAGGTCCATGGAGTCCAACACCTGGGCCTGCATCTCGCGCGCGGTGAGCGACCCGGTCAGCTCCAGCAAGCGGTCCGCCAGCGTGGACTTGCCATGGTCAATATGCGCGATGATCGCGAAGTTACGGATGTGGGAGGAATCCATGGCAGGGGGCAAACATTGATTTTAACAGGGGAAAGCCAAAACAAATTCCGCCGCGGATTTTCGCGGATTAACGCGGACCAGACGTGTTTGGCAACCGGATTGAAATCGCCGCAGGCTAGCTTCCGCTAAAATTGTTCCCGCATGCTGGTACTGGCCTCAGCCTCTCCGCGCCGCCGGGAGATTCTGCAAAACGCGGGGGTCCCTTTCACCGTCCAGGCTGCCGACATTCCCGAGGCGCCGTTGCCGGGGGAAACTCCGCGGGCGTGCGCGGAACGCCTGGCCCTGGAAAAGGCCACTGCGATCGCGCATCAAAAACCGGACGATTGGATTTTGGGCGCCGATACCGTGGTGGCGCTGGACAACCTGATTCTGGGTAAACCTTTTGACAGGAACGATGCCGCACGCATGCTGCGCTTGCTCTCCGCGCGCACTCATGAAGTTATTACTGGTGTGTGCTTGGCGCGGGCGGGGATTCCAGTTCCTGGTTGTCAGTTCCCGGTCGTCAGTTTGGCGCGAAGTGAGACTACGATTGTGACCATGGAGAACATCAGCGAGCGGGAGATCGAGGAATATGCCGCCTGTGACGAGCCGATGGACAAAGCTGGGGCTTATGCCATTCAGGGGCGCGCCTCCCGCTGGATTTCACGGATCGAAGGAGACTATTTCAACGTGGTGGGATTGCCAGTGTCTCTGGTTTACCGGATGTTGCAAGACCACAAAATAATCTGAGGGGCTTAGGACTTCTTGTCGGTGCCGGTGCCGGAACCTTCTCCGTCTTTCACGGCTGACTTGAAATTCTTAATGCCTTCGCCCAGGCCTTTTCCCAGATCGGCCAATTTGCTGGGACCAAAAATCAACAGCGCAATGGCCACCAGCACCAGCAATTCCATCCCGCCAAGTTTGCCACCAAACATAAGAGGAAACCTCCACGCTTTATTCTAGGGGAAGCCTGTAGCATAGTCAAAAACATGTACTCGTCCAGTAGATAGGTGACACTTTTCATTCCTTTCGTTGAGATGAGAG
>CAZETZ010000340.1:0-2541 GCA_964514735.1 uncultured Acidobacteriaceae bacterium | reverse complement strand
TCTTCCACACCTTCAACGCCCTGCACGAGTCCATGAAGCAGATCGTGATTGCCAGCGACCGTCCGCCGAAGGAGCTGGCGGAGATTGAAGACAGGCTACGCAGCCGTTTCGAGTGGGGATTGATCGCAGATATCCAGCCGCCAGATTTAGAAACCAAGGTCGCGATCCTGCAAAAGAAGTCAGACAGCGAGAAAGTCACGCTGCCGACCGATGTGGCCCTCTACATCGCCTCCAACATCCGCTCGAACGTGCGAGAGCTGGAAGGCGCGCTGATCCGTCTGGTAGCGCACTCCTCGCTGATCGGCGCCGAAATCACCCTGCCCTATGCGCAGCAGGTGCTGAAGAACTTCATTGATTCGCAGGCCCGCCGGGTGACGATTGAATCCATTCAGAAAGCGGTGGCGGAGCAGTTTGGGTTACGCCTCACTGAGATCAAGGCCAAGAACAACGCGCGAGCAGTTGTGTACCCGCGGCAGATTGCCATGTACTTGTCCAAACATCTAACCGAAGCATCGTTACCGGAAATCGGACGCCAGTTCGGCGGCAAACATCACACCACGGTCCTGCACTCGGTGGAGAAGATTGAGAAGCAGCGTGCGACCGACAAAGACCTGAACCGCCTGCTGAATAAAATGACCGAACAACTGGGCGGGTAAAGCTCAAAGTTCGGCTCCTCGGGATTTTTCAAGGACGCTGTGGTTTCATTCTTGTTTCTCGCTCTATAACTTGCTGAACAGGTTTTGCTCATCCTCTTGGCTTGCAGGTAATCCCAAATCACAGACTTTTCTTACGTCAATGTTGACTCTTCTAGCGAGCGCCTCTATATGTGGGTCTTCTGCATAGATCACAGGAACATTCTCCGCTTTCGCAATTGCCACGATCTGCGTATCGAATTTTACCTTAGCCCATTTATCTATCTGCTGGCCCTTCTGTTCGTCCTTGATTGCGCGGATTAGGTCTGCCGCCTCTATCGCCGCCTTTACGCCGAACGTTGCGAGATTGAACCTGGATGTATTACTGAGGCGCTTGAGTAATTCTGGTCCAATGCTGCCAGCCCTAACCATGAACTCTGCGAGAACCGGGGTGGGAACACAGATTATCGAATTGCTTTCGGAGAGTTTTTGCGCGAGATGCCTAACCCTTTCGTGAACCTTCGTGACTGGCTTGCCCTCACGATCAGTGATTGAGAGCGCCTTGTCCTCTAAGAGCACTATCACAAACGTTGTGTCAAAGAGAATCACTGTACCTCGTCTTCTCCGTGGCGCAAGCGCCGCAGTTCAGTTAGCGGATCCGCGAGATCGTTCCATTCGTTACCGGGCATTGCCCGCAACTCGGAAAATATGGAGCTAGCGGTCTCGTTACTGAGAGGCGCAATGTAACTTTGAACTTCGAACTCGAGCAACGTCCATGCGGAGTTCTCGTCACGTTGCCAGGTAGCGACACCGTTGAGCCGAACTTCTTGAAACAGGAACGACGCAAGTTGCACCGCAATCGGTTTCTTTGCCCAGCAGTGATACCATTTTCCGTCGGAATCCAAAACATGCACAGGAATGGTTGGTTCCTGGCCGCCGACTCTTTTTAGTTCTCCCTGAACAAATGCGCTTTCTTTAATCGGCCCATAGACGGGACTAAGATGCCCCTTCCTGCCCGGGAACTCGATGACCTTGACTTCGCCTTCATCGAGTTTTTCTAGAACCTCTCCGTACCCATCATCTTCAGTGAACTTCTTGTTAAGCTTCGCATAGATGCCAGGGGCATCGGCTGGCCCACTGCCACTTGCGGCTTGCTTGATACGTTCTCGGACCTGCAAATTCTTTACCATCTCAACAAGGGCCAGTGGCGCAGCGCTGCCTCCTTCGACCGTTGCGAAATGGACATGTTCCTTGTTACCAAGAAGAATGGCAAAATCAGCCAAATACTCAGCCAATCGCGCCATTGGCAGGGTTAATGGAGTGATCTCTTGTCCGTTGGTCTTGCCTGTAATCCGAAGTTTAAACTCGACGTATTTTTTAGCCACGGTTCACCTCCCAAAGTGGTACACTTCGAGTAGGCAGTCCGACGCGATGGACATTGTTGCCGAGAGATCGTGATTTATCTAAAGACCCGCCTGCCAGCGGGTCTCTAGTTTTAAAGACGTGCCTAATCACCCAATCGAGGTTTTATCCTTCTATCCCCGCTTCGCTCATTTTGTCGAACGTCGATTCGAACCAAATATCATGCAAATGCAAGACCAACCATCTGCTTGTTAAGTATATTATCGCTTATATTTGCCTCGAAGTTCGTTCAAACTTATGGTGCGGCGAGAGGTGGGGCTTCAGATTTCGCCGGATACGCCCCATCACAACGTTCGTAGTTATCTCCATACACGTAACGCATCTCTTGTGTCCATTTTGAGCATCGCTACGCGGTAGGAAGCCTGCCCCGCTATTTTGACTATTACGGCCATAATAGCTATTATGGCTAATATGCCGACCCTGAAAGCTCTGGTCACCGCCACCGAGGCCAAGAACAGCTTCGGGGTCCTGCTGGAAAAGGCCATCC
>CAZETZ010000339.1:0-2557 GCA_964514735.1 uncultured Acidobacteriaceae bacterium | reverse complement strand
GGAGTTGCCGGGGTTAATGGCTGCGTCGGTTTGGATGAATTGTCCGGGGGCGCGGCGGTCGGCGGCAAATGGATTCGGACGATTGAGGGCGCTGACGATTCCACGGGTTACGGTGAAGCGGAACCCCATGGGATTGCCGAAGGCTAAGACCGTTTGTCCGGGATGAAGTTGTGTTGAATCTCCTAACGGAATGCTGGGAAGATTGCTTTCGTTGACTTTGATCACCGCCAAGTCGGTCAGCGGGTCGGCGCCGATTACTTTCGCTTGCAGGATGCGGCGGTCGGTCAGGGTGACGCGGATGTCGGTTGCGCCGTCGACTACATGATTGTTGGTGACGATATATCCGTCGGGCGAGATGATTACTCCACTGCCCAGGCCGTGCTCGATTTGCGGCTGACGCGGCTGCATACGGAACTGACGTCCGAATTGATTGCCGAACGGGCTGTTGGGGCCGAAGAATTGTTGCATGCCTCCGTCGTCATCCCTGTCATCATCGTCATTGTTCATGGCGGCATTGTGCTTGGCTGACATTTTGGATGTCACCGTCACGTTGACGATGGCTGGAGTCACTCTTGCTGCCAGCGTTTCCATGGCCTTGTCAAGCTGCAACAGGGCGCTGACGCTGTTGTCATCGAGCGCGGATGCTGCCGCAGCTGGCGGCGCGGCTTTGGCCGGGCTGGAAAATTCATATGTGGCTAACGAGAAGATTGCGGCTGCTGCGATTACTGGGACTAGCAAGCGGCGTGTGAACGACGTTTTGATGCTTTGGATCAGATTGCTCATTGGTTTTCTCCTTATGACAACTAATTCTTTAGTTGATGGGTGCAAAAAAAACTACAACTTGTTCAGAACTTGTTGCGGATGCAATTGCTTTTGCGTTGCCTTGCTGTTGGTTACTTGCCACACGCAGAGCGTCCAGACCGATATTCCGGATTCGTCGTAGTGGACGGTGCGCATCACAACCAGCATTTCTGGAGCAGGAACTTGTTCCAGGCCGGCTTGCACCACAATTGGATTGCGGTTGGGGGGCTTGGCTTGCGCCGTTATCGCCTTTTGCCTGGGAACTTCATTTTTGCCGCGGATTACGCGGATCAACGCAGATTTATCCGCCAACGAGACAGGAGTTGTAATTGTTGGGGCACTTGCGTTTGCGGTCAGAGGTGAGGACGAAAGTTTGTGATCTTCGAACGTGATCAGGTCCGGTGTGTATAGCATGGCTATGATTGCCACTGCTGACATTGCTGTAACCAAGCCTAGAGCCGGCTTCCATACTCGCGTTGCCTTGGGTCGATCCGCGTCGAGGATCTGCATGATACGTTGCGTCGTTTGATGGGCGCGTCCTAATGCAGCTTGAGCCAGGGCGATTCCCTTGCCTAGTCCTACTCGCTCTGCAAGAGACAGCAATGATTTCGCATAGGCTTTGGGGTTGGTGGTTTGCGCCAGGACTACGTCGTCGCAGGCCATTTCACGTTCCAGGGTCAAGTGGCTTTCGATCCACCATACGGCGGGGTGGAAGAAGAACAATGCTTTCACGACTTTTTGCGCGAGATTGGTCCAGTCATCCCAGCGGCGCAGGTGTGCCAGTTCGTGCAGCAGGATTACTTTTAATTCTTCGGCGGGGAGTTCCTCGAGTGTCCACGCGGGAACAATTACTGCTGGCCGGAAAAATCCTATTGCCGCGGGAACACGCATTGTCTCTGAGACCCGCAGCTCAACTCGGCGCGATGATACTTCAGTCCAAATTGTTCTTAGGGTTGGAGCTAAGCTTGCTGCATCAATCAGCACTGAACTGCGGCGGAGTTTGGCGATGTGCCAGAGGGACAGGCTGAGTCTGGCTGACAATAAGGATGCGATTGTTGCCCACGCAATCGCCAAATAAAGCGCCCAAGAACTGGGTAGCGCTAACTGTGTGCGTGAGTACGCGACTGGCACTGCATTCGACTGGGACAGAAATGGCAACGCTACAATCGCAAGCAACGTCGAGAACCAGACCGCGAACCTTGTGCCGGAGTTCAGAGGCTTGAACCAGCACAGCGCCAGCCGGACACACGTGGACACTACCAATCCTTCGGCGACTGTGTTCAGCATGCGTCCTACGAATTCGGGCGTGATCACTTCTCTTCCTTCTCCAGCATTTCACGCAGGCGTTTTAGTTCTGCGGCTTCAATGGCGCCATCTTCCAAAATGTTTAACACCAGGGCTTCGTGCGAGTCGCGGAAGAAGCGTCCGACGAGATGGCGAATTTCCGAGCGCGTGGCCTCCTGGCGTCCGATGAGCGGCTCGTAGATATGGGCGCGGCCATCCTTGGCGTGCTTCACGTATCCTTTCTTCTCTAAGATGCGGATCGTGGTCAGGACGGAGTTGTAGGCCAAAGCGGGCTTTTCCGGCAGCCAGTCCAGGACTTGCTGGACGGTGGCTGCGCCTTTGAGCCAGAGCACGTCCATGATGCGGAGCTCGGCTTCGGTCAGGGTTGGGGATTGCTTTGGCGGCACGGTTTTTTCCTTCTGTGTATTGGACGGGCGAGGGTGGTAAAGGTAACTAATTATTTAGTTGCTGG
>CAZETZ010000338.1:0-2562 GCA_964514735.1 uncultured Acidobacteriaceae bacterium | reverse complement strand
TTCGGCGCAAACTCCATCGCCGCATACGTGTTCGCAGAAGTCCTGGCCACCCTGATGTACCGCTTCCAAACCCGCGGACTCGATGGCGCACAGGTCTCGTGGGCACAATTCCTGTACGAAGGATTTTGCGCATCCTGGCTCGAGCCCGCGAACGCGTCATTACTGTATGCGCTGGTCTTCGTGGCCGTGTGCTGGCTCGCGATGGCCCCGCTTTATCGCAAGCATATCTTCTTGAAAATTTGATTTGGGGCGTGAATCGATGGTCACTGGAATTCTTTTACCATTTTGGTGCCGGTTCCAACTAGAACTGCCCTATTCCCAAAAACCAAACTCACTGGCGATTATCCACAGGAGTGGCTGTTAGAATTCGTTATAAATTAAAGACCATGGGAAGAATTCCTTCCGCTGTTTACGTTCTGCCGTTTCCTGACCCCTCGGAAGCCCCGAGAAATAAAAAGAAGCTTATTGCGTTTGGTTGGTACGGTGGCAAATTCAGCCATTTGAAATGGCTGCTCCCGTTTCTACCTACATGCCACCACTACTGCGAACCGTTTGCCGGGTCTGCTGCGATATTACTTAATCGCCCACCCTCTCCAGTCGAAACTTACAATGATATAGATGGCGAAGTTGCCAATTTCTTTCGTGTGCTAAGGGAACAGACGGGAGATCTCTTGAAGCAAATCAGCCTGACGCCATTTTCACGCGAAGAATTTTTTAGAGCGGTGAGCTCAGATGGATATGCATTGTCTGATTTGGAAAGAGCACGCCGGTTCTTTGTTCGCGCTCGTCAGGTTAGGACGGGCTTGGCCCAGACTGCTTCTCTAGGGCGCTGGGCAAATTGCAAGAACACAAGTCGCGCCGGGATGTCGGGTGTAGTTTCCCGCTGGCTAGGCAGCGTTGATGCGCTTCCGGCAATTGCGGAGCGCCTACTCCGCGTACAAATCGAAAACAGGCCGGCAACCGAAGTGGTCGCGCTCTATGACGATAAAACGACCCTTTTCTATTGCGATCCCCCGTATCCTCACCAAGCAAGGGGTGATGCGAAAGCATACGGCTTCGAGATGAAAGATGACGAACACCGGCAACTTGCTCTCGTACTTGGACGTGTGAAGGGCAAGGTAGCTATCTCAGGATACCGATGCGATCTAATGGATTCTCTTTATAAGGGGTGGCGTCGCGTCGAGGAGCCAGCTAAGATGTGTCATTCGATCAAAAAGTCAAGGCGCGAAGCGCTTTGGATGAACTACTGACTGAGATCTTGAATGGCCATCGAAATAGATCACGGGAAGGCTGCTGCCTTCCTAAGGGAAGTGTTCAGCGAAGCTGAAAACGATTATCAAGGCAAAGTCGTTCCCACTCTGGAAAAGCAAGCCGACGCATACTTAAACACTCTCTTTGCTTCCAATACCCAAGCCTATCGAGAAGTACTCATTGGGAGTATTCTCTCGCGTGCTCAATCGAAGGACGTCGATCTTACGCTGCCCTACGTTAAACACGGTGAAAGGGCATATCATGCCCGCGACCTTGACGAGGAGGTAGTCAATCCATTTCTAACACAGAAAGAAATCCCCAGTTCCAAGAACCCCTTTTTGAGCGTTTTTAGGCGAGGTATTAAGTTCACCAAGTCAACTTCTCGGGGCTTGCGCGATAAAGACGGTTACAAAGCATTCCTCGCTCTGCTTGGGTTTACCTCCGGGCTGAACACGGAAGTGGAACTCCGGTCCTTCCTGAAGGCCCTCCTTTATAGGTTTTTGATTCTTCGGGAAGCATCCAAAATCGAAATCGCCAAGGTACAACGTTTGAGCATGGCACAGTACCCATCGCTGATCGACGGCCTCTTGGCAATCAAGAGCGGCGGTAGATTTCCAGTTTTCCTTGTGATTGCTACACTCCACGCAATCAACCATTCCTTCGGCCTTGATTGGGATATCCAGTATCAAGGTATCAACGTGGCAGACTCTGCCCACGATGAGCCGGGAGACATCACGATTAACCGGAACGGCAGAATTTTTATCGCGGCAGAAGTGACCGAGCGCGTTGTGGACAAAGCGCGGGTAGTATCAACATTCAACGGAAAGATAGCACCAGCTGGAGTAGAGGATTACATTTTCTTTGTGAAGTTTAGGGCTGCCGGCCCAGATCCAGATGCTCAGAAGCAGGCAGAACGATACTTTGCCCAGGGGCATGAAGTGAACTTCGTGGACATAAAGAATTGGGTCCTGAATACTTTGAGCACAATTGGCAAGAGCGGAAGATTGGCATTCAATGGCGAGATCATCAACCTCCTGGGAGCAAATGATGTGCCCCGGTTAATGAAGGTTGGGTGGAACGAACAGATTCAAAAACTAACCAAAATCTGACCCTTAACTCATGAGGTCTCGATGAGAATTTCCATTTTGCGCTTGGCTGGAATCATCCTCTGCGCCGCATTGGTTTTACCCTTACGTGCCTACGCCGGCGACGCCTCCCTCGCCCCTACTCCCCCCATGGGCTGGAACAGTTGGGACTCCTACGGCCAGACCATCGACGAAAAACTGTTCAAAGCCAACACCGACTGGATGG
>CAZETZ010000337.1:0-2572 GCA_964514735.1 uncultured Acidobacteriaceae bacterium | reverse complement strand
CCACACTGAGCATGAGCAGGAGTGGCAAACAGCAGGCCGGCGAACAACAGGCACAAAATAGCAAGAGGGGTTTTCATCGTTCAACTCCACAGCGCCGGTCGCAGCCGGACACGGCAAGCTCCGCAGGCTAGGCAGAGCTTCTGCTCATCCCAGCGCACGTGCTGGTTCTCCGCGCTGATCGCATCCCCCTCGAAACGATCAGCGAATACAAACGATGGCTGCAAGCTAGCAATGCTCGATTGACATGTCAATCACACGGAGGAGATTTTCTGTGGAAAAGGCGATCACTGAATGAATTCGTTCATCGCTTTACATTTTAGGACACTACGGTTGGTGATCTACCGTTTACGGTCGAAAAGAAAAATCCAACCGGTCTGCCCATCCTTTACACTCCCGCCCCTAACGTGTTAACCTAAAACACGTTACAAACAAAATTGAAAAACTAGAAGACAGGAGTGCATCAGGTTAGTGTTAGCCAGAGCTCAAAAACAGACCCTCATTGACCAGCACCGTACGCATCCCACCGATACGGGAAGTCCAGAAGTCCAGATCGCGCTGTTAAGCGAACGAATTGGCCAATTGACGGAGCACTTCAAAGCGCACCAGAAGGACCACGGCTCGCGCCGCGGACTTCTCATGATGGTCAGCAAGCGTCGCCGCCTGCTCGACTACCTCAAAACGTACGATTCCGACCGTTACAAGAACGTCGTCCACAAGCTCGGCTTGCGCAAGTAGCGGCCTGTAGTTTTTTCGACCCCAGGAATCGTCAATCTACTGCAAGAAAGCAGGCAGTAGTCCATTTTGAGGGAAGCGGCGAAGCGTGTATTCCCAATCATCTCCGGAGTCTCGACTGGCAGCTCACCCATGGCAGTCTCTCAGACCTGTAAAATGCACCCTCTTGTCTATGAGGAACGAATATGAAACAGGAAGTAAGCGTCACACTAGCCGGCGGTAAAACCCTATCCTTTGAAACCGGAAGATTAGCCAAGCAAGCCCATGGTTCAGTACTGGCAAGATTAGGCGACAGCGTAGTCCTCGCCACCGCCACCGCCAACCCCGACCCGCGCGAAGGAATCGATTTCTTTCCCCTGACCGTGGACTACCGCGAATATACCTACGCCGGCGGACGTTTCCCCGGCGGCTTTATCAAGCGCGAAGGCCGGCCGAGCGAGCGCGAAATTCTAACCAGCCGCCAGATCGATCGCCCCATCCGTCCATTGTTCGCCGAAGGATTCAAGTGCGAGACCCAGGTGATCGCCTTCGTACTTTCCGCCGACGCGGAAAATGATCCCGACGTGGTCGGCATCAATGGCGCTTCCGCCGCGCTTACCATTTCCGACATTCCATTTCTTGGCCCAGTCGGCGCCGTCCGTGTAGGCCTGGTCAACGGCAGCTTCGTGGTCAATCCCACCTACGCCGAGATGGCCGAGAGCCTCCTTAATATTATGGTCGTCGGCACCGCCGAAGGCATCGTGATGATCGAATCCGGCGCCAAGGAAGTGAAAGAAGAAACCGTGGTGGACGCCATCGAATTCGGTCACGCCGAAATCAAGAAAATCTGCGCCGCCATCCACGAGCTGCGGGAAAAAGCCGGGAAGAAAAAGAGAGAAGCAGTCGCGCCGGCGTTCGACCAGGCGTACTACGACAGCCTGAAGAAAAAAGTAGGCGCGGAGTTGTCCGATGCGCTCAATACCCAGAAGCATCCCAAGTCCGAGAGCTACGGGTTAGTAAAAGAGATCAAGAAAAAGCTCCAGGCGGAAATTCCGGAAGAGGACGAAGAAGCCATCGCCAAGCTGAAGACTTACTACGAAACCTTGCGCGAGCGTATTTTCCGGGAAGAAGTAATCGGCCAAAAGCGCCGTCCCGACGGCCGCGCTTTCGACCAGGTCCGCGACATCTGGGTGGAGGTGGGCGTACTTCCGCGGACCCACGGCAGCGCAGTCTTTACCCGAGGCGAAACCCAAGCCTTAGTCACAACCACCCTGGGCACCACCGACGATATGCAGCGCCTGGAAACCTTCCAGGGCGAAGCCAAAAAGCGCTTCATGCTCCACTACAACTTCCCGCCGTTTTCGGTTGGGGAAGTCCAGTTCCTGCGTGGAGCGGGACGCCGCGAAATCGGACACGGGGCTCTAGCAGAACGCGCGGTTTCCGCGGTCCTTCCGACAGAAGAGAAGTGGCCTTACGCCATGCGCGTTGTCTCCGACATTTTGGAATCGAACGGCTCGTCCTCGATGGCCAGCGTCTGCGGAGCTTCGCTCTCGCTGATGGACGCTGGTGTTCCGTTGAAGGCCCCAGTGGCTGGGGTCGCCATGGGATTGGTGAAAGAAGGCGCTGACTATGCCATCCTCACCGACATCGCCGGCGCTGAAGATCACTATGGCGATATGGACTTCAAAGTCGCCGGGACCAAGGATGGAATCACCGCGCTGCAAATGGACATCAAGGTCGGCGGTATTACCGCGCAGATCATGCGTGAAGCCCTGGCGCAGGCGCAGCGCGGCCGGTTATTCATCCTCGACAAGATGGCGGAAGGACTGTCGGTTCCACGCGAAAAAGTCTCGAGCTTCGC
>CAZETZ010000336.1:0-2585 GCA_964514735.1 uncultured Acidobacteriaceae bacterium | reverse complement strand
AATGAACCAGATGGTCGATAGTCGAAGAATTATGGGCTTGCCCCAACGGAGTGCCAAGTCACATCCGGTCCCAATGAGAGAGGATGTTCTCTCAACGGTGGGCGGGGTGCATGGCTCACCTTTACATCGCCCAGATAGAGTCGCTCCAGTAGTGAAATATGTAATGGAAGTTGGCGGCGTTCTTAACGAGCACACCCCAGATTCAATACGATGGATCGATCCTCCCCGACATAACCATAGATCTCGTATGGGATTGGAGCCTCGGGGGACAAGATCTTGACCTGCGATGAATTAAGAATCCACACTCCCCCATTTCCTTTGTCGACAATCATGTCCATAATGGATTCTACAGTTTCATTTGTGACATCCACCCCTTGCACCGTTTCCGCTGAGAGCGACACGGGATAGACGAAGTTGGAGCCTTCGCCAGGTGCTAGGATACCTCGTATTGCTCGCCAAAGAGGAAGCCCCAGAGAACGATGATCCCCAGAACCACTCTGGAAATGATTCAACCTAATATTCATGAACCGAACTGCGGCGTCCGAGGGCGCTGTGGGGGCAACTTCAAGCACACCGTTTTGGATATTAGTCCCATATCGCGGCGCTGCTGCTGCGATTGCCGCCATTAACTCGCCAATCTTCATGGTACCGGCTTGGACATCTAAAGTTGCTCGACAGATATCCTCGTCGGGACCATCTCCCAACGTGATGCCCATGGGGATGTGATTGTCATAGGCGACTGCAAGCAGGTCGCGAAGCGCGGAATGCGCCGATGTTTCCGGAATGCGGATCACGGTGTCGGTTGTAATGAGGGGGTGGCTACCGTGGACTGTTGACAAGGGAAGGGAACCTGTTTGTGGGAACAGGGCACTCAAAATCAAAACCACTAGATAGTTCTTCATAAAGCCTCTCCATTATCTCCTTCCGGCAAAATCCAAGTATGTGGTTGCTACTGACCGTTGACCGTTATTCCCGTACAAGAGAACACAAGCGTATAGGTGCCCAAGGGATAGATCCCGTCTGTCACGGTCTGTGTTTGAGTCGTAGTTTTGCTCGACGGGCATTGAGTCGAGCAGAAACTAAGGTTATCGCCGATCTGACCTTGAGAGTTTGTCATGTTGGTACCAGTCTTAGGCGGCGGGAGCAGCAAGCCATTGGCTCCCGTAGTAACTTTTTCCATTATCACATCTCCGCTCCGTTGTATGGGTTGACCGGACTGATCGGTTAGCTGACGGGCCACAACTCTGGTCCAACCGGCCTGGCCTGCGTCACAGCCGCTAGTGATTTGATTCGTAATAGTCGCGACAACTGGGAGAGACGTCGGCGTCTGCGACACACATGACGATTGATCGGGTTTTGACACTACGTTGAGGCCCTCTTGAAGTAGTGGTAGGACGGCGTTTTTCTCCGGAACTATCGTAAAGAACACGTCATATGCCCAGCGTCCGTCTTTGGACTCGCCGTCCTGTAAATCTGGGTTGACCGCCGCCTTATAGCGGAACTGATTTCCGAACTCGTCAGTTCGTCTCGACTCCCTGTACTTTAGGGCCAGCGAATATACACCCAGTTCTGGAAGCGTGTGTAACTCATTAAGCTCTGATATTCCGTCGTGGTTCTCATCAATCCACAACAATAGCTGTGGGAAGATCGCGTCGCGCTCATCGATGATGCCATCGCCGTTGCCGCCGTTTTCCGGCTTGTCGAATTCGGCTAGTGCGAGATACCCGTTTGGGTGATCTTACTGGGCCTGTTTGGTAAAATTGCCAAACAGTTCTGTGCCATTATCGATGTTTCCGTTCCCGTCGCGGTCCAACGCCAAGAAGGCGTTCCCCGACGCTGGATCTGTCCATGACATCTGCATCGGGTGACCAGTTC
Source organism: uncultured Acidobacteriaceae bacterium (assembly GCA_964514735.1). Lineage (GTDB taxonomy): Bacteria > Acidobacteriota > Terriglobia > Terriglobales > Acidobacteriaceae > CAWBXL01. Next base: position 710 of record CAZETZ010000336.1, on the reverse strand, counting down.
CAGACATATCGAAGATCACTCCGTGGGCTGCCGAGGTAAGATGAAAACCCTTTCCGGTAGTGTCGATAATGATCGGGCTTGGCCCCGGCGCACAGTACCAACCACTACCACCGCACGCCGGATGACCGGTTGGATTTCCCGAGCAGACGTACTGAGACGGAGGTAATAGGCACGCAGTCCCACCCGACGGGCAGCTCCAGGAACAGCTAGCGCAAACAGGGTTTCCAGTTGAGCACGTAAACGAGGGGTTCTGGTTGCAGCTCTGCGCGTACAAAGAGAGTTCGGTAGGGACAAAACTTAGGATAGCTAGGCCAATCGTCAGTTTGAATAGAAGATATTTCGGGATCCAGGAGTGTGCGCCGAACTCCAGAAGCTTGACGCGGACCTGAGTTCTCATTCTTTTCTCCTCATGGTTTTGACGCGTGTAGTAAATTCCACCTCTTGTTTACAAGGTGTGAATTATGGACCAAATTACGGATTCGGAACGAGGCATTTCTTGGCAACAACTTATAAGCCCATGATGAGAGTCGCGGCGGCCTCAGGTTGTTACGAAAATGGCAAGATCAATGACACTTCGCCCCTCTTTTGAGATTCTTCCTGGACATGTTGAAAATAAGCTCATCACAAAGTCCGCAAAGAAAGTCTGAAATTGTGCCGGGAATCTGCTTAAATTAGTGATAGCCGCCGGAGCCTCTCGCTCGTGATCGATA
>CAZETZ010000335.1:0-2591 GCA_964514735.1 uncultured Acidobacteriaceae bacterium | reverse complement strand
CCACCGCTTGGGCGCCGTGGGTGGTTTCCTGGACCGACATAACGTCTGCCTTGGCCAATTTCCCCATGTTCGCGCCCGCAACGAATGCCTTCTCGCCAGTGCCGGTCAGGATTGCTACGCGGATGTTCGCGTCGTTCTTGATGTCGGTGAACGCAGCGCGCAACTCTTCCATGGTGGCCAAGTTGAGCGCGTTGAGGACTTTGGGGCGGTTGACGGTTACGTAGGCGATGGCGTTCTTCTTTTCGAGAAGGATGTTTGTGAAGGTCATAAAAATTTATACCTAGGACAACTGCGTTGCGCTAGCACCAAGCCAACCTTCAAATGAACCATCGCCGCCTGAATGCGTATTTGTGAATCCCATCTTCTGGAAGGTCTCAACTAGGCGCGCGGTGTCAGACTGGCAGCAGATTGAAAACTCGCTTCCTTGGCGAGATGTTCTAAGGAGCTTGCCAGCACGCTCATCATGGTCAGGCAAACTGTATCCAATGACGTGAACTTCTTCTGCCGTCGCAACGCTCTCCTCGGCCTGGGACCACAGGGAATTCCAGAAGTCCTCCCACTCACGAAGATTAAGAGATGTCTTCATGTAGAACTTTTTAACTGCCGCGGGCATGATCAGGCTCGGCACGAAACCACCCGTACCCTTAAACTGCGGATCTGCAAAATTGGCACCCAGATATTCCAAGTCCGACGTCGGAATCACTGGCCGATTGCCAAGTGATGCGTTTGGCGGACCCATCGCGAATCCCCCAGGCTTCAATCCGTCGAAAATCTGCGCGATCCAGTTCGTGCTGCCGTGGAGCTTGAAGAGTTTACACGATGACACTCTCTGTGCAGAGGGATCAAGGGAGAACCCATATCCATCGAGAGCGCTCCATTTACCGGACTTCTGGAGCTCTCGGTCTAGCGCGACATCGTAATTAAATGTAATGACCACGTCACGTTGTGCCAAGACCCTCTGAGCAAAAATGCTGTACAAATCTGCGTTATGGGATCGAATTGAATCGAAGTACTGACAGACGAGTTGCTGGATTTGACCTCGAAGTACCGGCAAGGACACTTTCTCATAGATATCTCGCGGAGACTCGATCCGCTTATCGATTTCGGTAAGAATTTGCTCGAATGGCAGCGCTAAGTCGAAAAGATCGTTGATGCGGTCTACGGCCCCGTCGCAATAATCACCCGACGGGACCGATTGACGCGCCCACTGTTCCACAGCAGGCCACAGCTTAGATGCCAGCGGATAACCAGCATGTACTGAAGCCCCAGCGCCAAAAACAAATGCCCGCACCGTCAGTGCCTCCGCGCTAGATGTAATCCGAACGAATTCGTGGAAATCATTGGCTATAACTTATTCGGCTTCGGGTTGTTCGGGTCCGAATAATCGTAAAATCCCTTGCCCGATTTCCGCCCATACCACCCCGCCATCACCATACGCTTCAGCAGCGGGGGCGCCGCGAACCGCTGTTCTTTGAACTCGTCGAACATCACGTGAGTGATGTAGTAGGTGGTATCAAGGCCGACAAAATCGTTCAGCGTGAACGGCCCCATGGGATGGCCGCAGCCCAGTCTCATGGCATTATCAATGTCCTCGATCGAGCCCACGCCCTCTTCGTAAGCGCGGATGGCGTCGAGCAGATACGGCACCAGCAGCCGGTTCACGATGAATCCGGTCTTGTCGCTGGTGCGCACCGGAACTTTGCCCAGCTTCTTGCCGAATTCGTAAGCGCTGTCGAACACGTCGTTCGCGGTGGCGATGGTTCGCACGACTTCGACCAGCTTCATAATGGGCACAGGATTGAAAAAGTGCAGTCCAATGAAGCGCTCCGGGCGTTTGGTGGCAGTCATCAGCTCGGTGATGGAGATCGACGAAGTGTTCGAGGCGAAGATGGCGTCTCTCTTCACGATGCCGTCGAGCGCGACGTATATCTTTTTCTTTTCCGCGGCGTTCTCGATAACGGCTTCGATGACAATGTCGCAGTCCGCCAGGTCTTGCATGTTGGTCGTTCCCCTGAGGCGGGCACGGATGGCTTGCGGAGTTTCTTTGATTGTGCCTTTTTCAGCAAACTTAGCTAGGGACTTCTCGATCCCCGCGAAACCTTTGTCGAGGAATTTATGGTCGACTTCGAGGACGGTGACGTCAAAACCTGCGGTGGCTGCGACTTGGGCAATGCCGGAGCCCATCAGTCCGCAACCAAGGACGCCAACTTTTTTGATTTCCATGATGAATCCTCAGTAGGACGTTTTCTTACACCCGACCTTACCTGTACAAGATCAATAGCAGAAGAGACACAACTGCCCAGACTGTGGCGTAATCAGAAAAAGCATAATAGCCCGATTGCCTGCATTGATCGGAATCCAGTCGGCCAGTTTTCGATCTACCAGTATACGCAGTAGGAATCAGATTCCTCCTCCTTCGCTACGCTCATCGTCGGAATGACAAATCGGGTACGCCCATTACCAGACGAATTCCACCAATGACAACGCTTGCCGCGGAAGAGAGCAACTCAGGCTTACCGCGCCGTCTTTGCTCTCCACCCAGCGCGGTGACTCCAGCAATTGCAGTTGTCCGGCCGCTTTCAGCTTGGCAT
>CAZETZ010000334.1:2167-2599 GCA_964514735.1 uncultured Acidobacteriaceae bacterium | reverse complement strand
GGCTTCACGGAAGGGCGCGGCCAGCTTATTCTTCACAAGCTTGGCCTTGGTTCGGTTGCCAATGACGTTCTCGCCGTCCTTGAGGGCTGCGATGCGGCGGATATCGACGCGGACAGACGAATAGAACTTCAGCGCGCGGCCGCCGGTGGTGGTTTCCGGATTGCCAAACATCACGCCGATCTTTTCGCGAATCTGGTTGATGAAGATCAGACAGGTGCGCGACTTGGAAACAGTGCCGGTGAGCTTGCGTAACGCCTGCGACATCAACCGCGCATGCAATCCCATATGGCTGTCGCCCATCTCGCCATCCAGTTCGGCCTTGGGCACCAGCGCGGCCACGGAGTCCACAACCAGTACATCGATGGCCCCGGAGCTCACCAGGGTTTCAGTGATTTCCATGGCCTGCTCGCCGTAGGCAGGCTGGGAAACCAA
>CAZETZ010000334.1:0-2157 GCA_964514735.1 uncultured Acidobacteriaceae bacterium | reverse complement strand
AGGTTATCCACGTCCACGCCGAGTTTCCGGGCATAGGCCGGGTCGAGCGCATGCTCGGCATCGACAAAGGCGGCCATGCCTCCTGCCTTCTGTGCTTCGGCGATCACCTGCAAGGTGATCGTGGTCTTCCCCGAAGACTCCGGCCCGAATACTTCGATGACCCGTCCGCGGGGAAATCCACCCACCCCCAACGCCGCATCGAAAGAAATGGCCCCGGTTGAGATCACGGAAATAGGAACAATCGCTTCCTTCGACCCCAAACGCATGATCGAACCCTTACCAAACTGTTTTTCGATCTGAGAGAAAGCCAGGTCAATCGCTTTTATTCTTTCATCGGCCATATGAGTGCGGCTCCTTAGAAGTGGAAGATCACTGTGGCGGATTATACATAGAACCGGTAGCGAAGAAAAGGCGAATTACCAACGAACCAGTGGAAAACTTACCAAAAAGGTACTTCCGCGGAAACGAACGAAGAGGGAACTTTAGGAGCTAGCTCCGCCGAGGTCACTCCTTTGTACCTAAAATACGGTGATTTTGGTGTTTTCAGCGGTTCCGTATCTGTAGTAACATCCTGCGCGTCCGATGATGCGGCCATGATTGCCGTAACGTGACGCTCCCAAAAGCGCCGCGATGTTTCCGTAACCCAGGAGGTTTGCATGGAACATCAGGCTCCCAGCAGTTCCGCCGTCCCGCCTACCCAAACGTCAGCTCATGAAACCCACCACGAAGGCCGTGGCACCTGGGTCCTGACCGCGTACGGGATTTCAGGCTTGGCGTTGTTCGGAGTACTGCTGTACTTCTTCTCCACCTACGTCACTCGATAGTCCCGAACGTGTGGCGCGGGCACTCCTGCCCGCGTGCCGGGGGTGAAGTGTGTACGTCCAGATTCACGAACGAAGACGCCGTGCCCCCCTGTAGCCCAGCCTTCCCATGCTACAATGACCCGCGCTTGAGAGATTCTTCCCGTTAGAAAGCTGAAGCGGATTCCCTGACATTTGAACAAGATAAACTGATTCCGTGGCCCAAAATTCCGCCAAAACCGTAACTTACGCCGATGCGGGCGTAGACATTGACCGCGGGAACCGCACCAAGAAGCGGATCAAGTACCTGGCCCACAAGACCTTCACCAAGGGCGTGCTGGGCGAAATTGGCGGCTTCGGCGGCCTGTTTGCCATTGATAAAGAAAAGTTCCTCGACCCGGTCCTGGTCTCGAGCGTGGATGGCGTCGGCACCAAGCTGAAGGTCGCCTTCGACATGAACCTCCACTCGACGGTAGGGGCCGACCTGGTCAATCACTGCGTCAACGATATCGCGGTCCAAGGCGCGACGCCCATGTTCTTCATGGACTACCTGGCCACCGGCAAGCTGGAACCGGAGATCGCCGAGAAGGTGGTCGAAGGCCTCTCCACCGCCTGCAAGCACAACGGATGCGCCCTGATTGGCGGCGAAACCGCCGAAATGCCTGGCTTCTACCCCGATGGAGAATACGATTTGGCGGGCTTCATCGTAGGCGTGGTCGAGCGCAGCAAAATCATCACTGGAGCCACCGTCGAGGCCGGAGACATCGTTCTTGGCCTACCCTCCAACGGTCTACACACCAACGGCTACTCGCTGGCGCGCAAGTTGCTGTTCGAAGTCGCCGGATACACCCACGACACCTACGTCAACGAAATCAAAGGCAAGGTCGGCAACGAGCTGATGCGCACCCATCGCAGCTATTGGCCGGTGCTCAGAAAACTGCTGACTGCGGAGTGCGTCTCCGCCATGGCCCACATCACCGGCGGAGGCATCACGGAAAACCTTCCGCGAGTGGTCCCCAAAGGGACCGCGGCGGTCATCGAAGTCGGCACCTGGCCTGTGTTGCCAATTTTTGAACACATGCAGAAGCTGGGAAATGTCCCTCAGGACGAAATGCTGCGCACGTTCAATATGGGATTAGGCATGCTGCTGGTGATCCCTGGGAAGAAGTTCAAGAAAGCGACCAGCGTGCTGGAGCGGGCTGGAGAGAAATTCTACACCGTGGGGCGGATTGTTAAGGGTGAGCGGAAGGTGATGTACACGTAAAATTCTCATGCTTTCAGCTTTTCCATGTATTTAGGCGCTTCGGTTTGGAACCAGTCCTTCTGATCCAGAGTTTTCTTGAATGCAAAAACTATT
>CAZETZ010000333.1:0-2601 GCA_964514735.1 uncultured Acidobacteriaceae bacterium | reverse complement strand
CGTATGACAATTTGTCGCGGCTGCTGTCGGTGCTGCATCAGGTGGGGAACACGACTCTGGATGGGGCCAGCTATACATACGACAATGCGGGCAACCGGACAGCGAAGACCGATTACCTGGCGAGCGTGACGTCAAACTATAGCTACGACAATCTGTACCAACTGACGCAGGTAACCCAGGGGAGTAGTACCACGGAGAGCTACTCCTACGACGCGGTGGGAAATAGATTAAGTTCACTGGGCGTGTCGCCGTATGCTTACAATTCGTCGAATGAACTGACCTCGACGCCGTCGGCGACGTATACGTACGATCACAACGGGAACACGACAACGAAGACGGATTCGTCAGGAACGACGACCTACAACTGGGACACGGAGAATCGGCTGACTTCGGTGGCGCTGCCGGGATCGGGTGGTACGGTTTCGTTTAAGTATGATCCGTTTGGACGGAGGATTCAGAAGAGTTCGAGCAGTGGTACAACCAACTACCTCTATGATGGGGCTAATCTTGTCGAAGAAGTGGATAATAGTGGAGGAGTACAGGCCAAATACACCCAAGGCATCGACATTGACCAACTGATCGCTTTGTTTCGTTCTAGTACAACAAGCTACTATGAAACTGATGGCTTGGGTTCAATCTCTTCGCTGACTAACTCCTCGGCGTTGCTGACAAATACATACACGTACGACTCTTTTGGAAATTCGACATCTTCTGCGGGTACGATCACCGATTATTTCCGCTACACGGGACGCGAATACGATTCCGAAACCGGGCTCTACTATTATCGGGCTAGGTATTATGATGAACAGGCACGCCGGTTTGCCAGCGAAGATCCTAGTCAGTTCCAAGCCGGCATTAACTTTTTCGCGTACGTTGGCAATAGTCCTACCGGTTTCACTGATCCGTTAGGATTAGAATGCAAACCAAAATGCTTTGCACAACTGAAGTATAGGTATGCAACGCTTGGTGAAAATCACGCGTTTTGGTGGATACAAGCCAGTGATGGACATCAGTACATTATCTCTGCAGGTCCTTCACATTCCACATACGGATATTTAAACGTGTGGATTAACCAGGGTACTGCTGGAGTTCATTTTCCGGCAGATAATAGTGGAGATGCTGTCGCTTTCAATAGTGGCCTTTCAAGCGACGTCTGTGCTCAAGTGGACAGACTACTCGCCGCCGCAAACGCATTTCCTAACAACACCATAGACTATTGGGCTTGGCCAGGACCAAACAGCAACAGTGTGGCCCATTATTTGGGTAGCGCGGGGGGCTTTAATCCCCCACAGCCGCCAAAGACTCCAGCTTGGTCAACCCCCGTACCGATACCCAGGCCAGGACACTAGAGGATGACAGCTTGTATCCCTGGAAAATTAACCAGAACGAGCAGTTAAAAAGTACATTGAGGTACAGACATGAAATGGCTCTTGAATAGCGTGGTAGGATTCTGCATCATTATTGTGGGTATAGCGCCGCTCGCTTATCTATCATATCGCAACCATTCTCATAACTGGAAACCTCTAGTCCACAGCCTGGATCTTAAGCCGGGAAAATTGCAATCACCGGAGTTCATGACGGATATCAACGGGAGATATCTCGTCAATCTTAACTTCGATCAGCTCTCGGATCTGCGGAAAGAACAATGCATGTTTGGTGTTGCCATCGGAAATCCCACGTGTAGCGGGGGTCAATCTGTCCAATTCACGTGGCAAATAATTTCTCGCAGTGGAGAGGTCATAAAGAGCGGTTCCTATCAGCCGCTTTCCGTCTCTGGTAGCGAGGTTACATTCACAGAGTTTCAAGGCAAACGAGGAGCTTATCAGTACCTTGTGTTGCAGGTCACACATGATGCCGATGTGTTGAAGACTGCTCATCCAAAACTGGTTGTGGAAGTGGGGCCAGAATACTGGGAAAGCTTGGCTGACTTTTCGAGTTATTCCGTACTCTGGGCGAAAACTGTGGGCCTCCTTGGGTTACTGTGGGTTATAGGATCAATTGGCCTGCGACTATTGCGACACTGAGAAAACGGGGACACGGAAGCGACTCATTTGTTTCCTGCTCGATTCAGAATTGGCAACGTTCCGTCTGTACCCATATTTCATCAATATTTCATCGACGCAACTTCGACCGATTATTCGTTCGGCAGTCATGGAGCCTACACGGTGCAGTATGGGTACGATGCGGCGTCGAACCGGACTTCGATGACCGATCCGCAGAGTGGGGTGACGACCTATACCTACGACTCGCTGAACCGGTTGAGCAATTTGCAGGACCCGTCGTCGCACAACTTTGGCTTCAGCTACGACGCGCTGAGCCGCAGAACACAGTTGACGCGTCCCAATGGGGTGAACAGCAACTACTCGTACGACAATCTGTCGCGGCTGCTGTCAGTGCTGCATCAGGTGGGGTCGACGACGCTGGATGGGGCCAGCTATACCTATGACAATGCGGGAAACCGGTTGTCGAAGACGGATTATCTGGCGAGTGTGACTTCGAACTACACCTATGACAATCTGTATCAACTGACGCAGGTAACCCAGGGAAGTAGTACCACGGAGAGCTACTCCTATGACGCGGTGGGCAATAGGCTGAGTTCAT
>CAZETZ010000332.1:0-2619 GCA_964514735.1 uncultured Acidobacteriaceae bacterium | reverse complement strand
GATGAGTGTGCTGTCAGTGCGTGCTCCGACTCCGTCACTCCGAGGGCCGTGGTATGACTTCCTCGGAATCAACCTGGAGGTAACCTATCAACTGGAATTCGTGCTGCGTGACCGGAGCCAGAAAAAATAAGCGTTGGAAGACTTTCAGATGGTGATGAAGGAGTTGAACTGGCCGATACCCGCGAAATCTACCGAATAGCTTTGTATTGTTCAAATTCTGTTTGTGGTGTCAGCAGAATAGCCTTGGCTTGTAGGTGTTTCGCATGGCTTATGATAGTGACGACGTAAGCATAATCCACGTTAGGATCTGCCTTCACATAAACAATCCATTCTGGCCGCTTTCCCAGTTCGGCCCTTAATGCCTTACGCAAATCTTCCCAGGAAACCTCGCCTGAATTTACATAAAGCTGAGGAGGGCGGGTTGGACCGACGTACTTGATCCAAACAACGAGTGGCTCGACGAATTTGTTGTCGCGAAACTTTGAATGTGGTTGTACGAGATAAGCAGGCAAACCGCTCGGAATGGGATGGTTCGCAGTAATGATCCAAATCGGCGCCAACGCTACAAAATAAACAAATGCTGCCACTATTCCAAAGTGCGGAGGGCTGCGAAAAGGTCGTCTTAAAGGTAATCTCTGGGCCCACTGAAAATGTTGATCAAAACTGCCAGCACCTGTCAGGACGGGTTGGGTTGCAGTCTTTCTATACTTCGTCAGAACAAAAATAACGATTAAGGATGCACCAACGATGGCGCACAGTGCGGTTGCCCACGACCATTCAGTGAAAGTGTCTTCGTATTCGTATTTCTCAGTAGAAATTTGCAGTCTTGGATGAGCAGCATCCAGGCAGCTTCCATCAGACAGAACTTCTACGTCCAGGTCGTACGTGCCATTCTCAGCTTCAAAGCTTCCGATGCCATACTCTGGATAAGCAGCGTCTTCACTCTTTAGGACTTTTCCGTCACGATATAAAATCCAACGGGTTTTGAATAAATGGTAAGAGCTGCAATTCCAATTTAATGATCGATAATCAGTGGCATCGAGTGTGATCAGATAATCTTTTGTAAGATTGATTTTGAATGGTCCGCTACGAATATGTCCGGGCACAAGAGAAACCGGCATATCCACTGGTTTGAAACTCCGTGTCTCCATCCAATAATTGATAGCAAAAAAAGATGTTGCCCCAATGGTGAAGAGGACGATTCCCAACCATAACGAGAATCGTGGAGGAGCGGGATACGGAAGACCCGCCCCTTTCGTCGAACCATGCAACTCGGGATCCAGCTGCAACCCTATTTGCCCGAACCCAGGCGATGTGAATGAAGGTCCCTTTTGCAAGTCGCTCCACTCAACGAACATGAATACGTAACCACCGATCACAAGTAGCATGCCAATCGGCAGTGCAAGAAATGTAAAAAGGCCAATGCCTGGATAGAAATACTCAGCGTCTGAAACGAAGTAAAGAATGAAATCGAAGAGAATTGCCGCGAGAATAAGATAAGCGGCAACGCGTGCAGGAAGTGGTGTGCGCACTCATTACTTCAGACTCCATTTGTAGGCTTAAAGTTCCCGCCAATGATGCAAGTTCCGCGCGTTTGTTACGATTTCATAGTCCGGTACGAGCATGAACCAAAGATGACCGACTACTGCGATGTAGCCCTACCCGTCCCTCTGGATCAGGCCTTCACCTACCGCATTCCCGAAGGCATGGAGCCGCATGTCGGTGCGCGCGTGCTGGTTCCATTCCGTCAGCAGCGTATGTCGGGGATCGTCACCGAGCTGCACGACCGTAAGCCAACGGTCCAAACCAAGAATGTCATCAGCGTGCTCGATGCCGCGCCGGTGCTGGACGAGCAACTTCTAAAACTCGGTAAATGGATTGCCGACTACTATCTTGCTCCCCTCGGGGAAGTCTTCCGCACCATGCTGCCGCTGGCGGCGGAGTTCAAGCGGGTGATCAGTTATCGCATCACCGAGCAAGGTCAGATGGCATTGCATTTGGCAGGGACGTCAGGATCGTCCGCGCGCTCGCGCAAAACTCCTGCCGACCAGATGACTGAGTTTCGCGTGCTCGAATATCTGGCCGAGGGAGGTTCCGTGAAAGAAGCGGCGCTGCGTTCCTCCACGCGCGCATCACGAGCGGTAATCAACGGCATGGTGCGCAAGAAGTGGATTACCCGCGAAGATCTCTCCGATGCAAATGATGCGGCGCGCACGATCAAAACCGCAGTTCTCAAAAGCGCGGAGGGGAAACTCAACGACAATCAAAGGCTGCTGCTCGATACATTGGCTGGCGCAGGCGGACGCTTGGCGGTGGAAACTCTGCAAGCACTTGAAGTCCCGCGGACCACGCTCAACACTCTGGTCAAACGCGGCCTGGCCGAGATCATCGAAGAACCGGCGGAGCTGACCCGTCCGCGACTGAAGGCCCGTCCGTCGCCATTCAATTTTCAATTTAGTCGGGCGCAACAAGCGGCGCTGAAGCAAATTACTGGGGCCGTGACCGCCAAAAATTTTTCCGGCATGTTAATGCACGGCGTTACCGGCTCGGGAAAAACAGCGGTTTACATGGCGGCCATGCGCGCGGTGCTGGAAGCGGGGCGTTCATCTATTCTGCTGG
>CAZETZ010000331.1:0-2627 GCA_964514735.1 uncultured Acidobacteriaceae bacterium | reverse complement strand
AGGCAGAAACTTGCCTCTCACAAGTTAGTTGTGCTTGGGACCCGTCAAAACGAACCAAGGATTGAAAATACCGAAAGAAATCGACAGTTTGAGGCCGCAAGAAGTCCCTAGTCTGCTCAGATGCAATATTGCCGGCCACCCAACGCGGTCACTGGATAGAACTGGCCACGCTGGAGAAGGCATTATTTGCGTTGGACCCGATTAGACGGACAGTCCCGACGACGAGCACCAGGATGACCGCCAGCATCACGGCATATTCGGCAATGTCTTGCCCTTGCTCTTCCGACCAAATACGTTTTACAAAATCGAGCATTTGTACGCCCCCCTGGATGGCTCTCATAATGCCTAGGTTGTCAAAAATTGTCAATGACAGGACGATGAATTTGCCCATCCAGAGCGGGATTTGACGGGGAAGACTAAAATGGAGCGCGATGTCGTACGCGCTGGAATTCCGCGAAATATCCAAGGAATACCGCAATTTCCCAGGCCGCCGGCTACGCGCCCTCGATCACTTCTCATTGCAGGTGGAAAAAGGAGAAATTTTTGGTTTTCTGGGACCGAATGGCGCCGGAAAGAGCACCGCCATCCACCTCGCCATGGGTTTCATGTTGCCTAGCCAGGGCGGCGGCCGGCTTTTGGGGGACCCTTTTGGGCATGCCAGGACTCGCCGCCGCGTGGGTTTTCTCGCGGAGAACGTTGCCCTTTACCATCGCCATGCACTACGCCTGGTGCGTTTCTATGGAGCGCTCAACGGGATGGGCGGGGCCGACTTGGAACAACGTTCGCGTGAGGTGCTGGAGGCGGTTGGCCTGCGGGAACACGTAGGCCGCAACGTGGGGAAGTTTTCCCGGGGGATGCTTCAGCGCGTGGGCCTGGCCCAGGCCCTTGTCAACGACCCCGAACTGCTCATTCTGGATGAGCCAACTTCGGCCCTGGATCCGCTGGCCCGCGTCACCGTACGCGAACTGTTACTGCGCGCGCGCGAACAGGGCAAGACAATTTTCCTCAGTTCCCACTTGTTGTCCGAAGTGGAATTGATCTGTGATCGCGTCGCAGTCCTCCATTGCGGAAAGTTGGCGCGCCTGGGCCGGATTGCGGACTTGCTGCAATCGGGGGAACAAACCGAAATTGTGGCCCGCGGCATTTCCGCCGCTTTATTCCCAGGCGCTAAGCTGGAGAACGGATTTGTCCGCTATGCTGTGCCCTCCGGCTCGCAACGCGCCGCGGTTGAAAAAGTATGGACGGCGGGCGGAGAAATCGTAAGCCTCAATCGCCTACGGCGGTCACTGGAGCAGGTCTTTCTCGAGGTGACGTCCCACCCAGAAACATCCAGTAAGGTGGATGGACCATGAAGCCGGTTTTGCTGATTGCCGTTAATTTCGTTCGTGAGCAACGCTGGCCGGTCCTGGTTTTATTGCTCTGGGTCCTGCTATTGGCGTTTCAAGGCTTGGTCACGGAAATCCCCCGGGAGCGCGAGGATTTGCTGTTCATCTTCAAGCAGGTCGCGGTGTATGTGGTGGTGTTCAGCATTTTCTTCGGCGGCTCGGCCATCTACAACGAACGCAGATCACGGCGAGTGCTGGCCGTGCTGGCAAAGGATGTGGCCCGCCACCAGTATCTCTCCGGACTGGTGATTGGCGTAACCATGGCCTGCGGGATCTATTGCTTTACCCTGGGTCTGACCGGAAGCTGGACCCTGGGACAGTCCGGTTTTCAAATTCGCGCGGTCTGGTTTCTGATGGCATGCCTGGCCGCAGCTTCCGCTTTGGCTGGGACGGTGGCCTTGATGTTCTCAACTTTTCTGAATCCGTTTTTTGCCGCTGGCGCGACCGCGCTCGTGCTGTTGTTACCGGCCGTGTTGGAGCGTACGGTTTCGCACAGCCTGGGCATGTTGGTCCCCGCCTGGGAACTGACTGCCTTTGTGATGAAAGCGTCGTTCGATTCGCCGGTGGTAATTTCATGGAGGCCAATTCTGCTGGCCCTGGCTGAAACAGTTTTTTTCTGGATGATCTCCACCTGGATTTTTTCCCGCGTGGATATTGCCGTAGCCGTGGAATAGGAACAGCGACCGAAGTCGCCCCCACCCCAGATCTCTATCGGAGGAAGTCCGCCGCCGAACGGGCGTATTCCAGCACCCGCCCGGGAAGGATCCCCAGATACAAAGTGGCGATGAGGCTGAGCGCAAGCGCAGATCCCAGCGAAAAAGGGACCGGAGAGACAGCGGAGTCTTCATGAGGCTCGCGCATATACATGGCGACGATAATGCGAAGATAGTAGTAAGCGCCTACGGCGCTATTCAATGCGCCAATGAGCACCAGCCAGATCAGGTTATTTTGCAGGGCCGCGCTGAATACATAAAACTTGGCGAAAAACCCGCCGGTCATGGGAATGCCGATCAGCGACAACAGGAAGATGGTCAAAGTCGCGGCCAGCGCCGGAGAACGGCGGCCTAGTCCGGCATAATCTTCCAGAATGATGTAGCGCTCTCCCGCATCCGCAAAGTGGCTGATGACTGCAAACGCGCCCAGGTTCATGGCCGCGTAGCTGGCGGTGTAGAACATCGCGGCGGCAATGCCCTCCTTGCCCTGGAGGGCGGCAAAGGCCATCAGCAGGTAGCCGGCATGCGC
>CAZETZ010000330.1:916-2629 GCA_964514735.1 uncultured Acidobacteriaceae bacterium | reverse complement strand
GAATTGATGGCGCGGAAAAACGGCCCCTCCATCTTGCAGGAAGAGTTGTACCCACAGCCCGACGGGCCGGTGCGCGAAGAAATGGACGATGCGCGCCTGCTTGACCTGGACGTGGAACAGGAATCGCCTTTCCTGCGTGGACAAAAGCGTGTGCCCGTCCGGCGCGGGTCTCTGCCAAAGAAAACCGTCTCGTGGATTTCCTGGGCCATTGCCGTGGTGTGCGTGTTGCTGCTCTGTGGAGCCGCTTATGCCACGCTCTACAACTACGGCAAGCATTCCTGGCGTTTTCGCATTAATTCGAGCGACGATATTGAAATCTCCGGGCTGCGCAACGTCGGTCATTCACAAATCATGGAGGTACTTGGCGGAGATATTGGCCGCAATATCTTCTTCGTGCCCCTGGCCGAGCGCAAAGTCCAGCTGGAGCAGATTCCCTGGGTGGAAACCGCCAGCGTGATGCGTTTTGTGCCCAATCGCCTGAAGGTTGAAATCCACGAGCGGACGCCGGTGGCGTTTGCCCGCATCGGCTCCAGAATTTTGCTGATTGATGCCGGCGGCGCGTTGATGGATTTACCCGGTACCAGCAAGGCCAAGTTTTCTTTCCCGGTAATTCTGGGCGCGAGTTCGGGGGAGCCGCTCTCCACGCGTGCCGCGCGCATGAATATCTACAACGAGTTAATCGGTCAGTTGGATTCCGGTGGCGCGCAATATTCGCACGATATCAGCGAAGTGGACCTCTCCGATCCTGACGACGTGAAGGTGCTGGCCAGCGATCCGCAAGGAGCAGTGCTGGTGCATTTGGGGTCATCGAACTATCTCGACCGTTACAAAGTTTATGTGTCCCATTTGCAGGAGTGGCGACAACAATTCGACAAACTCGAGTCAGTTGACCTGCGCTACGACCGGCAGATTGTTGTAAACCCTGATTTGCGTGGAGTGGCCAAGCCTGCCCCATTGGCCTTGTCCGCTGCAAAAGCCGCAGGTGCTGCGGGAGTGAAACCGGCTGCACTGGTTACGCATCTGCCTCAGCATGGAAAAACATTTGGGCCGCTTCCAGTGACAGGTAAGCCGATCACGAAACCAGTCTCAGCACCAAAGACTACTTCGCCAAAGGTCCCAGCAAAATCGGCCGGCAAGAAATGGGTGCCGAAGAAAAAACGGGTTGCGAAAGCGCAGGTAAAGCCAAAGCCGCCAGTTGTGCAGGCAGGCGCGCAATCGAAAGTGCCTTCACCAACAAAACCAGCGGTGACGAATACGACCAGCAAGAAACCAAGTCCATCGATTAGGAGCCAGGAACAGTAGCATGGGAAATCAGTACGAAAATTTCTTGACCGCGATTGACGTAGGCAGTGCCAAGACCCGCGTTCTTGTCGCGGAGATCACCGGCAACGGCCTGCGCTATCGCGGACACGGGGTTGCCGAATCGCTGGGATCGCGCAAAGGCGTCATCGTCGATCTGGAGAAAGCCGTCGGTTCCATACAGAGCGCGGTAGAACAGGCAGAAAATTCTGCCGGTATCCCGGTTGAGCACGCTTTGCTGGGTATCGCAGGACTGCATATTCGTGGAGTCAACAGCCAAGGGGGAATTCCTCTTGGGAATCGGCCACGCGAAATTGTACGGGAAGAAATTCGCCAGGCGGTGGACAAAGCCCGCGTGAGTCCCTATCATCCGAACAGGGAAATACCTCACCCGCTGCCCTCTGAAGTAAATCT
>CAZETZ010000330.1:0-906 GCA_964514735.1 uncultured Acidobacteriaceae bacterium | reverse complement strand
TTGTCTGCAGACCTGGAAATAATTCACCCGCTGACGCAGGAATTCATTTTCGACGATCAGAGCGGAATTCATGACCCACTGGGCATGATGGCCAGCCGTCTTGAAGTGCGCGTACATATCGCAACAGCGGCTTCGAGTGCAGTTCAGAATGTGGTCACTGCCGTGAACAAAGCCGGCGTCCATGTGGACGATACGGTTTATGAGGCCCTGGCCTGCGCCGACTCCGTTCTGCGGACTGACGAGCGGGAGCTGGGAGTTTGTCTCGCTGACCTGGGAGCCGGTTCCACCAATGTCATCGTCATGCAGGAAGGGGCTGTCGCTCACAGCGCCGTTATTCCGATCGGCGGCGATCACTTCACCAGCGATCTGTCAGTCGGATTGTGCACTCCGATTGTGGAAGCGGAGAAAATCAAGAAGCTATATGGGAATTCGATTGCGACCCTGATTCCTGAAGGCAATGAAGTTGAAGTTCCATCGGTCGGTGACCGTCCCTCACGGATGATTTCTCAACGTCTGGTCGGCGACATACTGGAACCCCGCGCCCGTGAACTTTTGGAGATGTTGCGCGACAACCTGCGTCACGCCGGGATGCTGGATGTGTGCATGGGAGGAATTGTTCTGAGTGGCGGCGCATCGCGACTGCCGGGGATTGTGGACATTGCCGAATCCGTTTTGCGGCGCCTGGTGCGGATGTCATGGCCAACGCCGCTGGCAAAAATGCCGTCCACACTGGCCGAGCCAGAATTCGCAACAGTGTTGGGGATGGTGTTCTACGGACACCGCGCCCGCATCGCCCGAGGGTTGCAGGATGAGCGCTGGAGTGCGCGATTGAAAGCGATGCTCGTGGGTAAGGGCGCGTAAAAAGAAAGTTGGGAAAGGTTGAGGTTTTCTCTGCGTCCTCTGCGT
>CAZETZ010000329.1:0-2659 GCA_964514735.1 uncultured Acidobacteriaceae bacterium | reverse complement strand
ACCACAGAGGACACAGAGTTCCACAGAGCAAATCCACAGAGGTCTGGGTCGGTTTCCTCCGTGAATTTCCCTCTGTGGAACTCTGTGTCCTCTGTGGTTTCCGCTCTTTGCTTTTCTTTGAACTCCTAAAACAACTGAGACAACTACCGGCGGCCGAATTTTGTGATCGATTCGTGCAACTCAAAACTACTTCTTCGACCGGGGATGAGAGCGCGCGTCAAACCGCTTGTCGCAGTGAACATTCCGTTGGTTGGCGCCGGCTAAATTCTCTTTGCCGCGAAAAAAAACGCTTGACCAACTCCAAAGGAAGACTTATTGTAGGCGAACAAAAAACGAATATGACAGGCCCTTCCGACTCCCTCTTTTCCGATCCCGGCCCCAAGCTGGTGGGCATCGCGCGTCTTGCCGCCAGCGGAGAATCCATCCGCCAAGGGCATGAAGTGGAATACTTCACTCTGCCCGTGCGTTCGGTGCTGAGCCGTTGCAACAGCAAGCGGGTGTCGTTTGAGTGGACCATCAATCCCTACCGCGGCTGCGAATTCGCCTGCAAATACTGCTACGCGCGTTATACCCACGAATTTATGGAAATGCGCAACGGAGTGGATTTCGAGCGGAAGATTTATGTAAAGCAACATGCCGCTGATTTGTTGCGGCAGGAGTTGCGCCATGTTAAGCCCGGAGAGCACATCGCCATCGGAGCAGCCACCGATCCCTTCCAGCCGGCCGAGCGCCGCTATGAAGTCACCCGGGCCCTCCTGGAAGAACTGTCCCGCCACAAAGGGTTGCATCTTGGCATCATCACCAAATCCAATCTGGTGTTGCGCGACATCGAGTTGCTGCAAGAAATTAGCAAACACAACCGCCTCGGCGTCACCCTCACCATCACGACTTTGGACGTGGACCTGGCGCGACTGCTCGAGCCACGCGCGCCCCGCCCCGATCTCCGGCTGGAAGCCGTGCGCCAACTGGCCAGCGCAGGCTTGCATACCGGAGTAAGCTGTTGCCCAGTGGTCCCTGAAATCACCGACTCCCCAAAGAATTTAGGGGCGCTAGTCGCAGCCACGGTTCAAGCCGGCGGACACTACATTTTTGCCAACCCTCTTTTTCTAAAACCGTGCTCGGCCGCCGTGTTCATGCCGTTTCTGGAGCAGGAATTCCCTCACCTGGCGCAAGCCTACCGAGAGCGCTACCAAGACCGCGCCTTCCTGCCGAAAACCTATCGGCAGCGGATCTCCCAACTGATGGACAAACTGCGGCGAAAGCACGGCATGGTCCAAAGCCAGCGCTGGGAACAACCGCCCGTGTGGCAGCCGGCGACCCAAATGTTATTGTTCTAGCTGAACTATAATCCGGGGGACAGCGAAAAACCGGTCGCTCCATGCCCCAGCATCCTCCCAGCGCTCCCCCACCGCCAACGAATTGGAGCCCTCCGGCGGGCGCACCACCGCCCCAAGATAGTTCTCGCGGCAAACGCCGCGAACCGGAATTATTCGTATGGCTGGGTAAATTTTGGGAGCGCATCACGGAAGGTTTGGAACTCAGCCAACTATGGAAGCAGTTCAAGACCGACGCCCAGGTCACCTATCGTTTTTACCATCGCGACTTCGATGCACGCTCTCCGCAGGCCGGCCGGCGCCACGACGTCTTGCACACCATCCAGGAATTTGCCTGGGCGATCCTGGAAAAACTCAGTCCCGCGCGCCGCGTGCTGTTGCTGCTTGCGGTATTTCTTTGGATATTCGGCGGAATCGGCTTTCACTACACCGACAAGGCAGGGCACCAGCAAGGCATCACCATCGACTTGCACTTTCATGCTGCCGCCCTCCTCTTTCTGTTACTGATGCTGGAAGTTGCCGACCGGGTGGTCATGAAGCGCGACCTGGAGATCGCCCGCGACATCCAAGGCTGGCTTCTACCCACGAAACCCCCGCAGGTCCCAGGACTGGAGACGGCGTTTGCCACCCGTCCGGCAAATACTGTGGCCGGAGACTTCTATGATGTGTTCCCGCGGACCGCGGACTCCGCGGAAACCCATTACCTGCTGGCGGTGGCGGATGTCGCCGGGAAGAGCATTCCGGCGGCCTTGCTGATGGCGACATTTCAAGCCAGCTTGAAAACCCTCTCGGCTACCGGATGCTCCCTGGCCACGCTGGTGACCAGCCTGAATCAATACGCATGCTCCAACAGTCAAGGGGGACTGCGCTTCACTACAGCCTTCATCGCCGAGTTCGATGCAACGACGCGCGTACTGAACTACATCAACGCCGGCCACAATGCGCCTATCTTGAAACGCGCCTCCGGCGAGATCGAACGGCTGAGCCACGGAGGCCTTCCCTTGGGCATTCTGGCTGAGACCGCCTATGCAGCCGGGTCCCTGGTCCTTCAGCCTGGAGACTGGTTGGTCATATTCACCGACGGCCTGGTAGAAGCGGAGAATTCCGCGACGGAAGAGTACGGCGAACCACGACTACTGGAGATGCTGAACGTTGAAGCCGCAACCCATCCCGACGAGCTGCTACGCCGCATCATGGCCAACCTCGACGCTTTCGTCGGCGCCGCCCCGCAGCATGATGACGTCACCTGTGTGCTGGTGAAGGTCCTTCCAATGATGACCAATGGGATTCAGGTGGAAGAGCTGACAGTCCAGAGCGTGCGACAG
>CAZETZ010000328.1:0-2671 GCA_964514735.1 uncultured Acidobacteriaceae bacterium | reverse complement strand
AATTGGATAGAGCATCGGATTTCTAATCCGGCGGTTGCAGGTTCAATCCCTGCCGGGCCTACCAGCCTGAAGGTTTAGGTTATGCGTTTCGATTAACCCAAAAGCGACGACAAGGTCTCAAAGAACTCCTTGGGCGTCGCAATCCGCACCTCAGATCTTTGCGCTACGGCTTGGGTAAAATGTTTTGTGTTGTGAGTCAACACCCAGTCCGGTTTACTGGCCATGGCCGAGAGCAGTACGGGAACGTCGGCGGCATGACGGATCAAATGCCGGTTTGAAATAACTAAATTCCTACCCGGATACGGGACCAACTCCGGCTTGGTCAACCTGATGAGACGCCGGTAATCTTCAATCAGCTTGTCCGCATCAAGCGATGGCAGCCGTCCGGCGTGCAACAGTAGGTTTTCTTCCACTTCGTCCCGGACAACTTCAGCTAATATCAACCGGCAAACCCGCGCTGCGCACAATGACAACACAGCCTTGTCCAGTCCCCATGGAGAGACAATGCCACCGGTGAGTACATTGGAGTCCAGGAACAACCGGATTCGGCGCGGCGGGGTCACTTGCCGCGATGATTGCGAGAGCGGCGGCGGGGGGCGGAAGTTGCAGCGCCGTAACGGCGCTCAAAAACGCGCTTTCGCGCTTCAGTCAAAGTATGGAGAAGATCGTTTGGGGTTGCGCCGGCGGCGGTTAACACAGAACTGATTTGTTCACATAGTTGGTCGAAACGTTGCTGTTCTGGCAGAAGGATCAAGCCATCCCCCAGACGCAACACAGCAAAAGGAGCGCCCGTTGCTAGACCTAAATCCTTGCGGAACTGTTTCGGGACAGTGAGCTGCCCCTTCTCGCCGATCTTGGTAGTGGTCAGATAACGAAGCGGCGTCTCATGCGTAGGCATGTTGGTTCCTTAGGTAGGAATATCCTACCACACGGGTCACGCGGAAAATGAATGCTTTATCGTTACTTGGGTTTTCTGTGGGCACAGCCAGCGGTGTTCAGGCACTCATCCGGCAGCATCAATCTTTCCACTGGTTTGCCTCCGATGACATGAGATTCAATAATTTCGTCGAGGTCGGCCATCGTTACATGCCCATACCAGACCGCTTCGGGATAAACCACCAGATTCGGCCCGTGCTCGCACTGGTCCAGACACCCGGCTTTATTCGCCCGCACTTTGGTTTTCAATCCCCGCACGGCTAGTTTCTGCTTGAGGACCCCTTGCATTTCGGCTTTGCCTTCGGGATCGCAGCAGCCGCGCGGGTAGCCGGGTTCCCGCTGATTGGTGCAGACGAAGATGTGTTTCTCGAACTTGGGCATGGAAGTGATTATAGGTTCTCGAAGGACCGACCGGCCGATGTTCGCGCGATAAAGCTGCGCTCGGAATAACCAGCGGAGTCAGGTTGTTCGGGGTCTACAGGACCATCAGGATACTCGCAATGCTCAGGGGCGTGGGGAAAGTAATCCTGTGGCTAGTCTTTCAACGGGACCATGGTTTGGCCATCGCGGCAAAAAGTTGCCACCCGCTGGATTCCGCGTTCGTTCACTGGGACCAGCAGGACCGGGCCATAGCAGAAGACGGCGTGTCCGTTCTCCGCGAAGTACCACGAACCATGGTGGCGCGCCTGTTTGGCTAGATGATGTTCCACGGGGGCGGGCAGCTTGGGCGCAACCTGCATCACGGGGAGAGACAACGACAGTAAGAACCCTGCCAAGACTTTCATAAAATTGTCAGGACCAACCTGGGCGAACGAACCTAAATGGAGACGGGAGTCCGGCGGACATCCGGCGTATCTGCCGCATTCTTGGGCGGCTTCAACGGGACCAGCTTCCGCGATTTCTCAGGACCAGTTGCCTGGCCCGCCTGAGCTTGGCCACGCGTGCCTGGGTGCTGCGCGCGCATCTGCGCTTTCAATTTGTTCAGCTCGAAGCTGTCTCCCATGATCTGCTGAATCAGAGACCGCTGAGCGGTGATGGTGCGGTTTTGCTCCACCACCAGAAGGGTCAAAAGTCCATAAGAGACCAGGAACAGGACCACCAAAACCGGGAGCATCGTGTGCTTCTTCTGTGTTTCAGTGCTTTCCAGCGCGACAGTCAGCAAGTGGCACTCCTCATACCCCAAAACCGCGGGTGCCCTAGGAAAAGCAGCTTGGGAACCATTGGTAATGTTACGTCTAAGCCATTGCAAATATTATAGTTAGATTGAAATTGGCCTGGCTTGAGGAAGCAGTCGAATGCAACTTGCTGCATATTATGGGTAACCGGGTGTTGTTACTGGAGTGTCTTGAATTTGCCGGGAAGGGCCTACTTGCCCAGCACCAGCTTGGCAATGGTGGCCAACTGCATATTCGATGTGCCTTCGTAAATTTTCCCGATCTTAGCGTCGCGCCAGTACTTCTCGACTGGATAATCTTTAGTGAAACCGTATCCGCCGTAAATCTCAATGGCCAGGGAGGTCACGCGCTCGGCCACCTGAGAGGAGAACAGCTTCACCATAGCGGCTTCCTTTACAAATGGGATGCCAGCATCCTTCATGCGCGCAGCGTTGTAAACCATGAGCCGGGCCGCTTCGATTTCGGTAGCCATTTGGGCGATCTGGAATTGAATGCTTGGAAACTCGGCAATGCCTTTGCCTAACGGAGTGCCCGCACGCGCGACCTGACGGGCATAGCCC
>CAZETZ010000327.1:0-2675 GCA_964514735.1 uncultured Acidobacteriaceae bacterium | reverse complement strand
GTGAAGGCGCGAACAGCCGCCTAATCCGTCCCGACGCTTCGGGGAAAATAAGGAGAAGGTATGAAGGCTTCGAAGATTTCCGCACTGTTGGCGATGGCCATGCTGTTCGCAACCACTGCGTTCGCAGCAGCAAACAAGGCATCCTTGGAACTTACCAGAGACGCAGTGGTGGGCGGAAAAGCATTGTCCGCCGGCAAATACACCGTGACCTGGGACGATCAGGACAAGAACGTCGACCTGAGCGTGTCCAAAGGTAAACAGCTCCTGGTCAAGACACCGGCCCGCCTGGTGGATTTGCCGAAGGTGGCGGTAAGCGGCGCCACTGTGGTCAAGGACAATCCGGACGGCTCACGCGCACTTTCCCAAATTCAAGTAAGCGGCAAAAAGTATGTTCTGGAAATTGGCGATGCAAACAGCCAAACCGATGTTGCAAGCAGGGTGAAGTAAATCCGCCTTCGGCCCTGTATTCAACAGAGGGGAGCCCCCACGCTCCCCTTTTTTCGCGCCCGACGAGGGAAACATCTTTCCGCTAATTCCCGCCACTCCCGGTTTTTTCGTAAGCGGCGATCTGATCGGCGATCTTGGCTTTGTCGCCAACCAGCACCATCGTCAACCGGTCAGACGGAATATACTTCGCGGTTGCCTGCCGCACCTGCTCGGGAGTGACCGCAAATACCTTCTGGACGTAGGTCTCCAGATAGTCATCGCCGAGTTGATGTAGATCAGAGTATTGCAGGCGACCAATGAGGCCGGCCCGGCTGGAGTTCTGAATCACGAAGAGGCCGCCCAGGTAATTCTTGATTCCGTTCAACTCCGCATCCGAAGGCGGATTTTTTTGCAGGCGGTCAATCTCGTACAGGATTTCCTTGATCGACGGGCCGGTCACCGCCGTGGTGACATCGGCAACTTCCACCCAGAAGGCATCGCGATAGCGCACAGAAATCTGACTGCTTGGCGAGTAGGTGTATCCCTTCTGTTCGCGGATGTTCGAGGTAATCCGCGACGCAAACGAGCCGCCCAGCAGCGTATTCATTACCTGGAAGGGGATGAAGTCGGAATTGCCGGGACCAATGGCGGGCAAGCCGATGTAGACGGTAGATTGGGCGGCGCCCGGCCGGTCCACAACATCAAGTTCGTGCTTCGCCTCCGTAGTTGGGACCCGGATCAACGGAGCAGCTCCCTTCTTCCACGAGGAGAAGGCTTGGGTAATCGCTGCCTTCACCGCGATTGGGTCGAACTTTCCAGCGACATAGATTTGCGTGCGCGCGGCCCCAAAATTGTCATCGTAAAACTCCCTGGCCATCTCCGCGGTGAATGAATTGATGATGGGTTCAGTGGACAAAATCCGCCCGTAAGGGTGATCGGGGTAAAGGGCCTGATAAAAGCGCTCGCGCGCCATGGTCTGCGGCTGCGATTTCTGCACACTCAACTGCCGCTGAAAATCCTGTTTCAAGCGGGCCACCTCAGAATCGGGCAATCGCGGATGCTCCACTACATCCGCCAAAAGTTGCACCATCTTCGGCCCAAACTCCGAGAGCACATCGCCTTGAATTTGGGTGACGTCTGGTCCTACATTGACCGTCACTGCTCCACCCATTCCCGCGGCCTGCTGCGCGACTTGTTCCGAACTGCGGGAGGTCGTGCCCTCCTTCATCAATTCACCGGTGAAATCGGCCAACCAGACCTGTGACGCCGACTCATTCAAGTTGCCGGCGCGCACGGTCACATCAAGCAGGACTTTCGGAATCGATCCAAACGGGGCCAGCGTGACTTGTAAGCCGTTCGGAAGCGAGAACTTTTCTATCCTGGGGAGCTTGAACGGCATGGGCGCGCTTCCCGCCGGCGGCGTTTGCTTTTCCACCGCCTGGGCAAAGGACAGAGCGGTTGCCATCAGAAAAGCGATGGCGATTGAAATCTTTCTACAGGTTTTCATCCTAGTCTCCTCGCTTTCCCGATTAGTTGCCAGGTTGGTTTGCCGCCGGACCGGCGGGTGTGGTTTCGACCACGAGAACGCTACGGTTCTGCGGCACCAGATACGCAGCGGCAGTTTTCTGAATCAGCGCCGGGGTCACCTTGCGGAGTTGCGTTTCAATCTGGTTGATGCGCGATGGATCGTCGTCAAACAGGGCAAAGCTGGCCAGCATGTCCGCGCGGCCAAAACCATTGAGCCGCCCAAGGTCGTCATACAGATTCGACCGAAACTTCACCAACGCGCGGCCCAGCAGCGCCTGGTCCACGGGTTTGGTGCGCAGCGGCGCGATCACGGATTCCATCGCGTTGACAATGTCCTCCGGCTTGGAGGCGCGGTCGTGAATCAGCGAAACGATCCACAGCATGGGGCCTCTGTAATTAAACATGTTGCCCAGCAGATTGATTCCACCATTGACCTCGCCGCTGAACGCGCGGCGCTTGACCAGCTCCTGATACAGCAGGCTGTCGTCCCCCTGCACCAGCAACTGATCGATCAAACCCATGGCGTAGTATTCGGGAGTGTTACGTTCGGGCATGTGATAAGCGACGGCCAGCGCAGGCCGCTTGGCCAGCGGGTCAACCTTGGTGGCGTGTTTTTCCTCCTCCTGTTTCTGCTCGGTCAAATCGGGCTGCGCGGTCTGGGGACCCGAGGGGATGGCGGAGAAATATTTTTCTATCCACTTCTTTGCCTCCGCGGGGTCGAA
>CAZETZ010000326.1:0-2724 GCA_964514735.1 uncultured Acidobacteriaceae bacterium | reverse complement strand
TGGTGTCGGCGCTGGTTTCGCTGACGTTGACCCCGATGATGTGCGCCAAACTCCTGAAGCGGCCCGGTCCGGAGCACCAATCGCGCTTTTATCGATCTTCCGAGAATTTCTACAACCGGGTCATCGAATTTTACGGGCGCACGCTGAAATGTGTGTTGCGGCACCAGCCGGCCACATTGCTGGTCACGCTGGGGACCCTGGGGTTGACGCTGTTCCTCTACATTGTCGTTCCCAAGGGCTTCTTCCCGGTGCAAGACACGGGAGTGGTCCTCGGCGTATCTGAAGCGCCGCAGAGCGCTTCGTTTACCGCCATCTCGCAGCGCCAGTTGGAACTGGCCGGGGTGATACTCAAGGACCAGGATGTCGAGAGCCTCTCGTCCTTCATCGGCGTGGACGGCACCAATACGACTCCCAACAGCGGGCGCATCCAGATCAACTTGAAGCCGCGCGATCAACGCAAGTCCTCCGCCAGTGACATAATCCGGCGATTGCAGCCGGAGGTGGCCAAGGTTGCGGGCATTACGTTGTATTTGCAGCCTGTCCAGGATTTGACGGTGGAAGACCGCGTCAGCCGTACGCAATATCAATACTCCATGGAAGACGCCGACGCCCAGGAGCTGGCCACGATTGCCCCGAAGCTGCTGGCCAAGCTTCAAGCCCTGCCGGAGATGCGCGATGTGGCCAGCGACCAACAAACCAACGGACTGGAAGCGAACCTGGTGATCGATCGCGATACCGCGTCGCGGCTGGGGATTCTTCCGCAGGCGATTGACGATACTTTGTACGACTCCTTCGGCCAGCGTCAGGTATCCACCATATTCACGCAGCTCAATCAGTATCACGTCGTGCTCGAAGTGGACCCGCAATTCCAGCAGGGGCCGGATGCGTTAAAGAACGTTTACGTGAAATCCAACACCGGGACCCAGGTCCCGCTCTCTGCATTCAGCCATTTCGAATCCACCAATACCGCGCTGGCCATCAACCACCAGGGACAGTTCCCGGTGGTTACCTTGTCCTTCAATTTGGCGCCGGGAGCTTCGCTGGGCGATGCGACCAAAGCCATCGACCAGGCCGAACAGGACATTCATCTTCCCCCCAGCGTGCATACCAGCTTTCAGGGGACCGCGGCCGCCTTCCGCAAGTCGCTTTCCTCGGAACCGTGGCTGATTCTGGCGGCGATCATTACCGTGTATATCGTGCTGGGAGTTTTGTATGAGAGCTACATCCACCCCATCACGATTCTCTCCACTCTTCCGTCTGCCGGCGTGGGGGCGATTCTGGCTTTGTTGATCACCGGGAATGACCTGGGCGTGGTCGCCTTGATTGGAATTATTCTGCTGATCGGAATCGTGAAGAAGAACGCGATCATGATGATTGACTTTGCGCTGGAAGCCGAACGGGTCGAGCGCAAGGAACCGGAGGAAGCCATCTTTCAAGCCTGCCTTCTGCGTTTCCGTCCCATCATGATGACCACCATGGCGGCGCTGCTGGGCGGCTTGCCGCTGGCGTTGGGGAGAGGCACCGGGTCGGAACTGCGCCATCCGCTGGGCATCACGATTGTCGGTGGGTTGCTGCTGAGTCAACTGCTGACCCTTTACACGACCCCGGTGGTTTACCTCTGGTTCGATCGTCTGGCCCAACGGTTTGAGCGTTTCCGCATCGGCAATCGCATAGAAATTCCAGCGGAAGGAAACGCTTCCGCGGACTGACCATGAATGTTTCCGCGCCATTTATCCGGCGGCCCATTGGCACCTCGCTGTTGGCAATCGCGGTATTGATGGCTGGCGGGCTGGCTTTCAATTTTCTTCCCGTGGCGCCGCTGCCTCAGGTGGAATTTCCCGTGATCCAGGTCCAGGCGGGTTTGCCGGGCGCCAGCCCCGAAACCATGGCCTCGGCAGTGGCAACTCCGTTGGAGCGCCAGTTTGGGCGCATTGCCGGTGTCAACCAGATGACCTCCAGCAGCCAGCAGGGTTCCACCAACATTACCCTGCAATTCGAACTCAACCGCAACATCGACGCCGCTGGCCGCGATGTTCAGGCCGCCATCAATGCCGCGCGCAGCCAGCTTCCCGCCAACCTTCCCGGCAATCCCACGTACCACAAAGCGAACCCGGCGGACGCGCCCATTCTGATCCTGGCGCTGACTTCCGACATCATCACCGTCCCCGACATGTACGACGCGGCCGATTCCATCCTCGCGCAGAAACTCTCCCAGGTGGAGGGGGTGGGTCAGGTGTTTGTTGGCGGCGCGGCGCGCCCGGCAGTCCGCGCCGAAGTGAATCCCACCCTGCTGAACAAACTTGGCGTGGGGCTGGACACGGTCCGCGCCGCGTTGGGCGCGGCCAACGCGAACCGGCCCAAGGGTGAGGTGGCCGATGCCACCGATTCCTGGACGATTCACGCCAACGACCAACTGTTCCGCGCCGAGCAATATCGGAAATTGATCGTCTCGCAAAATAAGGGCGCAGTGGTCCGCCTGGGCGATGTGGCGGATGTGCAGGACTCGGTCGAAGACACCAGGGTCATTGGATTGGCCGAGGGTAAGCCTGCCGTCCTGCTGATTGTGTTCCGCCAGCCTGGGGCGAACATTATCGGCACGGTGGACCGTGTGCGGGCGGAACTGCCGGTTTTGAAATCGTCCATTTCACCCGCGATTGGAGTGGATGTTGTCCTGGACCGGACCACCCCCGTCCGTGCCTCGGTCCAAGACATTCAAATTCCCCC
>CAZETZ010000325.1:0-2747 GCA_964514735.1 uncultured Acidobacteriaceae bacterium | reverse complement strand
TGGCGTCGAAGTTTATCTCGGGCATCATCATCTTTTTGTCTGGCTGGATCGGGTGAAAGTTGTCGCGAATGCGCACTTGCAGCAGATCACTCGGACGTATCTCAACTGGCCGGGATTTATTGCACGGGCTGCTCTTTATTTTCTGGTTTGGAATTTAATTTCGTTTTTCCTGACCAAGTGGTCGCGAGAGCAGGACAGCCCCAGCGCGCCGGACCACACGCTCCGTTTCAAAGCAGTCAGCGGGCCGGGGATTTTGCTTTACGCTTTCACCATTTCCTTTGCCGCGATTGACTGGGTGATGTCGCTCGATCCTAGCTGGATTTCCACTATCTACGGGCTGCTGATCCTGATCGGGCAGCTGCTTTCCGCGCTGTGCTTCGCGATTGTGATCGAGCGCATTTTGTTCCGTTACAAGCCAATGTCGGAGTTATTGAATCCGGAACACGTGAATGATCACGGCAAATTCCTGCTGGCTTTCATCATGGTATGGGCCTACTTCAGCTTTTCGCGGTGGCTCATCATCTGGGCCGGCAACTTGCCGGACGAGATTACCTGGTACATCCGGCGGTTGAATGGCGGGTGGGGCTTTGTCGGACTGGTGCTGGTGATTGGCCAGTTTGCCGTGCCATTTGTGTTCTTACTTTCACGGCCATTCAAGCGTGACATTACCAAACTTGTGTGGCTGGCAGTTTGGGTGATGTTGATGCGCTGGGTGGATTTGTACTGGATCATCGAGCCGAATTTTTCCACCACCTTTCATGTGACTATGGCGGAAATTGTGGTGCCGATTGCCATGGGTGGATTGTGGCTGTGGTATTTCTGCCGCAATCTGGCGGCGATGCCGCTGGTGCCGGCCTATGATCCATTTGCCAAGGAAGTCCTGGAGCCGGCGCATGAGTAACGAAACCAGGCACCATCACCACGACTCGGCCCAGGCGGATTATGAGCAGCAGGACCTGTCGTTGCGTCCGATATTTATCGCGTTGATTGGGCTGGCGGTGGTCTGTCTGGTGGTGGCGCTATTGGTGGTCGGGGTCTACAAGGTGATGGACCGGGTGGCTGACTCCAGCGAGCCGGCACAAAATCCGCTGGCTACGAAGATCGTGCCTGATTCGCGGTATGCCACTAAGAAGCAATTCGATGACGAGATTGAAGCTGAATTTCCTAAACCGCAGTTAGAAAAAGCCGAGGGTGAGGATTTATTGAAAGACCGGATAGCACAAGACACCATACTCAGCACATACGGTCCGGTGGAAGGAAAACCGGGGGTGGTGCGCATTCCGATCACGCGCGCGATGGAGCTGGTTGCACAGCGCGGATTGCCGATACTGCCGAAAAATGCTGCTAATACTGGCGCGAGCAAGAAGGGCGGGGCCCAGTGAGCTGCACTGGTAGGTTGGATTTTCAGTTTTCAGTTCCCGGTTGGCGGTTCTCAGCGTTATGAAGAGTAGTTTCACATTTCGGTTTTTGGTGGCGGCGGTTTTCTTTTGCCGGCTGGCAGTGGCGCAGATGTATTCCGGCGGCGGCATGGGGACCATGAGCACGCCTCCGCCTACGCAGCGTCCTCCGGCGCTGACCCAGGTTGCGATCGAGCAGAAGCTCGGTTCGCAAGTGCCGCTTTCGCTGAGCTTTCGCGATGAGACCGGCAAGCCGGTGCATTTAGGCGAATACTTCGGCAAGAAGCCGGTGGTCCTCAACTTGGTGTATTACCAGTGTCCGATGCTTTGCGGAGAAGTTCTGAGCGGGCTGACCGGGGCGCTGACACTGGTGAGTTTCGATATTGGCAAGGACTTCGATGTCATCACCGTGAGCTTCGATCCGCGCGAGACGCCGGAAATGGCCAGCGCGAAGAAGCAGACGTTTTTGCAGCGTTATCGCCGGCCGGGAGCGGCGGCGGGCTGGCATTTTCTGACCGGAGACCAGGCGAACATTGAGGCGCTGACCCGCAGCGTGGGCTTCGATTACCAGTTCGATGCCAAGACGCAACAGTACGCGCATGCCACCGCCATCATGATTCTGACTCCCGAGGGCAAGGTTTCCCGCTACTTCTACGGGGTTGAGTTTCCCCCCAAGGATTTGCGGCTCGGATTGGTGGAAGCTTCGCAGAACAAGATCGGCGGCGTGGTGGACCAGGTGCTGCTGTACTGCTATCACTACGATCCCGCGACCGGAAAATACGGGCCGATTATCGCCAATGTGCTGCGGCTGGCGGCGGCGCTCACCATGGTGGTGTTGGGATCGTTTGTGATCGTGATGTTCCGGTACAAGCCGGCGGGAGAACAGGGCAGGTAAATGTTCGATAATTTTCCATTGTGGCCGCAGCGGGCCTCGACCCTGGCGGGGAATGTAGATGCGCTCTACGTGTTCCTGGTCCTGATCTCGGCGCTGATGTGCGGGCTGATTTATACGCTCATCCTGGTGTTTGCGGCGCGTTACCGGCGGCGTCCGGGAGAACATGCGGAGCAGATTGAAGGCTCGACCCCGCTGGAGATTCTCTGGTCAGTCATCCCGCTGGGAGTTTTCATCGTTATCTTTGGCTGGGGCGCATGGATTTTCTTTCAGGAGCGGAGGCCCCCGCGTGGCGCCACCGAAATTTATGTGGTGGCCAAGCAGTGGATGTGGAAGCTCCAGCATGAAGAAGGGCAGCGCGAGATCAACGAGCTGCATGTGCCGGTGGGCCGCGACATCAAGCTGATCATGACCTCGCAGGACGTGATCCACAGCTTTTTCGTGCCGGCCTTCCGCCT
>CAZETZ010000324.1:0-2748 GCA_964514735.1 uncultured Acidobacteriaceae bacterium | reverse complement strand
ATCATCTCGTCTACTGTCTTGTGCAACGCCTTGCGAAACGGCTTCAAAATTTTCGTCTCCGGCGCGATCCCCATACGGACCCGCAAAAACTCCTGCGTCCCCAGAGACTGAATAATGGACTTCATCCCGTTGTGCCCGGCTGAACTTCCGCGTTCGCGGATGCGCAACGTTCCCAACGGCAAATCCAGCTCGTCGTAAATCACGATGAGATCAGCTTCAGGCTTGATCTCGAGCTTTCCCATCAGCTCGGCCACCGAGAGCCCGCTCAGATTCATGAACGTCTCAGGCTTTGCTAACAATACCGGTTCAGAAGCAATTTCCGCGCGTGCGGTCAACGCTTTCCCCAGCCGGTTGCGGACTTCCACTCCACATTCATTCGCCAGGCAATCGATCACTTCGAAGCCCAGATTATGCGGCGAGTACTGATACTCGATTCCGGGATTTCCCAAACCGACGATCAGTTTCACGCCGTATCACTATCCTCAACTTCAGTGGTAATTCCGAGCTTCGCTCGGCGGACGGGCGAGGCGCCCGTCCCCACACAAGCAAATTACTTCTTCTCTTTCTTCTCGGGCTTCTCCGCAGGGGACTCGGCCGCTTCCCCCTCAGTCTCCTGTTTACCCTTCTTAATAACTTCGGGCTCAGCCGGGGCAGCGGCAGCATCCGCGGCAACAGCTTCGGGAGTCGCAACCACTTCTTCTTTCACCGTCGTGATGTGGGCCACGGGCTGGTTCGCCTCAGTGACAAATTTGTACTTGTCGCTCTGCGGCAAATCTTCCACGCGAATGACTTTGCCGAAGACTAGTTCGCTAACATCGGCTTCAATCGAAGCCGGAATGTCACCGGGCAAGCACTCAAGCTCAACTTCACGCAGCATTTGCTCCAAAATGCCGCCTTCGGTCTTCACCCCAGCCGCTTCGCCTTTAAGAATGATCGGCACAGCGACGACCAGCTTCTTGTCCATGGCGATGCGCTTCAGATCGATGTGTAGCAACGCGCCCTTGATCGGCTCATACTGCCAGTCCACGATCATGGCTTTGGTCTTTTCGCCATCGAGAGCTAGATCAAAAATGGTGTTGTGACCGGTTTTTGAGTGCAGGATGGCTTTCACCTGCCGCGGATCGACGGCAACGGAAACCGCATCTTTGCCCGCGCCGTAAACCACAGCAGGGACTTTGCCGGCGACCCGCACACGCCGCGCGGCGTTTTTATTTCCAGGAGTGCGCGCTTGCGCATCCAACACATTGCTAGGAGTTGCAGTAGCCATAATTTATTCCTCTACAAAAATAACTTGCTGACCGAGGTCTCTTCGTGGATGGACTGGACCGCCCGCCCCAGCAGACCCGCAATCGTAAGCTTCTCAATCTTCGGTTCTCTCTCAGCCGCCTCGCTCAAAGGAATGGTGTTGGTCACCACCACTTTGGTCAGGCATGACTTCGAAATGTTTTCCACCGCCGCGCCGGAAAATACCGGATGCGAACAACACGCATAAACCGCCGTCGCGCCGTTCTCTTTCAAAGCACTGGCGGTTTTCACCAGCGTCCCGGCGGTATCAATCAAATCGTCAATCACCAAACAAGTACGCCCGGTGACGTCGCCGATAACGTGCATCACTTCCGCGACGTTTACATCGGTACGGCGCTTATCTACGATGGCCAGCGCCGCATCCATCTTCTTGGCGAAGAAACGCGCGCGCTCCACGCCACCCGCATCCGGCGAAACCACTGTAAGGTTCGGCAGATTCATCTTCTTGAAGTGGTCCACCAGCACCGGCGACGCAAACAAATGGTCCACCGGAATATTGAAAAATCCCTGTAACTGCGGCGCGTGCAAATCCACAATCAAAGCCCGGTCCGCACCGGCGGTCGTAAGCAGGTCCGCCACCAGCTTCGAGGAAATCGGCACCCGAGGCTTGTCTTTCCGGTCCTGCCGCGCGTAACCAAAATACGGAATCACCGCCGTAATCCGCCGCGCTGACGCACGTTTCAGCGCGTCAATCATCAGCAACAGCTCCATTAAATGCTCATCGACCGGACGGCATGTGGGCTGAATGACAAAAACATCGGCTCCGCGAACGTTCTCCTGAATTTGCAGGTACACCTCGCCGTCTTTAAAGCGAGTAATGTGCGCCTGCCCGCGCGCCATGCCGAGAAAAGCACAAACTTCATCGGCCAGCGCTTCGTTCGCCGTGCCGCAAAAAATCTTGAACTTATCGTCCACGCGTGGACGATGCGGCTTGCGTTCTGGTTTCTCGTCAGCGTTCACGTGCGTCTTTTTTTCCGTCGTGGTCGCAAGAGTAGCCATTTAACCCAGCCTTTAGCTATTAGCTCTTAGCCTTTAGCTCAAACGTGGATTTACATGCTCCAAGCCAAGAGCTAAAAGCTATTTTTGGCTGGGCCGCTAGGATTCGAACCTAGACAAAGTGCTCCAAAGGCACTTGACCTACCATTAGTCGACGGCCCAGTAACTGAACATCGTTTCGTCAACTTTCAGGCAGTGAGATCCTTCGCACCAAAACGCTCAGGATTTCGCCAGCAGGCTCCCGCACCGCTTCGCGGTCGCTCACGCCTGCTAAACGGCTCAACCTACCATTAGTCGACGGCCCAGTGATTAAGACAATTGAAGATGACTGGTAAACTTGGCGTACAACACAATCGTCAACCATCCATCCAGCAACGTCAACTAAAAATCTGCTTCCAATACTGGGGGCGCGTCAGCGTGGTCGTAACCGCAGCCGGGACGCCATTC
>CAZETZ010000323.1:0-2756 GCA_964514735.1 uncultured Acidobacteriaceae bacterium | reverse complement strand
GCGCCTTCGGGTTCCGCGCGCTGTTCGGTTGGACGCCGATGGACGCGGCCATCGTCGTCGCCATCGGACTGCTCTTCGCCTGGGGCATTTCGTTTTATCAGCGCGCGTGGCACCTCTCCATTCTCGCGCCGGCGGTGGACGAGCTGCGCCGGTTCGCCGCCGCCATTCCCGGCGATCGCGCCGGAAGCTTGCGGCAACGCATGTTGCTCGATTTCGGGCTGCCGCTCGTCTTCAGCTGCGCGCTGTCGCTCTTCTCGTCGCTCGGCCTCTATCGGACGCTGGTGGGCGCGCTCGGGTCCGACATCAAAGTGGTGCTGGCGGTGGTGGGGTCGTTCGTCTTGTTGGTGCTCCTCGCCGGCGGCGTCATCGCCGGTGCGGCACGCGAGCTCTCGCGGCCGATGAGCGCGCTGGCGGAAGCCGCCGACCGGGTGGGACGCGGGGATCTCGCGGCCGTCGTTCCCTTCGTCGATGGGCCGGTCGAGGTGACCCGGCTGGGGCAAAGCATCGAGCGCATGCGCCGCACGCTCGGCGCCGCCATCGCCGAGCTGGAAGCGGAGCGCGCGGGGCTCGAAGAAAAAGTCGCGGCGCGCACGACGGCGCTCAGCCGCGCGCTCTCCGAGCTGAAAGAAGCAGAGGCCGCGCTCTTCCATCGAGAGAAAATGGCGAGCCTCGGCCAACTGGTGGCCGGCGTGGCCCACGAGATCAACAATCCGCTCAACGCCATCGCCGGTTCGGTGCAATCGCTCGACGAACGGATCGAAGAGACGCTGCGCGTGCTGGCCGCTTATCGCGACGCGGGCGCGGACCTTTTGCCGGAAAGGAAGAAGGAGCTCGAGCGCGTGTGCAATGAGGTGAACCTCGAAGCCACGATCGAGGACTTGCGCGGAATGGCCGACGTCATTCATCGCAGCACCGACCGCGCGGTGCGCATCGTGCGCCAGCTTTTGCATTTCTCGCGCACGTCGGCCGACGGGGCACCGAGCGATCTGCACGCGGGGCTCGACGAGGCGCTGTCGCTTTTGGGCACGCACCTGCGCCACGGCGGGGTGTCGGTGGACAAGCGCTACGGCGATCTGCCGGAGATGCTGGTGCGCGCCGACGAAGTGAACCAGATTTTCTTGAATCTCTTGACCAACGCGTTGTCCGCTCTGGCAGGGCGGCCCGATGCGACGATCCGCGTGATCACCTCGGCGACCGCGGCGGGCGTCGAGATCGCGATCGAGGACAACGGTCCGGGCGTGCCCGCCTCGCTGCGAGGGCGGATTTTCGAGCCGTTTTTTACGACCAAGCCGGCCGGGCAGGGCACGGGCCTCGGCTTGTCGATCTCGGCGCAGATCGCGGCGCGGCACGGGGGGACGCTGACCGCGGAGGATGCGCCGGGCGGCGGCGCGCGCTTCGTGCTGCGCTTGCCCGCCGCGCGGCCTCTTCTGCCGCAGGCGGTGCACCTTCCGCGAGGATGACGGCTCGGCACGGGGACGTGGAAGCGCCCCGCGCCACGACATCGCCGCGCCCTTCGCGGGCCGACGTTTCGCTACATTCGCCTCGCATGTGCTCGGCAGCGAAGGCGATTTCGCCCCGGAAAAGCGGCGCGTGCTCTCTTCCCCTGCTCGCTTCTGGCTGTTAGGCTGGATGTTGCTGTCGGAAAAGCCGTGGAGGCGCGGGGGAGTCGCGCAAAGGAGCATGGCACAAGTGGTTGCGAAAGGGGGCGCAGCACGCACGACCGGGTCGAACGACCCGATGCTCGGCAAGGTCGTCGCCGGGCGATACAGGCTCGAAGCGCGGCTCGGCGAAGGTGGAATGGGTGTCGTCTATCGGGCCCGACACGTGCTCATCGAGCGCGTCGTCGCCCTGAAGCTCATCCGTCCCGACCTCCGCGGGGAGACGCACCTTCGCGCGTGGATGTTGCGCGAGGCGCGCGCCGCCAACCGCGTCGACCACGCGCACATCATCGACATCCACGACATCGGCGAGACGGAAGACGGCGAGCTCTATCTCGTGATGGAGTACCTCGTCGGCACCGCGCTGGCGACCGAGCTTTCGCGCGGGCCCATGCCGCTCTCGCGCGGCGTCGACATCCTCGAGCAAATGTGCGCCGCCCTCGCGCGCGCCCACGACCTCGGCGTCGTCCACCGCGATCTCAAGAGCGACAACATCCTTCTCACCGTGCGCGGCGGCCGCAAAGACTTCGTCAAGATCCTCGACTTCGGCTTGGCCGGCCTGGCGCGCGATCCGCGCCTCGCGCCCAAGGGCGCGGTGTTTGGAACGCCCGAGTACATGTCGCCCGAACAAGCCCGCGGCGAAGACGCCGGCCCCCAGTCCGACCTCTATGCGATGGGCGTTCTCTTCTTCGAGATGCTCACCGGCCAGCTCCCCTTCCGCTCCAACGACCGCGAAACCCTGCTCGAGCTGCAGCGCACCGGTCAGCCGCCCAAGCCGCGAACGATCCGCGCCGACGTCAATCCCGCCGCCGAAGCGATCACGCTGCGCCTGCTCGAAAAGGACATCCGCAAACGCTTCCAGGACGCCCACCATCTGCAGGAAGAGCTGAAAGCGCTGCAGCGTTCGCTCCCGTCGCAGCAGTGGGACGTGGGCGCGCAGCAAGATGTGCCGGCCGCGCTCCCGCCTCCGCCGCCGCCGCAATCGGCAGGCGTCATCGAGTGGGCCAGCCGGGCCGCGCTTTTCTCGCGTATGGTCTCCCGCGCCTACCCGTCGGGCAACGCGCCGCAAGACGTCGTCTCCGCCGTCGGCAAAGCTTG
>CAZETZ010000322.1:0-2760 GCA_964514735.1 uncultured Acidobacteriaceae bacterium | reverse complement strand
GTGAAAACGGTTAACCGTTATGAAAGAACGTTGCATGGCATGGGGGGATTAAATCGGGCATTGAAAGCAGCCGGACAAAACCCTGGAATCGTTGCATTCATGTTCCTGACCTTATGGTTCATCATACGCCTGATTCCCGGCGAAAAACCAGCGGCAATTTGCGGTTAGATGTTAAACTCCGGGCCGAGGTAGATTTCCCGCGCCTTGGGGTCGTTGGCGAGAAATTCCGAACTTCCTTCCACCAGAACCTGCCCTTTGTGAATGATGTAACCGCGATCGATCAATTTCAACGTCTCCCGCACGTTGTGGTCGGTGATCAGAATTCCCAGACCACGTTCCTTGAGCCGGCGCACGATTTTCTGGACCTCATAGACGGCGATGGGATCAATGCCACTGAACGGCTCGTCCAGCAGGAGCAGTTTGGGGCTGGTGACCAGGGCGCGGGTGATTTCCAGCCGGCGTTTCTCGCCGCCGCTGAGTTGATAGGCCTTGCTTTTGGCCAGCGGCGCCAGTTCCAGTTCGTCGAGGAGATATTTGAGCCGGACTTCGCGCTCAGCGTGGCCCATTTTGCACGTTTCCAAAATGGCCATGATGTTTTGTTCCACCGACAGCTTGCGAAAGACGGACGGTTCCTGCGTCAAATAACCGATGCCCAGGCGAGCGCGCTGGTGCATGGCCAGACGGGTCATGTCCCGGTCCAAAAATTTCACCGCCCCGGCATCCGGTTTGACGACACCGACCACGATGTTAAAGGTGGTGGTTTTACCGGCGCCGTTGGGGCCGAGGAGGCCGACGATTTCCCCGGCGCGCACATGGATGGAAACATCGTTGACCACGCGCCGGTGGCGGTACTCCTTCACCAGGTTCCCGGTGGTGAGCAGCGTGTCCGCCGGTGGTTTCGCGACCGGACTCGAGGCGGCTGTTTGCGGTGTGCTCATGATAAATCGCGTCATCTCGCCGACTGTTCCGGCGCGGACGGCAGATTGGTTTTGCCCAGGGCGCCGGGCCTGGATTTAAAACCGGGATTGCCGAGGGCTTTCGTGCGGCCCGTCACGCGGTCATAAACGATGGCATCCCCGGCCGTCAACTCCCCCTGCGCCGTTTCCACCCTGGGGTCGCCGGTCAAAGTGGCGAGATTATTTGTCGCGGTATATATCATCTTCGCGCCGCGCGCCGTCCCATCTTCGCGCGTAATGACCACATTCCGTTCGGCAACGATATTGTCAACCATGTTTGTATCCGGCCTGAAGAGCGCGGTCAGGGTTCCGGAATTGAGGGTGAGGACGACGGGCCTGGCGTCGTTTCGTCTTGTTTCAGTCTGGCTGACGGTGACATTGCCCTCCGCCAGAATTTCGCTGACGAGTCCGTTGGTTCGCATCGCGACTTGCAAGGGATCGCAGCGGAGGTCTTTTTGGACCGTTCTGGCCGGGGAATTCGTCGCGGGAAGCTGCCGGGCACGGACATCTGTGTCGGCGACAATGTTTTTAAGAATGTTGCTGCTGAAGCCGACTGTCAGGGTGCCGCAATCCAACGTGCCAAGCACAGTTTCTCCCTCCAGGTAAGCCTCCTTCACGGGGCCGAGAAAAGTCAGCGATTCGCCCCGGTAGTCATAAGAATCGGAAAGAACCTGAATGAATCGATTTGTGGCGGCTTTCGTTATTCCAGGGTCCGATGATCCAAAAGTGGCGGATGGTCCGAGCGCAGCGTCCGGCAATTTGAGCCAGGCATTGGTGCGAGAGGTGAACGTCCGTTTTTTCTGATCAAAGCTGAGAAACTCACCGCGGGCGAGGCGCTGGTCCGCCGCCCACTCCGCCCTGCCGGTCAACTCCAGCACGCCGGCCGCTTCAGAGAAAACGGCGCGGTCAGCGGAAGCACGGCTCCTTCCCGCGGGATCAAGGATGACCACATTGGTTTCAGCGGTGATGCTTTGCGGTCCGTTCGTGGCGGACAGTTGAAAAGTCATGGCGTCGGAATGAATTTCCACAAAGTTGGTCGCGCTGCCCGGCGCGTTCGTGGTAGCGGCCGGTTGCGCCGCCAATGAGAAACCGGATTCGCCAAAGGCATCGCGCCGCAGTTTCAGGAAGGCGTCGCCGACGGCGCGGAAGGTGTTGTGCGAGCGGTCAAAAACAAAGGATTTGGCGGTTCCTTCGCGCGACCCATCCTGCCAGTGGGGGTTGCCGGTCAGAGTGACCAACTGGAGATCCCCTTCCGCCTTATAGACGGCATGATCTCCGGTGGTGCGTCCGCCGGTGCCTTTGTTGACGATGACGACGTTGCGGTCCGCGGTGATATTTTCGATGGCTCCCGTGGTTGCGCGCTGGATGGTCAGAACATCACACGTCAGTTCCATCCGGTCGTCCTCCACGTGAATATTCCGGCGGTAGATGATGAGATTGGCGTTGCGATCGAAAAAGAATTCGTCGGAACGGATGTGAACGGGCTGATTTGTGCCGGGCGGCGAATTGGTGACGGAATTGGTTGAGGCGATCCCCGCCGGGGCGGACTGGGCCAGCAATTCCCGCTGGAGAACGGTTTCGATGTTGTTCGAAATGGTGAGGCTGGAATTGGTCGCCGCCTGACGCCAAAGGAAGCCAGTGCCTGAGATGCGCAATTTGCCGTCGGCGGAATGAATCTCCAACGGGCCGGGCGAGCCGGCGGCGTGGGTGCGCTGGTCCAGGACGCAATCGGGCGCTTCAAAGACCATTTCGCCGTCGCCATTTTCGCGGACTCGAACCGTGCATCGCGCGGCGCGGCAGGCGC
>CAZETZ010000321.1:0-2761 GCA_964514735.1 uncultured Acidobacteriaceae bacterium | reverse complement strand
TGGTGGGATTAAAGCTGCTCAGCAATGCCGCGGCCAAGCTGCGGCGGCTCAATTTATGGGCGCGGGGGATCGGGGTCACCGTCGCATTTACCCACTGGGGAAAAGAAATTCAGAACAGTGCTATCCCTTCCGGATGGAACGCCCACAGAAATATTCATACCTGCCGCGACACCATGACCTTGCAAGACCACTTCCGCGCGTTGTGGAAGGACTGCCCTTCTCATGCTCCGGTCCACGTGGGAGTGTGGCTCTTTGATCTGATTCCGGATGAGCTGCACACTTTGGGGTTCTTCGATGATGCAAAGCGTGAAACCGTGAGCAGCACCGTGGACAAGATCAACCAACGCTACGGCCAGCACATGGTTTATTTAGGCGGGCTGCACGGCCTGGGGGACGCGGCGCCGACGCGAATTCCGTTTTTCAGCGTGCCGGAGCTGGCGGACTTTTGACAGAGCGCAACACAATCATGGTCACATCATCCTGAAATTGTTCTCCGCAGTGCTCTGAGACCGCCTTCAACAAGGTTGCCTGTAAAGCGCTGGAAGCGCCATTCTTCATGTCTCGCATGATCTGTAAAACCCTTCGTTCGCCGAATGGCTCGTTGCGGCCGTCGCAGGCTTCAACCACGCCATCGGTAAACAGAAGCAGCGTGTCTCCTTGATTTAACTCGATACTCGCTTGCGCGTACTGCCAATGAGGAAAACGCCCTAAGATTGCTCCGGAACTCTTCAGTTCTTTCGAACTGCCATCGGCGCGCACCAGCAGCGGAGGATTGTGACCGGCATTGCAATAGGTAAGCCGGTTGTTGCGACTGTCGAGCACTCCATAGAAGAGTGAAATGAACTTGCTCTCCGGCATGATTTCGCAAAGCGTGCGGTTCAGCCGGCGGCACAGTTCACGAGGTTCGATGTCTTCACCAATGAGCGGCTTTAGTGATGCCTGAAGGTTGGACATTAGCAGAGCTCCGCCTAAGCCCTTCCCGGCCGCGTCGGCAATGCAAAACGCCGTCCGCGTACCGCTGACCGGAACGATGTTGTAGTAATCGCCGCCGATGCAATGCCGTGGCTGCGAGATGGCGGAAATGTCATAGCCGGCGATTTGCGGGAGCGCACTGGGCAGCAAGCTTTTTTGAATTTCTTTTGCTTCTGAAGATTCTTCTTCCTGCCGCCGCTGTAGGCTGCGCAAGGTGCGGCAGCGCTCTACCTGCTCCTGGACTTTTTTCAACAGTTCTGTATTGTTCCAGGGCTTCTGTACAAAATCGGAGGCGCCACGCCGCATGGCTTCGACTGCGAGATCAACATTTCCCCACGCGGTCATTACCACCAGCGGAATGGCCTGGTTCATGGCACGAATCCGCGACACCAGTTCCAGCCCTTCCGCGCCGCCGGTGGTGTCGCGCGTGTAATTGAGGTCCATCAGGACTACATCGAACTTCTGCGCTTGCAGTGCCTGAAGCACGTTCTCAGGATTGACGGCGCGGTCGGTCTGATAACCTTCGCCGTGCAGAAGAATTTCCAGCGCAGCGAGGATGTGGGGCTGGTCATCGGCCACCAGCAGCCGCGCGGATGCAAGTTGCGTTGAAGGTTCGGCAGGCATGGTCAGAGTTTCCACAGCCGTTACATGGCAAGCGGAAGACCATATCGCGGACAAACCTAAATTGTTGATTCTGCGGTAGAGTTGTGTGACTGACAGTGGTGATCAGAAGCCTCGTTGTTCATTTGCAAAAGCAGCTGTCCAAAAATGAACAGTGGGATTGGTAAGTTATGATCCTGCTTTTGCTTAGGTAATTCCTCGGCTCTGAAAGGGCGAAAGAAAACCAACCCCATGCCCCACCCACCCGACACCAACAGCGACGTCCTCCGACGCCTAGAATCCCAAGGCAACGACCTCTCCCGCCCCCGCGACATCGACTTCACCGTAGTCTTCCCCGACGAAAACCCCGCCCAGCAGTTTGCCAATCACTTTCGCGCACTCGGATACAAGGTCTCGGCTGAACTCACCAACACCGCCGAAGGTTTTCCCTGGGACGTTCTTGTGGTCAAGTTGAGGCGCTTTGCGGGCGTTCGAGCCCGCAGCCGAAATCCTGAGCGCAGTTTGCGAAGGACCTCTTTGTCGAAGGGACGTTGTGTTCCCTGCCAATGTTTGCACTGAATTCAAAGATTTCGGATAGGGCGCGAGTTCCACTCGTGCCACCAATCGCCTGAATTGATTCGCGCTTTAGCGCCTGAAGCTTTCCATCTTCCCAACTCTGTCATTCCGACCGAAGCAGATCGTCGCGATAGCGATGATCTGCGAAGTGGAGGGACCTTGTGTTCCCAACCAGGGCGCCACTTTATTTCGAATTTAATTATAGCGAACAAAAGGCGAATTTGATAGAGTGAGGCATATGGAGTGGTAAATTGAACTGCTTTTGGTGTGACATCAATAACAACCACCTCACGGACGACCACATCATTCCGCGTTCGCTCGGTGGAACCTTGGATTTCAAGGTTCAATCATGTGGATTGTGCCAGACAAAGATTTCAAAAGCTGAGTATGAAGTTGCCCGCAAATCTATCCTCGCCATTAGTGCGCTAGTTTCTCCAGTCAAGCCGCGTCATCCTAATCGGCCCACGAGTGGACTTCTCCAACCTAGCTATTTGCTAGTGAAACATCCCTTAGGCGGGTATGGCGAATCCCTACTTTCCGCTGGTGAAAAAATGCGTTCACTGGCTTATTTCGAAGTGAAGGTTGTGCCGGGAGAACCAATTGAGGCTCGTGT
>CAZETZ010000320.1:0-2779 GCA_964514735.1 uncultured Acidobacteriaceae bacterium | reverse complement strand
GCCGAGCAGCACTATGGCTTCATTGACAAAGACCGCGAGTGCGCGCTGGGCGCGAGCTACGGCGGATGGATGGTGAATTGGATCCTCGGTCACACCGACCGCTTCAAGTGCCTGGTCTCGCACGATGGCCAGTTCAACACCACGTCAGCCTGGGGCTCGACCGAAGAACTCTGGTTCCCCGAGTGGGAGTTCAAAGGCACGCCGTACACCAACCGCGCCCTGTATGACAAATGGTCTCCGCATATGTATGCAGATAAGTTCAAAACACCGACGCTGGTGATCCATGGGCAGAAGGACTACCGGCTGGATGTGTCGGAGGGCTTTCAGTTATTCACAACTTTGCAGCGACAGGGAGTACCCTCCAAAATGCTGTACTTCCCCGATGAAGGCCACTGGGTGTTGAAACCGCAGAACTCGCAGCTTTGGTACAAGACGGTGAATGATTGGGTGGACCAGTGGCTGAAGAAGTAATCGCAGTGTGTAGGGCGGGCACTCATGCCCGCCCTGCCGGCAGCGCCACGAATGTTGTCCAAGCCGCAGCTCTAGACTCCCGACATTTGATCCGCTGCACGCAGGGCGGACAGAGTGTCCGCCCTACATTACTCGAGGACGTATCATTGCACCTTTTTGGTTGCATTTTCACACTCCTGCAATATTCTCGCCCTAAGATCATAGGAAGCACTAACGGAGACTGCATGGGAGCACGCAATCCCGCGAAATACGCCCTGCCGCTTCAGGTGGCCGCAGTCTGCTACCGCCGCCGCGGTTCTTCCGCAGAGTTTCTGCTGGTCAACACCAACGGCGGTAACAAGTGGACTTTCCCCAAAGGCGCTCCTGAAGCAAACATGTCGCACAGCCAGGCCGCCGAACAGGAAGCCTGGGAGGAAGCTGGCGCCCACGGCCACATCGAGCCGCGACACTTTCATATTTACACTCACTCCAAAGGAGTCTTCTGGAAGCCGCCAGGGGTGCAGGAGTTCGCGGTCAAAGCGTTTCTTATGGAAGTAGAACATGCAGGCCATCCTCAAGAAGGCATGCGCAACCCCACCTGGTTCTCGCCGGAAGATGCCAAGAGAACTTTGGCCAAAGGCCGGGAAGTGAAGTATGCAAGAGAACTTCAAACCGTAGTCGACCGGGCAATCGAAGAGATTCTCCGGCCGAGTGGGGCGGGCACTCCTGCCCGCCTGCCGACAGCGCCACGGACGCTGTAGGCCACCTTATATCTCAACATTTGATTCGTTGCCGGCAGGGCGGACAGGAGTGTCCGCCCTACACAAACATGCAGAATGTTCACTCGTCACAGACAGAGTTCCCTCCAGCCGGCATTCTTAGTTCCATGCATCGGCTCAAAGCCAATCCCTATTCCTACCGCCGCCGCTTGCCCCATATTCAGAAGGCCGGAAAGGCGCTGTTCATTTCTTTCCGCAAACTGAACCATGAGTCATTGAGCGAAGCAGCCCGCGACCTCATTCTCCAACACTGCCTGCACGACCATGGCAAGCGTTACGCACTTCATGCCGCAGTGGTGATGCCCGAGCATGTCCATCTTCTACTGACGCCGCTGAAAAATGCGGACGGCTGGCCATTCGAGTTGCGCTTCATCATGAAGCTCATCAAAGGGGTCTCTGCCCGGAATGTGAACAAGCTGTTAGGGACGGAGGGTCCGGTCTGGCAAGAGGAATCTTTCGATCACCTGCTTCGGTCCCACGAAAGTCTTCTGCAAAAAGCAGAATACATTCGCCAGAATCCGGTAAGGCGAGGATTGGTGCAAGCG
Source organism: uncultured Acidobacteriaceae bacterium (assembly GCA_964514735.1). Taxonomy (GTDB): domain Bacteria; phylum Acidobacteriota; class Terriglobia; order Terriglobales; family Acidobacteriaceae; genus CAWBXL01. Next base: position 1,005 of record CAZETZ010000320.1, on the reverse strand, counting down.
CCGGAACAATACCGCTGGCTCTGGCTCGAACCCACCATAAAAGCGCAAATCGTGTAGGGCGGGCACTCCTGCCCGCCTGCCGATAGCGCCACGGACGATGTAGGGTCACCACTAATACCCAACACTTGATCCGCTGCCGGCAGGGCGGACAGGAGTGTCCGCCCTACTTTGTTTATTATGATGTGTCTGCATGATCCAGCTCTCCGCTGCCGGAAAACGCTACGGCCACAAGCTCCTGTTCGAGGGGGCCGACTGGCTGATCACGCCTAAAGACCGCATCGGCCTGGTGGGCGCGAACGGCACCGGTAAATCCACGCTGCTAAAGATTCTTGGCAGCATGGAATCCCTGGACTACGGTTCCATCAGCATCGCCAAAGGAATCAGCTCCGGCTACCTGCCGCAGGATGGGCTAAACCTCGCAGGCCGCACTGTGTTTGCCGAGTGTATGTCGGTCTTCGACGAACTGCGCGCGCTGGAGCAGGAGATGGAAGACCTCACCCGCCGCATGTCGGAACTGGACACGCAATCTGCCGAGTACGCGCAGGTCGCCGACCGCCATCACCGCATTGACCACGAGTTCCGCACCCGCGACGGCTATGCCATTGAAGCGCAGGTTGGCACTGTTCTCTCCGGGTTAGGCTTCAGCAAAGAAGACTGGAGTCGTCAAACTGAAGAATTTTCCGGCGGCTGGCAGATGCGTATCGCGCTGGCCAAATTGCTGCTCCAGAAACCAAATTTGTTGCTGCTCGACGAGCCTACCAACCATCTCGACCTCGAAGCCCGCAACTGGCTGGAGGAATACCTCGGCAACTACCCTTTCGCTTTCGTGCTGATTTCCCACGACCGCTACTTCCTCGATGTCACCGTCAACAAGATCGTGGAGATTTGGAACAAGCGGGCGTACTTCTATCCCGGCAACTACGACAAGTACCTGGCGCAAAAAAACCAGCGTAAACAGCAGCTAGAAGCTGCCTACAAAAACCAGCGCAACCGCATCGAGCAGTT
>CAZETZ010000319.1:0-2783 GCA_964514735.1 uncultured Acidobacteriaceae bacterium | reverse complement strand
CCGTATGCGTACAATTCGTCGAATGAGCTGACCTCGACTCCGTCGGCGACGTACACCTACGATCACAATGGGAATACGACTTCGAAGGCGGATTCGTCGGGGACTACGACCTACAACTGGGATTCGGAGAATCGGCTGACTTCGGTGGTGCTGCCTGCTTCTGGTGGGACGGTTTCGTTTAAGTATGATCCGTTTGGAAGGAGGATTCAGAAGAGTTCGAGTAGCGGAATAACGAACTACATTTACGATAGCGCTCACATGATTGAAGAGATAGATAATTCTGGCAATGTTCAAGCTAGATATTCTCACGGCAATAGCATAGATGAACCGCTAGCAATGTTACGCTCGGGTACGGCCACGTATTACGAGAAGGACGGCCTTGGAGCGGTTACTTCACTTAGTGGTTCTACTGGCTCTTTGACAGGCACATATGATTACGATTCACTTGGAAATTTAATAGCGACAACTGGTGCATTAGCTAATCCGTTCCGATACACATCTCGTGAGCTCGATTCCGAAACGAGTCTATATTTCTATCGAGCTCGCTATTATGACCAAGGTAGTGGGCGATTTCTTAGCGAAGACCCATTGGCATTTCAAGGAGGAATCAATTTCTACGAATATGCAAATAATCGTCCCAATGACGTGACAGATCCATTTGGGCTAAGTCCTCGAGATGTTGACCAGATTGTCAGTCGAGCGCAACAAATAATAGCGGAAATGACCGCGAGCCGCGCTCGATCACCAAATGGTAACTGGGGCAACTTTGTTGCAAGCATGAATATGCTTTCGGGTGGGCATATTGGTACGCGATACCATGGTTGTGGAGAACAGGCAGATCAAGAAATTACAGAGCTTACGCCATTGATTCAAACGTTAGATGACATCTGGACTTTCGATAAGGCGGAAGGATTTTTCTTCCCGTTTTATCACCAATGGGTAATAGCTCGTTCGAATAACCCGAAGGATCCGATTGTTGTTATTGATCCTTGGGAAGGAGTAGTGATGGCTACAGTTCCTCAAAATAATGAGATGCACGTGGTGAAATGAAAATGCCTAAAAAAGTGTGGATTTGGACGGTAGTTTTAGCTTTCTTGGGCTATGCGCTTGAAGCAAAAGGAGCAATTGAAAGTCCCATGCGGGAGCTCATTGGAACATGCTTGGGGGCTGCTTTAGGCTTCTTTATTGGTTGGATGCTTCATCGATATGATAAGCGTCGCCTCCCGCGTTAAACGGAGACAGGGCGCTGACAAATCCAACAACCGATTCCTGGGCGGACCCAGCGCGGGCGAAATGCCAGAAAGGTTGCCAGCCCTGCGTTCCGCCTGTAGGAAGTCTGAGATATCGACTTGATCAAGTACCACCGAGTCGGCCCCACAAGCCTTGGGCAGGAACCCACTGGCACGTCGAGCAGATGCAACAACGACCTGATTGCGGGTGTTTCTGGAAAGAAATCTCCAACGGACAGGGTCCCCCGCCGCCCGGCGTTCCGCAAAGCAACCCGTAAAACTGATGTCTGGGGAACGGCTATGGAAAATCTATCTCTTGGATTTGATCTTCGATTGCGTGCGGAAGACTACAGCGGTGAAGTGTGGTCGCCTGAACACCGAGGCTCATTCTTGCTTCGTGAGGACGTTAGGTGGCCAATGTCTGTGGATCGCTCCGTGTGGCCATCGTTCCTTCAGTCACACTACTTTGACGCAAAGGCACGTCGAATCGCAAATCCGCGATTCGTGAACCAGGATACTGAGAACTTGGAAAACGACTTCGGGATGCTGCGCGATGTCAAATCGCTCGCGCGACTGCCCGGAGCACAGTTTGGTGTTGGCATCGGTGTGCAGGTGATCTACCAAGAACGCGGAGAGATCGAATCCTTGCTCGGCATTCAGGCGGAAGTGATTCCCGCCGGAGCAATCGCACTTGGGTTCGACGTGGCAACCGCAACTCCAATCAGCGGGTTATCTAACTGTGGGTACACCCGAGAGGAACTACCACAGCTCCGTTCCGCATGGGTCAGCAAACTAAACCAGCATGGGCTTCTGGAGAGCTTTGAGGACGCGCTGCAGTTCCGGGAAATGACGAACCGACGTGTTCCAGAGCACGCTCCCTTCCACGTGTACAAACTCTTCCAGGTCAGCTTGGAAAATGGGAATCGGTAGGCGATCCTGATCGCGCGGGGCTGAGAATTTTTCCCTTACCCGCCGCTGATCCGACCGCGAAACAGAGTACCTACCGCTGGCGTTTCCCAGCCCGCAAAGGTGTGAGTTTCTGATTGGGTGAGTCCCAGGAAGGTTCTTTCCTTAGCCGCCGATCCGCTGGGGTTTCCGTGGCGATTCCTGCCCTGATCTGCCCGCCGATCGCCGATCCGCACCTGAATCCCGACCGATTAGCTGCCGGATGCCGTCCTGAATCCGGGGCTGATCCTGACCCGGCAGTGTGGCGATCAATCCTGCCATGGTAGGGTGACGTGGTGGTGGTCCGGGAGGTTGGTCTGGAGGGTGTTCTGCCAGCCCGAGGTGCATTGCCGGGGGAAAGAGAAAAGCGCGCTGCCTACGGCATCGGGTGAAGTAGGGACACGTCACCCCCGAATGGGAGCTGCAGGCGAACTTCCGGTTAACGTGCGTTAACACGTGTGGGATCAGTGGACTAGGCGCGAAAACCTGGGAAAACCTGGGGAAAACCTGGGGACAGACGGAACGTTCCCTTATTCCATTGCCTCGAAAACTAGGTGAACGTTCCGTCTGTCCCCACATTTAGACGGGAGTAACGCAGGGGAGTAGTAC
>CAZETZ010000318.1:0-2797 GCA_964514735.1 uncultured Acidobacteriaceae bacterium | reverse complement strand
CCCTTATTGGAAGCCAGGCCATACATGGGAAAAACCGGGTCCCACGCTGCGATCAAACGATCACGTTCGACTTTGGCAAGAATAGATGCCGCCGCAATGGAGGCCGACAACGCGTCGCCATGAATGATGGCTTGTTGCGGCTGGCAGCAGTCCAACTTTAACGCGTCCACCAGGAGATAGTCGGGGACAGGGTTCAGCATGGAAACGGCCTCCCGCATCGCAACCCGCGAGGCCTGATAAATGTTGATCTGATCGATCCGCGCCGCGTCCACCGCCGCGATGGACCATGCCAGCGCTTGCTCCCGAATACGCTCGGCCAACACTTCGCGCCGCTCACGCTCTAAAAGCTTGGAGTCGCGCAAGCCGCGAATCCGTATCTCAGGATTCAAAATCACTGCCGCCGCGGCCACGCAGCCAAACAGCGACCCGCGCCCGACTTCATCCACGCCTGCCACCATGCGCGCCCCGGATTCCCAGGCTTTCTTTTCGTACTTCAGCGTGCAGCGCAGTCTTTTCAGTAGACGCAGCTTGGCCGCGGAAGCGGAGATTTGGTCGTCAGCGAGCTTGGTCCTGGGAGACACGAGCGGAAGATAAGGGCATCATCGCCGAGATGTTCGCAAAGCGCAAGCAGGAGAGTCCAAATCACAGATTTTGCCCAAGCGCACGACTAAAAAGTAACACTTTCCCCGGTTACCAAGGTAAATTGCTGCCTTCGGTACCGATTGTTACTCTGGTTACAAGACAAACGGGAAACGCGGGGCTTTTGTGAAACCGAAGAAAAAACGGGGGACGGCTGTCAAGTCCGTGGGGCGGAATGACAAACGCGTCCACGTCGCCCTGCCAATACGAATCACCTATTGGGACGAAGACAAAAAACCAGGCCTGGAAATGGCCTGTACCTATGACATTTCCGCCCATGGCGCAAGAATATCCAGTCTGCGCTTCGTAAACCAAGCCGGAGAAATTGTGGCGGTGGAGCGGGGCCGCAATAAAGCCTTCTGCCGGGTCGTTTGGGTTGGCGATGATCAATCCAAGTTGCACGGCCAGGTTGGGTTGGAATGTGTCGAGCCGGACCGCAACCTTTGGGAAGCCGAGCTCCACGACATGGAGGATGTTTACGAGAAGGTGGAGAAAACCTCGGGCCCGGCAAAGTCCGCGCTGGCCGGCAATCGCCGCCGCCGGGAGCGAGTTGAGATTGATGGAAAGGCGGAAATCGTTAAATCGGACAGCATCGCGCTGAATAACATTCAACAAGCCGAACTGAAGGACCTGTCCGAGATCGGCTGTTTGGTAAAGACCAAGGAAGTATTGCTTCCCGGCACGGACATCAAGCTGGTCCTGAAAGTTGCCAACTACGATCTGGCCCTCAAAGGAAAGGTCAAGCATTCCGCGCTGGATTTAGGCGTAGGGATCGAATTCGCGCAAGTCCGCAAATCCGACCGTCAGACCCTCAAATTCCTCATTGAAAGACTGAAAGAGCAGAAGCTTGAGGAAATCCTGGAAGTGGAAGTCTAAGAAAATACGCCACAGATTCTCACTGATGAACACGGATCAGAAATCTGTGTCTATCCGTGAAAATCCGTGGCCAAAATTTTTAGGTAGTGACCGTTTCTGCTGTCGCCGCCTGCTCGCGCTCCACATCCTTCAGTCGGGCAGCCTTGCCACGCAGATTCCGCAAGTAGTAAAGCTTTGCGCGCCGGACTTTGGAAGGCTTCACCACGTCAACTTTGTCCACAACTTTCGAAGCAATTGGGAAAATACGCTCCACGCCATGGCCGAAGCTGATCTTGCGCACGGTGAAGCTGGCCTGCGGCCCGCGCGTTTTGGCGATGACGACTCCTTCAAACGCCTGAAGGCGTTCTTTGTCGCCTTCTTTAATCTTTACCTGCACACGGACAGTGTCGCCCGGGACGAAATCAGGGATATCGGTGCGCTTGGTTTTGGCTAAAAGTTTTTCGATGATCAGGTTCGACATGTTCGTGTCCTCTAGATTTCTTTGCCCGTGATCTGGGCCAGCAATTTCTTGTCTTCTTCGTTCAGGGCCGCCTGGCTGACCAGGTCAGGCCGGTTTCGCAAAGTCTTTTCGAGCGCCGTGCGCCGGCGCCAGCGGCGGATTTCATCGTGGTTCCCCGCAAGCAAAACTTCTGGTACCGGCATGCCGCGAAAATCCGCCGGACGTGTGTAGTGCGGGTAGTCCAGCAACCCACCGGAGCCGCAAGTTGAATCCCCCCCATTGCGCGGAGATTCAGCCCGCACTGTAAACGACTCCTGCTGGGTCGAAGCTGCATTTCCCACAGCACCGGGAATCAACCGCGTGATCGTATCCACGATGACTGCTGCACCCAACTCGCCGCCGCTCAAAACGTAGTCGCCGATGGATAGCTCACGGTCAGCTAAAAATTCTCCGACGCGCTCATCCACACCTTCATATCGGCCGCAGATCAGGACCACATGATCCAACTGTGCGATCTCGCTGGCTTCAGTCTGATCGAAGCGCTTGCCCTGTGCCGAAAGCAGAATCACTGTCTGCTTCGCGATGGCACGCTGTTCTCGCGAGACCACGCTCAGCGTTTCAATACATTCAAAGATCGGTTCCGGCTTGAGCACCATGCCCTCGCCGCCGCCGAAGGGGCGGTCATCTACGGTGCGATGCTTGTCATGCGCAAATGCCCGCAGATCGTGTACTGCTATTTCCGCCAAGCCGGCTTCCCGCGCCCGGCGGACAATTCCGTAATCCAGCGGCCCACGAAAAAAATCGGGAAAGATCGTTAGGATATCGATCTTCATCGTGGAAACC
>CAZETZ010000317.1:0-2818 GCA_964514735.1 uncultured Acidobacteriaceae bacterium | reverse complement strand
CCTCCACCCATGATGATCACATCGGGCTCCAGCAGATCAATCATGTTGCCCAGCCAGACGGACAAAAGCTCGACCGTTTCCAGCAATACTTCCCTGGCCAGAGGGTCACCGTTGGCATAAGCCTTGCCGACAGCCTCGCTGGTGACCGAATCCAGATGGCCGCCAGCCAGCTCCAGAATAGCGCCTCCAGCGGACGGCTTGGCTTCAATTTTGGCGCGGGCGCGTTTGGCAATGGCTGGACCGGCCACAAGTGCCTCCACGCAGCCCAGCTTGCCGCAGCCGCAGCGCGGGCCTTTGTAATCAATGGTCATGTGGCCGCCTTCGCCCGCGGCCCCGGTGCGGCCATAGTAGATGTTGCCGTCAATCAGAATTCCGGTGCCGACTCCGGTGCCGACGATGGTGAAGAACACATTGCGGTAGCCGCGCCCAGCGCCCCACAAACTCTCGGCCAGCGCGGCGGCGTTGGCGTCGTTGTCCACGCGGACGGGAACACCGTAGACCCGCGAGATCTCGGTGGCCAGGGGAAAGTTGCGCCAGCAGGGAAGATTGGGAGGATTGACAACCACGCCATTATGCGGATCGAGCGGCCCCGGTGAGCAAATTCCAATCCCGCGAATCGCTTTCTTCAGGCCCGCATTTCCTTCCAGCACCTTGTCAATCGCGCTTAAAACTGCATTGAGCCCCTCCGCCGCGGTGCCATGGGTGGACATGGGAGATTTGGTCTGCTTGTGAATTTCGCCCATGTGGTTCACGATCCCAGCCGCCACTTTGGTGCCGCCGATATCCACACCGATGTATAAGCCGCCATCGGCGGAGATGGTTTGCATGTCAGTCATCTTCAATGTGTCCGCTGTCGTCGCCATGAGTTAAGCTGCCGCCACGAAAGGCTTTGGTTTTGACCCCTTAAACGCATAATAAACAATATATAGGTAGCAGACCGCTGGGAGAATGAAGGCGTGGTGGATACCGATTTGATCCGCTAACCATCCTTGCGCGAAAGGAATCAGAGCGCCACCAACAATTGCCATAATCAACAGGCCAGAGCCATCGCCCGTCAGTGGCCCCAGTTCAGCGATACCCAAAGTGAATATACTGGGGAACATTACTGAATTAAAGAAACCGACCAGGATGATGCTCCACATCGCCACGTGTCCAACACTCAACATCGAGGTAGTAACCAGTAGCGAAGCCGCGAGAGCGGCCATTCCCAAAACGGTACCAGTGCGAAGTTTTTGCAGGATCGCCGATCCCAGGAAGCGACCTACCATCGCGCCACCCCAGTAAAGAGAAACATATTTGGCGGCTTGCACTTCCGGAAGATTACCGATGTTGGGCTGACTGAAGTAGTTGATCAGAAAGCTGCCAATCGAAACCTCAGCTCCCACGTACACAAAAATTCCTAGCGCGCCCAACACCAGATGACTGTGTTTCCAAACGCTCTCACCTTTTATCTTGCCATGCTTTTCCGCCCCTGGCATCGCGGGGAGCTTAAACATCGCGATGGAAGCCGCCATAACAACCAGAACTAAACCGATCACTATGTAGGGAAGCTTGACCGACGAAGCTTCGTGGATACTGTAGGCCTGTCGTGCATCCACGGACATCTGGCGCACGACTTCCATGGCCTTGGGTGCAGCCGTCAAAATAAGGATACCGCCCAGATACGGCGCGATCGTCGTTCCTAAAGAATTGAACGCTTGCGCTAGATTCAATCGACTGGAGGCTGTAGCCGGCGGACCTAGGATGGCAACGTACGGGTTCGCCGCAACCTGGAGTGCAGTCATTCCTCCGGCCAGCACCATCAAAGCAGCTAGAAACAACGGATAAGAGGGAACAGCCGCAGCCGGTATGAACAGGAATGCCCCTACGCCCATGGTCAACAATCCCAGCACCATGGTCATTTTGTAACCGACCGAATCCACAACCTTGGCCCAGGGAAGCGCGAAAATGAAATACGCGGTAAAAAACGCAAACTGAATCAGCATGACCTTGGCGTAGCTCAGATCAAAAATGGATTTCAGGTGCGGCACCAGCACGTCGTTCAGGACGGTAATGAAGCCCCACATGAAAAATAAAGTGGTAACGACTGTCAATGCGACGCGGTTCGACGAAGCTGGCGCAGTCGAAGTGGTAACAGCGGACGAAGTATTCACGCTTGGAATTGCCATTTAGGTGGTTGCTCGTTCCGGTGCGGAATTTACTGTAGTTGCTTCGATCTCAACGGGTTTTAGTTCAAAAATCATAACATTGCAATCGCCGCGGCTAAGATCGCCCTAAGCCGCCGCAGTCACTCCAAATTTTTTCTGCATCTCTTCCAAACTAATTCCTTTGGTTTCTGGGTACGTAAACAAAACCACGAAGAACTGTACGGCCATCATGCAGGAGAAAAACACGAACGGATAACCGCCGGAACGCGCCGCCATTAGCGGAAACACCAGCGAGATCAGCGCATTCATGATCCAATGCGTGGCACTTCCCAGGCTCTGCCCCTTGGCGCGCACCGCGTTGGGAAAGACCTCCGCCAGGTATACCCAAATCACCGCCCCTTGCGAGAAAGCGAAGAAAGCGATGAAGCCAACCAGCAGCCATACTAAAGCGCTCTGATGGTGCCCGGTCAGGAAAACGGCGGAAACCCCCGCCAGGCACAGCGCGGTCCCAACCGATCCGACCAGAAGCAAAGTTTTGCGTCCAATCTTGTCAATCACTGACATGGCGATCATGGTGAACAACAAGTTCGTAAGACCGATCGCGACTGCCTGGAGGTTCGCCGAAACTTTGCTGAAACCCGCGTAAGCGAAAATCGAATTGAGGTAGTACA
>CAZETZ010000316.1:0-2906 GCA_964514735.1 uncultured Acidobacteriaceae bacterium | reverse complement strand
CGGGTGGCCCACACAACGCGGGTTCTCGTTGTGTGGGGCTTTGAAAGCTTCCTCACTGTTTTCTGTCTCGCAACTTGATCGATTCTCGAATCCCACTCAAGCCAAACCCGGGCTTGAATGGGCTACCCACACTATTTTTTAACCCACTGATCAGATCTCACTCGTTCGTCTATCCGATTGGCCACTTTTACGAATTCCGCCTGCGGTCCAGATTGGGGTCCGACGCAGGTATTATCACTCACAACTGTCTTAGCCCATTTGCCAACAGACACAGTAATCGCTACTTTCGCGGTGTCCGTGCACCCATAAAACAGACGATCTTCCAATCCTCCGAAACCTACGTCATCCAAATCTCTTAGGAGTGACTGAACTTCCTGCGGTCTAACAGAAAAGGTTTGCAACCCGTTGACTGCAACATTGTTTTCACCAAAATAGGTACCTCCGCCGTCTCCGCCCAAAGTGAGTGAATATTCGGGACAGCGCCCAAAACACCCAGTTCGCTGAAGTTTCACTGCTGAACCACCCATGGTACTTGGCAGAGGAATATTCTGGGTTGACCTAGGCAACCACACGAGACCAAGTAGGACACAACTTCCGATACAGAAAGACACTTTCACTACCCAACCAATTTCCTCGTCTTGTTTTGCCCCTGCGGGAGACTCGCTCGATTCACTAATCCAAACAATTCCGCGATAGCAGGCAACGAGCATCCCTAGAAATAGGACCGCTCCAGTGAGTTTTGTTACACGCGACATTACGAATAGATATCCAATCGATCCCGCAACGATGACGCAATAAATGCCAAGCAAAACACTTGTTACACGTTTGCGAGAAGTAAGAAATAGGAACAACACAATTCCGACATACAGTAAACATAGATAGATAACCCCAGGTGTGTTCCCAAATACCCATAGTGGCCCCATCCGATCCGGAACAAGATTTACGTTGCTGAACAGCGCCGATAGAATTGCAAATACAGCAAGCCCTCCGGTTGCGACTGTAGGGCGTAAAACGGCATGTGCTATTTTTGTCCCCACACTTCGAACCAATATCACAAGAATGATCGTTGAGCACAGCGTTATAACTACGAACAAAAGTTGGACAGATAAAAGGCCGCCCGTCCCTTGCTGTCCAGGATTGCGCAGAACAGACATTGCTTCAGCATTATTGGTTCCAACCCCCACGAGATCGTAGAGCCAGAACAGACTTCGATAAAATGACATTCTGAGGCTTACAAGCAATTGGCTGTCTGGTTCGCGAATTAGGAGCCACTTGATGAATGCAAGCACGAGTGTAGCAACTGGATAAATAATGAACAATATATCGTGAACAAACTGAGAGTAGCCCATTTGGCGCTGTACTACTTTCTGGTCTGTCACCTCTTTGTTGCTTGTGGCGTACATCTGCTCACCTCATCTATTACGAAGAATGGGACATCTGAACAACTCGTAAGTCAATTACAGGAACTAAAATCAAAGATTTGACCTTGGGAAAACATGGGACAACATGGAGACAGACGGAACGTTCCATAGTTTTTGTGAGCTTTTTGGGGATTGGAAATAGGGGTACGTTCCGTCTGTCCCCGCATTTTCTATCATGGATGTCAGCGAGTTTCCGCTTGTGAACGTTTAAACCGAATCAATTGATGCAACACTGAAAGAAAAATGGCAATAGCCATCGCTGCTACATAGGGATGTTGAAATCGGTTTGCTGTCGTTTCCACGCGCAGGCCTGATTCGAGTGTCGTAATTACTGTGCTCCGCCAAGGGATTGTGGCACAGGCAATAAAAGTAATAACTGACCCAATTGCTCCCAGAAGCGCATCTTTAACAACAGCAGTTCCGCGCACACCAATTTTTAAAACCACTGATAACAAAACTCCCGCTAAAATGGTGATCATAGCTCCCACACCTGCGATCACAAGGTATCCTAGGATTACGACAGTAGGAGCAGTCTGAAACATTTTATTCTCCCTTGCAGTCTATCTAGTTACAAATAACTTAACCTTTTCGTTCTACCAAACGACCGCCAAAAGTGGATTACACTATTTGCAATCCGATTGAACTTGTTGAAGCACATGATTCCAGATGTGATTTTCCAAGCTGCTACCTCCGGCATAGTAACCAATTTCCGCCCCCTTGTTTGCAAAATTACCCTGTACGGTATTGCAAAGTTTAAGAGACCAGGGGTTGGAGTTGAGCCGGAAAAGTTCGGTGATCATGCTGGTTCCTAAACTAGCCCCGTCCAGCTACGGGGCGGGTGGCCGGTTCTGTGCCAGCCGCCCTTTTTTAGCTTGGTAATGTTTGTGGATAACGCTGAAGCTGGATCACAATCACAATAAGGTAAAGCGATAATCCAATTCCCCAAAGAATCATTGAGATAGCAAGTGCCAGGGCCACATATTGTTCACGCAGAACAAGCAAACCATAATAGGCTAGCAGCAAAGAAAGTGTCGCCGCCATCACAGAACTTGCCGTTTTCAGGACTTTGTGCGTGACCGAAATCACTGAACCGACATCAAATCTCCAGCCTACGATCCACCAAAAGAGGAAGACTGCAACAAAATAACCTGGATAGACATAAAAGAACCAATATGCTGTAAACCAAGAACTAGGGCCAGCAAGTTTCATGCCCAAATTTCGAAACAGATTTGACGCAGCTAATGCAGGGGCATTCAAGCAATAACTAACAAGCTGTGCCATAGGAATATAGTAAAGATTTCCGTGATAAAAATATTCTGGATACTTCGAATGGGCGGCTCTGTATTCATTCCTGCCAAAAGTGCACATCAACGCCGCCAACATTACATTCAAGGCGGAAAGAGCGATTCTCCATTTGAATTTTTTCATCTAAATGGTCCTCCACAATAATCATCTACACGACTGGATATTCCCGACCAAAGTCGG
>CAZETZ010000315.1:0-2911 GCA_964514735.1 uncultured Acidobacteriaceae bacterium | reverse complement strand
AACCATGGCAGCTAAGAAAAAGGCGAAGAAGAAAAAGAAGCACTAACTTCTCGCAGAAACGAACCGACGGGGACGCCAGAAGCGTCCCCTAAGTTTTTTTACGGGGATTGTCGTCCGTGGAAGTTCGGCAAAAACGCTTTTCTGTCGCGGGACACAGACTCCGATACGAACAGAAGTTGCAGTGAAACCCGGTTTTCGCGGCAAAGCGGCCGTCGGCAATCTTTTGGGCCACGTCTTCGACCACCCGGCGGGCCTCTTCAAGCTGGGCAAAGCTGCGATAGGTCGAAACCGGCGCATCTTCTTCAATGTTGTGGAACACCAGGCGGTCCACCTCGTATCCCCATTTTTCTTTCACTGCCAACGCATAAATCGAAAGCTGCAAACTGTCGTCCGCATCTTCCTGCGCGCGCGGTTTACCGGTCTTATAGTCTGTGACCACGACCCTGCCATCGGTGGCGCGGTCCATGCGATCAATCCGGCCGGTCAGGGTGACGTCTCCCACCCGCACTTCGAACCATTCTTCGGTATGCAGGACCTCCGGCTGCGGCTTTCCCCGGCGATGATTCAGAAAATCGGTGAGTTGCTGAATGCCCTGTGCCAGATACAGATGGTATTGATAGCGGTCCTGTATCCCAATCAAAGCTTCCTTGAACTGTGCGATGATGTCCTCATCTGACATTTCGCGCTGGTAGCGGACCGCATCAAAGTAATTCTTCAGCACCCGATGGACCGCCCCGCCATATTGCAGGGCGCCGCCGATTTCACCCGGCACCCGCCATTCCCGCGCAAGTTTGAACTGCAACGGACAGGTCTGGTAGGTCTGCACCGCCGAGGCGCTGAGTTTCTTGCTCAAGTCCTCGAACGGCGGCAGGCCCAGCCAAGGGGTCATGCGCGCATGAGCATGCGCGGTCTGGGCAACGGCGAACAGATCGGCCTGGAATTGGCGGGGCTGCCGCTCACGGAACCAGGGACGCAGCGTCTTATCTTTGATCAGCTCGCGCAGGTAACCGGGCGGCGTCTTATCGGTCTTTCCAGTCCCTTCCTTCGCATACAGAGTCAGCGTGTCACGGGCGCGCGTCATGGCAACGTAGAACAGCCGCCGCTCTTCCTGCGCGAACAAGTCTTTGCCGTCTGACTCAGCCACTGAATCCGGATCCAGAAGTTCCGCCGGAAATTCCACCAGCGACTCACGGAAATTCCCAGGAAAGCACCCGGAGAACGCGCGGATGATGAATACATGCTTCCACTCCAGCCCCTTGGCCGCGTGCGCCGTCATCAGGCGCACCGCGTCATCGTGGGTCGGTGGAGCACACACGATGCCGCCGGCATCGCGAAAATATTGCAGATACTCCAGAAATTCGCCCAGCGTCTGAGTCTTGGTGACGGGCTTGCTTTCCCAGGCTTTGACGAACTCCAGAATTGCCCGAATGGCCGGCAGAGTTCGCTCCAGGGCGAACTTCTCCGCGATCAGGCAAAAAGCCGCGTGCGCCCCAGCTTTTGTTTCCTCGATCTGCCGCCGGACGGCCAGAATTGTCGCCGCTGCCGCGCCGCCTTCGACCTGCTCCAACGCGGAGAACATTCCGGTTGGTGGGCCTTCGCGAGGCAACGCCCGCACCAGTGCTCGAAACTTTTCAGGGCCGATATTCCACCGTGGAAGCGCCGCCACCCGGAACAAACTTGCCCCATCCGCGGAGGAAACCACCGCGCCGGCGCAAGCCAACAGGTCGCGGACTTCCGTCGTATCGAGAACGTTCATGTTCTCGATGTAAAACGGAATTCCCCGCTCGGTCAGCTCGGCAGCCACCTGTTCGCAATGCAGATGAATGCGATAGAGGACCGCGAGATCGGACCACTTCGTCCCCGGCCGCCGCTTACGTTCACGCAACGTTTCCGCCAAATCCAGGGATTCAAGGTCCCGCGCCGAAAGGGTTACGCTTTCAACCAACGCCTTCCCGCCGGGTTGCAAACTTTCCTCGTCACGGGCCGAGATCAGCGGGGTCCGCCGGTATTGCAACCGGCCCGCCGCTATGGCTGCATTCGGGTTCCTATCGATGACAGCGAAAGCGGAATTGAGGACCGCGGCAGTGGAACGGCGGTTCTTGCCTAAAACCACCAGTTGGGCGCCGGGAAAGCTGCGTTGAAACAAACCAAAGGCTGCGCTGGATGCGCCGCGAAACCTGTACACCGACTGGTCCGGATCGCCTACGGCAAAAACGTTCCGCTCCTCGCCCGCAATCGCCTGCAATAGCTTTACCTGGGCAAAGTTCGCGTCTTGAAATTCATCCACCAGAATGAAACGCGCCGACCTCTGTTCTTTACCGCGAAGGCCGGCGTCCTGCTGAAGCAACCCATAAGCCCGGGTAATCATGTGGCCGAACGTGCCCAGGTTTTCTTCCCGCAACATGCGCTCGACGGTGGTGAATACGCTGGAAATCTCCCGGCAGCGCTCGAGGACTTCGCTGTCGGGCAGAGGGTTTTTCGAACTCCCAATTCGCGGGACCGGGACCTCGCCGCGTTCCAGCCGTTGCACATAGTCGGCGTATTTCTCCGCGGAGACAAGCTCATCATGGCAATGGCCCATGAAGCCCAGTAGATCGGTCAGAAACTGACCGACATTGGCGGCGCGAACAAAATAATGCAGATGGAGTTCATGCAGGCGGCGGCGAAGATAAACCCACAAGTCCTTCTCATCTAACACGCCAAATTTCTTGCCATTCCGAATCAACAGCTCGTTGCAATAGGCGTGAAAAGTCGCGGGCTGAAGTTTACCGATGTCGGCGCCATGCAACTCAGACTGCACCCGCTCGCGAATTTCCCTGGCGGCGTTTTCCGTATAGGTAACGGCCAGAATTTCGTCAGGCTGCGCGTGTCCTTCACGAATCAGCCGCGCAATGCGTTGGGTAAGAACGGT
>CAZETZ010000314.1:0-2946 GCA_964514735.1 uncultured Acidobacteriaceae bacterium | reverse complement strand
TCCATCACTTCTTTCTCTTTTGCCTTGCTCATGTCTTCCATCTTCTTGATCTCGCCGTCGGTGAGCTTCTGAATTTCATCCAAAGCGCGCTTCTCGTCGTCTTCGGCGATTTTCTTGTCCTTCGTGGCTTTCTTGATGGCATCATTCCCGTCGCGCCGGATGTTGCGGACCGCCGTCCGATGTTCCTCGAGCACTTTGTTCAGGTGCTTGACCAAGTCTTTGCGCCGGTCTTCGGTCAGCGGCGGAACTGGAATGCGAATCATTTTGCCGTCATTCATGGGATTGAATCCCAGGTCGCTGGTGCGTATCACCTTCTCGATTGCTCCCATCACACTGGGGTCGAACGGTTGCACGGTGATGAGCTGGGCTTCGGCGTGAATGCTGGCGATCTGGTTCAAGGGCATCTGCGACCCGTAATAATCCACGGTGACCGCATCCAGCATGTGCACGGAGGCGCGCCCGGTGCGCGTCGCGGCCATCTCCTTGCGGAAGTCTTCCACGGCTTTATCCATCCGCATCTTCAGTTGGGCTTGAATTTCTTTTAAGGAACCAGCGTCTGCCATAGTCAACTCCAAGAACGTTGAATTATAACCAAAACGAAAACAAGCCACGGATTTTCACAGATTTTAGCGGATAAGAATCCGTGTTAATCCGTGCAAATCCGTGGCTCGATCTCTACGCGCTCACCAGCGATCCAATTTTTTCCCCAGTCACCACTCGGCGGATGTTCCCGTGCTCGTTCAAGTTAAATATGATGATGGGCAAATTGTTGTCTTTGCACAGGGAAATCGCCGTCGAATCCATTACCTTGAGGCCTCGCTTCAGCACTTCCATATAAGAAATCTCGATGAACTTTTTGGCGTCCTTGACCTTCATCGGGTCCGCGTCGTAGATGCCGTCCACTTTGGTCGCCTTCAAGATCGCGTCAGCCTTGATTTCCATGGCGCGCAGCGAAGCCGCGGTATCGGTGGAAAAATAAGGATTGCCCGTGCCACCGGCAAATATGACGATGCGGTTCTTTTCCAGGTGTCGCAAAGCACGCCGGCGAATAAACGGCTCCGCGACCTGGTTCATCTCAATGGCAGACATGACACGAGTGAAAACACCCTGTTTCTCCAAAGCGTCCTGCAAAGCCAGCGCGTTGATCGCCGTGGCCAGCATTCCCATGTGGTCCGCGGAAACGCGGTCCATCTCTTTGGCTTGCTCCGCTACGCCGCGAAAAAAATTTCCCCCGCCCACCACGATGGCGATCTGAATCCCCAGCGAATGCACGTCGGCCAGCTCGGCCGCGATGGAATGAATATGGGTGGGATCAACACCGAAACCCTGGCCGGCGGCCAGTGCTTCTCCGGAGAGCTTTAGCAGAACTCGTTTGAAGACAGGGGTGGCCATAGTCAGTTCTCGGTTCTCGATTTTTGATTTTCAGCCCACACTAAAAAGGGCTGCCGGAGCAGCCCTCATAATTTACGCCTATTTAGCGACAGGCGCTGCGGCTTCACCTTCATCGGGCTTATTTCCAGAAAAAGCCACGGTGGCGCTGGCCTCGCCTACCTTAAATCGGGCAAAGCGGCGCACGGCGATGTTTTCGCCCAGCTTGCCGATCTTGGCGGCGATCAGCTGAGAAATCGAGACAGTCTGGTCTTTGATGAAGGGCTGCTCGAGCAGGCACACTTCCTCGTAGAACTTTTCCATCTTGCCGGCGACCATCTTTTCCGCGATGTGCTGCGGCTTGCCGCTGGCGATTGCCTGGGAAAGAGCGATGTCTTTCTCGCGGTCAAAGTCCGCTTGCGTTACATCTTCCTTGCGAACGAACTTCGGATCGCTGGCGGCGATATGCATGGCGATATCGTGTACCAGCTCTTTGAAGTCTTCGGTGCGGGCGACGAAGTCGCTCTCGCAGTTGACCTCAACCAGCACGCCGATCTTGCCTCCGGCGTGAATGTACTCGGCGACCGAGCCTTCACTGGTCACACGGGTAGCTTTTTTCGCAGCAACGGAGACGCCCTTCTTGCGAAGAACTACGACCGCTGCTTCCAAATCACCCTTGGCTTCGGTGAGGGCCTGCTTGCAATCCATCATTGGCGCTCCGGTCTTTTCGCGGAGCTCTTTTACTTGTGCGGCTGAAATATTCACTGTAGTAGCACTCATTTCGAATGATTCCCACTTCCTAAACTTGGTCCCTGATTAGAGGACGATTTTCGCTTTGCCTGATTCGCTCAACTGGCGCCGAATATCTCGATACTCTTCGCCACAGAACCCGTATTTCCCAACTTCATCTTCCAGCCATTTGTTCGGAATGGATCCGTGTAAGACTTCACCATTACGAAGTAGCTTGAAGGTGCCGTCTTCCTGTTGGATGATTTCCCATGTTAAAGGCTTCGTAGAGGGAACTCCTTACAAGAAGATCGTCCTTACAAACTTTGACCCGCGCCGGACGACCCGCGCGGGTCAGGATGCGTCTCGAACTTTAAAAAACGAAATTTAGTACGCTTGGGTTTCGACTTCGGGCACGCCGACGTTGTCTTCCGACGCTACTTCTTTGCGTCGAGTCCCGGCTCCCAGCACATCTTCCATGCTGATGTCGTCGCCACTGCCGTCGTCGGTCACACCGTTCGCCGGAGCCTGGCTCGCGGCATCGGCTTCCTGCGCCGCTGCCTGCAATTCGGCAAGCTGCTTGTCGTCGATCATCTGCACGCCTTCGGCGGCCGAATCGGAAATCTTCGACGTAAACAAGCGGATCGCGCGCAACGCATCGTCGTTGCCCGGGATCACATAATCCACTTCGGTAGGATCGCAGTTCGTATCAACCACCGCGACCACCGGAATTCCCAGCTTGCGGGCTTCACGCACCGCAATCTGTTCTTTGTTCGAATCAATGACAAAGATCGCATCGGGCAGCCGGGTCATGTTCTTAATGCCGGCCAGGTTCGCTTCCAGATGCTTGCG
>CAZETZ010000313.1:0-2959 GCA_964514735.1 uncultured Acidobacteriaceae bacterium | reverse complement strand
AATCCCGCCTGCTCCGGCCAGCATGTTGCGGATGAAGCGCTCGTGGCCGGGGACATCTACAAAACCCAAACCCAGGGTTTCGCCGTTGGGAGCAGGAAGCTCCAGGTGGGCAAATCCAATATCAATTGTGATACCGCGGCGTTTTTCCTCTTCGAGACGGTCAGCGTCAATTCCCGTCAGGGCTTTGACCAATGCGGTTTTGCCGTGGTCAATATGGCCAGCGGTGCCGATGATGATCGACTTCATGGAGTTCAGTAGCAGGATACTTCAGAAGGGGCGTTCATTCTTTTCTGTGAAACTCTGTGGTTAAAGGTCTAAAAACCTAACCACAGAGGGCGCAGAGTTTCACAGGAGGAAGTCCTTATTAGTGCTTCCCTAAAAATGCGCGCTTCGCAGTTTTCCCCGAAGTTGCCAGATTTTCACAATTTCATAGACAATCATCGTTCCATAAGTAACCGCAATCCACACGACGACAGCTTCAATCGGCAGTCCGGAACCTACCCTGCCGGAGTCCAAAATTTTTATATTGACACCTAATTATTGTTACGGTAATTTCTGTTATAACAGAATTAACGGAAATATAAGATCCTGCAATAAGCGAGTCGCTTATGAAAACCAGCTTTGCCGGCTTGTGGCGTCCGAGTGGCACCATCGACCGGAAGACATACGCTCTGATTGGGATGGTAGGCTTCGCGCTCAAGCACAATCTGGATCGTCTGGTCGCCACCCTCGGATTCCATCGGCCCTGGGGCCTATTCAACTACTGGGAGCCGGTACGGGATGTAACCCACATTACCGAGTTGCACGGCGACGAGGCAAAATTCCTGGGAACACTGGTAGCGATTTCGCTGCCTTTTATCTGGGTCGGCGTGGCCCTGACCCTGCGGCGGTTGCGCAGCGCGGAATTACCGGCACAACTCGTCGTGTTGTTTTTTCTCCCGTTCCTGAATCTGGCGTTCTTTCTCGCCCTGTGCCTGCTGCCTGGCCGAGATTCTGCGGTTGGCCCGCAGACGAAGAAACGACACCCGTCATTTCTGGTTCGAATCTTGCCGGAGAGCGCATTTGAAAGCGCGGTTGCATCTCTTCTGATCACCGTCCCACTTGGGTTTGGCATGGCCCTCCTCGGTTCAAAGTTATTGCTGAATTACGGATGGGGACTCTTTATCGCGCTGCCCTTTACTGTAGGGTTCATGGCCGCGACGATTTACGGACTTCGCCAGCCGCGAAAACTTGGCGGCTGTGTGCTGGTCGCGTGCCTGGCCACAGCGCTTCTGGGTGTGGCGTTGCTCGCGCTGGCGGTCGAAGGTCTGTTCTGTCTGATTATGGTCATTCCGCTCGCTCTCCCGTTGGCCGTTGCTGGAGGAGTTTGCGGATACTTCGTACAGCGGAGGCCCGGGATCCACAGCGATGCGCCGGCATTTCTGGCAGCATTGTTACTTTTTGTTCCGGGCGTTGAGTGGAGCGAACATCTAGTGGCGTCGCCACCTCCGGTGTACATGGTGCGCACGGCAGTTGATATTCAAGCGCCGCCGGAGAAAGTTTGGAAACAAGTGGTCGCATTTTCGCGAATCGCACCGCCCAAAGAATGGCTGTTCCGCGCGGGCATCGCTTATCCGATGCAAGCCACAATGATCGGAAGCGGCGTAGGCGCCGAGCGGCACTGCGTGTTTTCCACCGGTGCGTTTGTCGAACCGATTCAGATTTGGGATGAACCCCGGCAGCTGAAATTCTCCGTGACGTCGAACCCTGCGCCGATGGAGGAATGGACGCCGTATCGCCACATTGAACCGCCGCATCTGCATGGTTTTTTAGTTTCGGAAGGAGGCCAGTTTTTACTGACGCCTCTAGCGAATGGCGGAACGCGGTTGGAGGGAACCACCTGGTATCAGCACGGGCTCTGGCCGGCGGCCTACTGGCGACTATGGTCGGATGCCATCATTCACCGCATTCATCTGCGCGTGCTCCGGCATATTCGTGACGAAGTAGAGGACCAGATGCAGGCTAGGCAAGAAACTAGGGGGCTGGAAGGGCGGCCCGGCCAGAGAAAATAAATCAAAAATTTCACGTTGACCCTTTTTCATCCCGCCCGTCTCTCCTGTTGTAATCCCACAGAAGATATGGCATTCTTCTGTGGGACTAACACAGGAGAATGCGGATGGCTGAATCCAAGCTTGATTTACTGCAAGGCACACTCGACCTCATGGTGTTGCAAACATTGGCCTCGATGGGCTCGCTGCATGGGTATGGTATCGCGCGCCGCATCGAGCAGGTGAGCGGGGATGAAGTCCTGTTGAACCAGGGAACGATCTACGCCTCCCTCGTGCGCCTACAGGAAAGGGGCTGGATCTCGGCGGAGTGGGGTACGTCCGACAACAATCGCAAGGCCAAGTTTTATTCCATTACTAAAAAGGGACGTAAGCAGTTAGCGGAAGACGCCGAGTATTGGCAACGGCTTTCAAGTGTGATGGGGCGCGTGCTCGGCATGCAGGGAGAAGGCAAATGAACTGGCTACAGAGGATTGCGCAACGTCTGCGGTCTTCTTTTTCGCATCCGCAAATGGATCAGGACCTTGACGCGGAGATGGCGGCACACCTGGAAATGGCCATCGAAGAGAACATAAAGCGCGGCATGTCCGCGGAAGAAGCCCGGCGTCAGGCGCTGATTCGCTTCGGCGGAGTGGATCAAGCCAGACAGCAACAGCGTGAGGCGCGCGGGTTTCAGGGACTGGACATTCTCTTGCTTGATCTTCGTTATGCGTTCCGTACCATGCGGCGTGATCCTGTGTTCACCTGTGTTGCGATTTTGATTCTTGCGCTAGGCATTGGCGCCAACATCGCGGTCTTCAGTGTTGTAAACACACTCATGCTGCGGCCTCTTCCGTTCCAAGATTCGCAACAACTCGTATGGATAGCAGGCCTTCCCGGAAAAGGAGGGCTTTCCTCGGAAACATATTCGACTG
>CAZETZ010000312.1:0-2970 GCA_964514735.1 uncultured Acidobacteriaceae bacterium | reverse complement strand
TCGCAGCAGGGTCTCGGGGGAAATGGCTAAGACAACACGGCGTGTAGGAGTGGTGCTCTTCCAGCTGGGTGGTCCGGACACGCTGGAAGCGATTGAGCCTTTCCTCTTCAATCTGTTTTGCGATCCTGACATCATCGACTTCCCTTTTGCCCGCGTCGGCCGTAGACCTCTCGCCAAACTGATTTCTGTTACCCGCGCCAAGAAAGTCCAGCATCATTATTCTGTCATCGGCGGTGGATCGCCCATTCGCAGGAATACCGAGCGGCAGGCGCAGGCCCTGGAAGCCCATCTGAAAGATTCGGGTGTGGCTGCCCGCTGTTTTGTCGCGATGCGGTACTGGCATCCGTTTACCGAGGAGGCGGCCCGGCAAATACAGGCCGCGGGCTGCGACCAAGTGGTTCTGCTTCCTTTGTATCCGCAATATTCGCGCACCACCACCGGCAGCAGCCTGAATGAGTGGCGGAGACACTTCCGCCAAGACCTCCCGGTGCGACCTATCGAAAGCTTTTACTGGAACGAACTCTATCTCGACGCGCTGGTAGAAAAAATCGAAGCCGCCTTGGCGCGGTTTTCCCATCCGGAGAGGGCCGAACTGGTATTCAGCGCCCATAGCGTGCCTGCCGCGGTGATTGCGAAAGGTGATCCCTATCAGCGGCAGATTGAAGAGACCGTCAAACTGGTGATGCAGCGCGGCGGATGGCGGAACCGGTATTGTCTTTGCTATCAGAGTAAGGTAGGAGCCAGCAAGTGGTTGCAGCCTTCCTTGCGCGCTACGATCCGGGGCTTGGCGGGCGAAGGCGTACGCGAGGTTTGCGTGGTCCCAATTTCTTTTGTTTCCGACCATGTCGAGACTTTGGGCGAAATTGACCATGAGGCACGGGAACAAGCGGCCTCTTTGGGAATTGAGCGGTTTGAGATGACCGCTGGGTTAAACGATTCTCCTACTTTCATTGCCGCGCTTGGGGATTTGGTGATGGGAGCTTTGGGGACCGGTGTGGGGAACAAAGAAAACGAAAGTTTGCTGGTGGCGAGTTAGGAACCGTTCCGTGTGACGCCGGGTCTCTGCCTGCCCTGAGCGAAGTCGAGGGGACCCGGCTCACGGACAACGGTCCGCCAGATCTCAATGGTCTTTTTCGCCATAGGCTTTGGCTGGGCTGTCGAGCTTTGCTCGACATGGACGGGGCATAGACCCGTCCCCACATGAGTGATTTTGCGAGGGATATGTAAGCATTCAGGCCTAGTAAGAACATTTTCAGGGGTGAGGACTGATGGCAGATTCAGGAGTCCGCGGGCGTCTTCCAGCCTGGCCACGAAAAGCGCTGAATAACTCGGTGATATCCGCCGAGCAAGCGTATCGCAAGCGTTCTGGCTTGGCGCTGTTGAGTGACGCCGAAATCGAAGCCCTGAAGGCAGGTGTGCAGATGCCGTGGGAGGGCGGCGAGGGAGCGCCCGCTCCAGCCGCCACTCAAACCCCCGCTCCACCCGCCGCGCCTGTCGCCTCTGCCCCTCCTGCTCCACCCGCCACGGTCGCAGTCTCGGCTAACATCAGCCCTGAAGTCGCAAAACAAGTTGCCGCGGGTAAGAAGTGGAGCAAGTCTTCGATTGCCGCGGAGCAGGCCAAGCGCAAGCGAAATGGCGTGGCTTCGCTGAATGATGCCGAGATCGCGGCGCTGCTGGGCGAGCCAGCGGCTCCAGCGGCGGTGGCTCCCACTGCGGCGTCTGGTGCAGTTGCTCCAGTGGCGCGTCCGGCGGCGGCGCCGATTGCCGTTTCTACTGGGACTTCGGTTGCGCGCACTGGAGATTCAGTCCGGTATGTCGGAACTCCGGCGGTGGGCACTTCCAAAGCCGCCAAGGCTGGCGGCGTCGCGTCGATTGGTCCAGAGAACAGCGAAGCCAATCAAACCCGCCGCAGGTTGACCTGGGCGCTGGTGACTGCCTTTCTGGTCGCGTGGTTCATTGAATTCTTCCGTTTCTTCTTGCCCAACACGCTGTTCGAGCCCGCAACCACATTCAAGGTTGGATACGCCTCCGATTATGGCCTTGGGGTGGACACCAAGTGGCAGCAAAAATACCGCATTTGGGTGGACCGCACGCCCGACCGGCTGTTTGTGATCTACGCGCGCTGTACGCATCTGGGCTGCACCCCGGATTGGAAACCGGCGGAGAACAAGTTCAAGTGTCCCTGCCACGGCAGCGGCTACGACAGCGAAGGAATTAATTTCGAAGGGCCGGCGCCGCGCCCGATGGACCGGGCAAAGATCGAGCTGGCCCCCGACGGGCAGATCGTGGTGAACGTCGCTAAACTTTATCAGCAGCCCAAGGGACAACCGACGCAATTTAACGACGACGGAGCGTACTTGAGAATTTGATGGTCTGCGCCTAGAGCGGGGGAAGGGGAATGTGATGGCGGAAGAGAAGCAAAACGGCAATAACGGCAGTCAGGTAGGTTTGGCTGAGAAGGTGACCTCCGGAATCAAAGAGGACCTGCAGTCGCTCAAGACCGACATTCCAGCCAAAGCCAAGGAACAGCTCGAGGGCCTGAAAGATCCAACCAAGACCCAAGTCTATACTTCGATCTTCCGCCACAAGCATGACGACACGCCACGAAACCGCGCGCTGGGCGTGCTGTCCAATGTCTTCCTGCATTTGCACCCCGCCAAGATCAACCGCGATGCGGTCCGCTACAGCTACACCTGGGGCATGGGTGGAATCACATTTTATTTGTTTATTGTTCTGACCTTCACCGGGGTATTGCTCATGTTCTATTACCACCCGAGCAAGGTGCAGGCGTTTCGCGACGTGCTTTATCTGGAGCACGATGTTCCCTTCGGCAAAGTTCTCCGCAACATGCATCGCTGGGCCGCGCATTTGATTGTCATTGCGGTTTTGCTGCATGTGTTACGGGTATTTCTTACTGGATCGTACAAAAAACCGCGCGAGTTCAACTGGAACATCGGCGTGCTGCTGCTG
>CAZETZ010000311.1:0-2982 GCA_964514735.1 uncultured Acidobacteriaceae bacterium | reverse complement strand
CCCGAACATCAAAGGGTATCTTTGATTCTGGATGTGCGAAATTCATTGAAACAACCGATTCGAGCTTTTGCGATTTTCTGGTCGTGGCCCGGAGAAGCAGGATCTCCGTGTCCCCCAATCTTACGCCTGCAAAGCAAAAGCCCCGGACAAAGCGCCCGGGGCTCGAGGATTCCAGTAATTTCTACGTCGCCACGCTTGCAGGCGGCTGGGGTTGCGCCGCTGCCGTTGTCGCCGCGGCCGCTTCGTTCAGAATTCGATGGTGGATGGTGAACAGCGCCAGCTCGAGACGGTCAGAGACGCCGATCTTGTCGGAGACGTTTCATAGATAATTCTTAATCACCTGCTCGGTCGTGCCAAGCTGGGAAGCGATTTCCTTGTTCTTGTAACCTTGCACGATCAGCGCGACGATCCGCAGTTCCTTCGCCGTCAGCCGATCGCGCACGCGCAATCCGACCATATCGTTTTCGGTAAGCTCGCTGGGTACGGCGATGTCCTGCACCCAAGTTTCACCCCGGGCCACGCGGCGAACACAATCGACCAGCGAAGCGCTGGTGACGTTGCGGTATACAACTCCATGCGCTCCCGCGCCCATGTAACGCTGCGCGCTCTCCCCGGTATCGGCCAACACCACCACCCGCGTCTTGTTGCGGGTCGCGGCCTGCAGCACCGCGCTGAAGTCGTTGTGGAACCCGCCGGCAATCACCAGCACGGCCGCGCGAAACGTGTCCAGGGCCATGAACATCTGCTCCTGGGTTTGCGCCTGCGCCACGATGCGCATTTCGTCCTCGACCGCCAGAACTTTGGCGATGCCTGCGCGGAAGATCGCTTGATTGTCGGCCAGAATCAGTTTCAGCATGTCGTCACCTCGCCCCTACGAGTGGCGAACAAAATCATATGAGTCAATCACGCAGGCCACGCCACGTGATTCCTTGGAGCCGCTGGCTTCGTCCGCACGTACGACGCGCCCGCGGCATTGAATGATTACGTTTTCCTTGGCCCCGGTCATTTCCGGAGGCAAGGCGATTTCAAATTCAACGGAGGAACCGATCTCCAGGGCCGCGTCGGCCTTGATGTACACTCCGGCGGCGCTCAAGTTGCCGGTCACTCCTTTGAGCGCGGAACCTTCTTGTTCTTTACTGATCTTGATCGGCAGTTCTAGCGGAAACCGTTTACCAGTGCGTGCGTCGGACACGAGACCTCCTCGCCCCTGGCCGTTTTGGCGTTCTAAAGCCAGCTCCATTACCACGCAACTCCTGGGGGAGTAATTAAACCGACTGCTACTCAGGCACTTATATCACGGATGATACGCCGGTTAAAAGGGAAAGGTGACGGTTCAGTCAATGGGTTTATGGGCACTTTGACAAGAATGCGGGGTCAATTTCCAGTAAAGATCAGGCTGCCCGGCCAGGGCCTGCAAAAGCTCAGGTATAAGCTAGCTCTAATGTTCCGCTTTGGCCTCTTCGTGACCGGAAAATTGTGGCCGAAACTGTTCGCGATTAAGGTGATCAATCCAAAATCAAAAATTGCACGCCACGTGACGACCCATACCCCGCATTAACGGTTTTCTTCCGCAATCGTCATTCCCCGGCGGCGGCGGAACTCTTCCAGCCCACGTTCGCTGGCCAGTTTTCGGAGCAATGTCTTACGCCGGCGGGGAGAAAGAGGATCGGCAAAAATAGAGGCGCGGGCCTTCCCCAGCCACTCCAGCCAGCTTTCATACTCCGGGCCATACTTCTTTTCCAGCTCCTCGCTCAGGCGTTGTTCCAGGGCTGGGCTGTTCCCCGCGGTGGAGACTGCAATCTGCAAAGCGCCCCGGCGCATGACCGTGGGGAAGTAAAAATCGGAAAGTTCCGGTTCGTCGGCAACGTTGCACAACACGCGACAGTTTTGCGACTCCTCGTACACGGCGCGATTGGTGGCCGCCGAGGAAGTCGCGCAAATCACTAACCCGACACCATCCAGGTCCGAAAGCTCGAAGGGACGCTCCTCCCACACCAGCTTTTTCTCTTTCGCCCAGCGCTGCACAGCCGAGGTCACTTTCGGCGCGACCACCAGCAGGCTGGCCTTCGCTGTCAGCAACGATTCAATCCTTGGCTCTGCCACTTTGCCTCCGCCGACGGCAAGGCAACGGCGGTTCGCCAGCTTCAGAAAGATTGGGAAAAGGGCCGGAGCATCCTCAGGAAGTAGTGCCAGATCATCTCTCACTGCGATCGGTCCTCGCCAGTCAGGGGCGCTGCGAACCCGCGCCGTGACTGAAAATGTGTACGTCGTGAATAGCGCACCTTATCACATAACAAAAATTCAAAGTCCCGATGCGTCGCATCGTTAAAACCAACGAGGGGCCTCACGCTTTGTAACTTATTGATCCTGTTATCACACATTTACCGCGATCAAGCCTTGTTTATCCCCACAATAAAAACTTTCAATTTCCGTAGGTCTCGCGGATCGGCTACCAATAGGTCAACGCAGTAGCCTCCAACGGCCAGCAACGCGACAGATCAGTAACGGAATGGAGAACAGCGGTGAGACCAGGGTCCAATGCGAGCAAAGCTGCCAAGCCATCGAACATTGGCAATGGACCATTAATAATCCGTGAAGATTTTTCTGGCTTGATTCTTACGATTCAAGAGGGCCATGCCGCCCTCGCTTCCTCAGAGCAGGAACTGCTGGATCGCGACCCAAATGGGTTTGCGAATGATTCACAGCTCCATGCCATTGCTGATCTGTCGCGTCGGCTGGGTACCGGCACTGCGCGCGTAATCAGTCAGCGGCAGACCCAACAGCCTGGTCCAGCCATCGTCTGAACCATAACGCTGTATTCGTTTTAGCAACCCACATGAACTTTGAACTGCGAGGACCGCCACCAGCCACATGCCACTGCCCCTGATCCAGCGAGCACAAGAGGACGGTGTCACCTTCGTCCTGGACACCGGCGGGAACGAGGGCGGCTATTGCTCGTACAACACTTCTTTTGATTCTCAG
>CAZETZ010000310.1:0-2985 GCA_964514735.1 uncultured Acidobacteriaceae bacterium | reverse complement strand
AGCGTGCCGGAGCCAGCGGAAATGACGTTGGTCCTGGTGATGGTCATCGGCAGCGCGCTGGGCTTTGCTTTCCGTCAGCGCCTTGGACTGAAACTGGCGAGTACACAGCAAGCTTAACAACCAATTCAGTATATTGCAGGCCTGTGCTCACAAGAGTACAGGCCTTATTTCTTTGCGGGGGGATTTGCGTCGATAACCGCGCACGCGTCTAAGCCAGATTTACAAGTATTCGCGGTTCGCACTCATCTTTCCGCGATCATTGGGCGGGAATAAAAATCCGAAAATTGATGCGATCAGCCAATGCTGTCCTGCTTTCGTAAACGCTTTTTGTAAACGCCACGTATTTGCTCAAACTATATCTAAGTAAACAGGGCAATTGTCCGAGATTTGTAAAACACTTAGGGCCAAATTAACTATATCCTCTAAATCACGTTAAACATCGTCCCTAAGATTTCCGAGGTCACAAATGACCCAACGTGCCGGACTCTACGTGAAGTATAGAAACAGAATTCTGCGTCCTCTGATCAAGCTTACTCTCGCTTCCGCACTCTCTGTTCTCATAGTTAGTCAGAAGTTGCCTGCACAGAGTTGTGGGGCACCCACCTTTACGTGCTCGGGCGGCAGCCCAACGTGTCTAGGCGGCCTCTGGATCTGTGGCTGCGGTGGTACCGAGTGCATGCTCCCACCGTCTCAATATGTATGCAACCAAGGTGAGGTTGGCACCCCCACATGCGGTTCGTCGGGATGGTACTGCAATCTTAACGGTAGCCCAATCATTATTGACACCGTCGGCAGTGGGTTTCAATTGACATCACCCCTAGAAGGAGTCTTCTTCGACATCAGTGGATCAGGCCGTACTGTTCATATAGCTTGGACCACTGCCGGATCTGGAAATGCCTTTCTCGCGCTAGATCGAGATGGCGATGGCAAGATTGATAACGGCACTGAGCTGTTTGGCAACTATACCGAGCAACCTCCTTCCCCGAATAAAAACGGGTTCCTGGCTCTAGCAGAATTTGATAAGCCCGAAAAAGGCGGCAATGGAGATGGCGTCATCGACAAACGCGATGCTATCTATTCGAAGTTGGTGTTGTGGACCGATGAAAATCACGATGGAGTCTCTCAGCCCAACGAATTGCACAAACTCTCCGACCTCGGTGTATTCTCGCTCTCGGTGAAGTATAGAGATTCCAAGTGGACCGATCAATTCGGCAACCAGTTTCGTTTTCGTGCAGCCGTAAATCCTAATCCCCAAGACGGGAAATCAATGGACGGACGTTGGTCCTATGACGTGTTTTTGGCGTCCGTTCCCGATATTAGCAATGCGGAACAACACAAAGTTCGAGAAGGTTACCGACAGCACGCAACACAACACAAATCCGACTCGGAGAGCTGCCAACGAGCACTTTCGACAAAAAACCATTTCCCGGGTATCAAAGGCACCTTACAAGAGAGGAACTAGCTAGCACTAATGAGAACAATCAAATTACTTTTGAGCGTATTTATTCTTATCTGTCTAGCCGGTTTTCTGACAACCGCCCGTACTCAGTGTTGCGCTGAGCCAACATTTGAGGTGAGTTCAATCAACGGAAGAGCATACGTGGAACTTCCAAACGGACAAACCATCACAAGATTTCAACAGACGATTCGAGATAGTATTGGTGATACCTTCAATGGCGACGGCATCGGCGAGGCCTCTAGCTATGCAGGGACCGATGGCTGTTATTACGCGGGTGCACCCTTCCCTCCAACAAGCACTGTAAGTGGTGGCTCTTGGATCGTGGGTGTAAATAAAGGGTTGGCCATAAATGGTACAAATCAGTGGGGATGGAACTTCGATGGTAACGGCGCGAACGTCGTAACCGCAGTTCGACAACACGCCAAGTTACCCTGCGTCGATCATGTACCTCAGACTATGTACTTTGGCTCAGGTTGCGTTGGAGCCTATCCCTATTACTCGAATGTGCAGACCATCACAATCACTGGTACAACTGTCTCCAATTGCCGAGGTGGGGTTTGTGATACGTTTAACTATTAGATTCATCGGTTTACCTTCTTGAGGATTATTTGAATGAACCACAAGATTTTTGCATTAACCCTAGTTATTTCCTTCCAAGCAATGCATTTGCATGCCCAGCGTCTTGAACCCGGAACAGGATATTGGTATGAAGGCGTTATAACCCACGAACAAGGAAAAGCAATTCTTTCGTCTAACGAGCCGCGCCCTCTGCGACAGGCCGCAGAAGCCTTGGCGGAGGAATATGGCTGGACTGTCGATTACGAAGATCCCATATATTCAGATGCCGAAGGATTGGAAAGGACAGAGCCGGGATTCGTGGCAACCCATCCCAACGAAAAGCAACACTTGGTAGCCGGTCATAAATTTGAATCTGAATTTGCGGAAAATGGGAACATGTCCGCCGCCAATGAGAAGGTGGTGCTGCAGAAAGTGATTTCCGACTACAACAAGTCCCGCAACCCCGGCAAATTCGGATTGCTCGATGAGGGCGGGGGAAGGTTCGCGGTCATCGGTACGAAGGGCGGGAACACTGAAGCTTTAACCGGCGTATTGGATTCCGCGATTACCATCGACATCAAAGGAATGAACGCGGCTTGGGCCTTAAGCAGGATGTGCGATAGCCTGACCGCATCCTCTGGAGTGCAAGTACGGCTGATGCGGTACCCTCAAAACGTCTTGGCTCAAACGCAGGTTAGCCTTCACGCGGAAAACGAGCCAGCCCGGGATGTGTTGCGAACCCTGCTTTCGCAGGCTCCACAAAAGCTAATGTGGTCGGTTCTCTATGATATCGACGACAAAATCTACTATCTCAATCTGATTCCCGTCGCTCAGGCCACGGTCTCGCCTACTGGACAGAAAATACGGCTATGGGTACATTGAGTCTTCGTGGCCCCCATTAAGCTGAGGTTAGGGTCAGGTAGCCACAGCGCCTTGCGCCTGCTCCTGCCCGCCGCGTTGCTTGCGAA
>CAZETZ010000309.1:0-2996 GCA_964514735.1 uncultured Acidobacteriaceae bacterium | reverse complement strand
AACCGACCAAGACCTCCGTGGATTTGCTCTGTGGAACTCTGTGTTCTCTGTGGTTCCAGACTTTGCCCTTCCCGAGACCACTCAACTTGAACCAGAGAAAAATCAACCTGAGACACTACCGATCACCCAAATCTCTGGACTAACCACACATAGTGTTGTAAGGTTGTCGCGAAAATCCCCTTTGGTACGTGCAACTCAGGTCCCCCGTAATTGCCTGGGCTTCCACGCGCCCCGGCCCCGTTGTACGCACGCTCAATTCATCATTAAGATAGCTCGGCTTTCATGGCTTGACTTAAGCACGCGAGCGAAGGCTGTAAACATCACGTCGCGAGGTGAAGAGTGGGGGCGGACGAGATTTACCGCTGCTTAATCGAGAACCAGGATTTTGTGGTCTTCCAGTTAAATGCGGAAGGCCGCATTGCCTACTTAAGTCGCGCCATCGAGGGTTTTTCCGGATACAAGGTGGAGGAATTTATCGGTCATCCCTTCGCCGGTTTCATCCACCCCGAAGATCTGCCGGAAGTCATAGTGCGTTTTAACGACGCCGCGTCGGGCACTTCCGGCTTTTCCGAATTCCGCGGACTGCACAAAGATGGCTCGGTGCGCTGGATACGCGTGGCCAGCCGTCCTACCGATGGGCGTCCACCCGGCGTGATCGGGATCATGACCGACATCACCGAGCGCAAGCGGATGGAACAAGCTTTGCGTGAGGCCAGCGAACTGAACCGCCAGATCATTGCCAGCGTGAACGAGGGCATCGTTGTGTTCGATGGCGAGCTGCGCTATGTGGCCTGGAACCCGCACCTGGAAGTTCTTTTCCCGTCGGTGGAGCGGAAGATCAACGGAAGGATTCCGCCTGCGGTGTTTTCCGTACTGCAAGAGCTTGGGGTCATCGACCTTCTGAAGAGGGCGTTGGCAGGGGAATCTACCGTAGCCCCCGACGTCAGGCTGCTGCCGCCCGGGTCAAGCGAGAAATTATGGATCGCCGGTACGCACAGTCCACTCCGTGACGGCGCGGGAAATATCGTGGGCGTAATTGCCACGCTCCGCGACGTGACTCTGCGGCATGCCGCGGAACAAGCCTTGCAGGAAAGCGAGGACCGTTATCGCGACTTAGCGGAAAACAGCCAGGACCTCCTGTGCATGCATGATCTCCAGGGGACATTGATATGGCTGAATCCGGCCCCAGCGCGTAAGTTAGGCTATTCGGTGGAGGAGATGGTTGGAAAAGGATTACGCGATTTTATGGCGCCGCAATTCCACCCCCAATTGGATGAATACCTCATCAGAATTCAGCGAGATAGAGTTGCTAAAGGATATCTTGCCGTGCTGACCCGGAGCGGCGAGCATCGGGTGTGGGAGTATCACAACACGCTGAGGACGGAAGGCGTCGCTTCCCCAGTCGTTCGCGGGATGGCGCGGGACGTGACCGAGCGGATCACGGCGGAACAGAAACTGCGGCGAAGCGAGGAACGGTTTCGCGTGGCGTTGAAGAGTTCTCCCATCAAGGTTTTCACCCAGGATAGAGAGCTGCGATATACATGGGCCCACAATATGCCGTCGGGGTTGTCTGAGTCCGATTACATCGATCATACCGACGCTGACGTCTTTGGCCCGGAAGACGCAGCCACCATGACCATCATCAAACAGAAAGTGTTGACCACCGGAGTGGGCAGGCGGGAGGAAGTTACCCTCAACTTTCGGGGGCAAAGATACTATTGTGATTTAACCGTGGAGCCCCTCACCGATTCCAGTGGCAATGTTCTGGGGGTGACCTGCGCGTGCCTCGATGTCACCGAACTCCGCGAAAAGACCGAACAATTGCGTACCTTGAGCAAAAAATTGGCGCAGGAAAAACTCTACCTGGAAAGCGAAATCGAGGCCGAGCACAAGTTTGAGGAAATCGTAGGGGAAAGCGCGGCCCTCAAGGAGACCCTGGCGCAGGTCAAGGTGGTGGCCGCAACCGATTCGACCGTGCTCATTTTGGGCGAGACGGGGACGGGCAAGGAACTGGTGGCGCGTGCCGTCCATCGTATGAGTCCGCGCCACAAAAACGGGTTCATCAAGCTCAATTGTTCGGCGATTCCGACCGGGCTCCTGGAGAGCGAGCTGTTTGGCCATGAAAAGGGCGCGTTCACCGGAGCGGTGACCCAGAAGATCGGCCGCCTGGAACTGGCGGACAAAGGAACTCTGTTTCTGGATGAAGTGGGCGATATTCCCAGGGAGCTTCAGCCAAAACTGTTGCGCGTGCTGCAGGACCATGAGTTCGAACGGCTCGGAGGTACGCGCACGATTAAGGTGAACGTGCGGCTGCTGGCGGCAACCAACCGCGATTTGAGCAAAAGTGTGGCGGAGAAACAATTTCGCAGCGACTTGTTTTATCGCCTCAACGTGTTTCCCGTCCGTCTCCCGGCGCTGCGCGACCGGAGAGACGATATTCCGGCCTTGGTAAGGCATTTTGTCCACAAATATGCCGGCCGTATGAATAAGAAAATCGAGAGTGTTTCCCGCGACACCATGCGCGCGTTGACCGAATGGGACTGGCCGGGAAATATCCGGGAGCTGCAGAACTTTATCGAGCGGTCCGTGATTTTAACCGCAGGCCCGGTGCTGAGTGTCCCCTTGAGTGAGCTGGCCAGCGAGCAGCCCATGGCATCTGCCAGTTTGGAATCCGCGGAGCGGAATTACATTATTCGCATCTTGCAGGAGTGTAAGGGAGTCATCGCCGGACCGAGTGGCGCCGCTGTCAGGTTGGGAGTCAAGCGCACCACGCTGCAATCGAAAATGCAGCGGCTGGGAATCTCCCGAAGTGACTATGAGGGTGAGAGACGGGGAAGGCGGACCGGCTCTTGACCGCAAAAAATAGAACGGCCCGCGCCATAATCTGCGCGGGCCGTCCGGTGGACTGCTTGGGATTGACCAAGAGGTGGTCACTCTAAACGTGGCCACTTCGGCGAACTCCGGGACTTGACGAGACCTGACATCAAGCGGATTTC
>CAZETZ010000308.1:0-3001 GCA_964514735.1 uncultured Acidobacteriaceae bacterium | reverse complement strand
CTTCATGAAATCCAGTTCGCCGAGCGGGACATTCGCGCGAATGAAGACAAAATTCTGGAAGTCATGTTGAACGTGGACAACCGTGACAAGGAAGTCAAAGCCGCGGAAGCCGAACTGAAAGCGGAAACAGCCGAGATCGAAAAAGAAAAGAGCATCGCCCGCGAGCGCACCGCGCAAGATGAAAAACTGCTGGCGGAGTGGCATGCCAAGCGCGAAGCTGCCCGTGCTGGAGTGAATCCCGACATGCTCGCCCATTACGACCGCGTAGCCAGGCATCGCGGCTCGGGCTTAGCCGAAGTACGCGAGCAAAAATGTATGGCCTGCCAGGTCATGCTGCGCCCGCAGACGTACAACGAAGTCCGCTCGGGCGAGCGCACCATAACTTGTGATTCCTGTTCTCGTATTCTCTATTACAATCCCGCGCACGATGCGCAGATGACTGCCGCGGCGGCCACTGCCACCAAGCGCCGCCGGGCGCATCCTAAATTTGATGCCAGCCAGGCGTGGTACTACCGTCCCGAGTTCAGCGAGTACGGCGAAGTTTACTTGAGCTTTACCAATGCCAACGGATCATCCACTCGCCGCGTGTTCGATGTGCACACAGGACGCAGGGTAGGTGATGTACTCACTCGTGAAGGGGAATACCGCCTCGGTTTTCCCGAAGATTTAAAAGACTCGATCCGCCTCAACGGGAACTGGAAGGAAGAAGAAATTGATGGCTGGAACAATGAAATGCCGATGGTGGTGCTCGACGCTTTGCAACGCGATTTGGATCTGGCTCGTGCCGACGCGCGTGCTGAAAGCCGCTCGCGTTCCGAAGCTGTCGCTCTGCAACATCCCGCTGCAAGCTAGCTTCCCAAGCATTCTTCGATTTTCCTCGGTATCATGGTGACGAGAATTGCCGTGAGCTACCTAGCGCGAGTGTAATTTCCGCAGTCGCCGCGCCGCCTCATCCAGTGTTTCGTCCTTCTTGCAAAATGCAAACCGTACTTGCTGCGCACCATCACACGGATCGCGATAAAAACTAGATCCCGGCACCGCCGCCACGCCAATCTCTTTCACCAAATATTTAACGAACGCCACGTCATCCGCATAGCCAAATGCACTGATGTCCGTCATAACGTAGTAGGCGCCGCGCGGCCGGAAGCAGCGAAATCCAGCTTCAGTCAAAATCGGCACCAGCTTGTCGCGGCGCTTGCGATAGGCTTCCGCCAAATTTTGATAATAAACAGGAGGCAAATCCAATGCCGCCACTCCCGCAGCTTGTAACGGAGCCGGCGCACCCACAGTCAGAAAATCGTGCACTTTGCGAATCGCATTTGTTATTGCTGGCGGAGCAATCGTCCAACCCACGCGCCAGCCCGTCACGCTATAAGTTTTGGACAAGCTGTTGATTGTGACCGTGCGTTCTTTCATGTCATCGAGACTCGCCATGGAGATGTGTTTCGTGCTGTCATAAAAAATGTGCTCGTAAATTTCGTCGGTAATGCAAAGAACGTTGAACTCCACGCACAGATCGCGGATCAACTCCAATTCAGTCCGCGTGAATACTTTGCCGGTAGGATTATTCGGCGTGTTGACGATGATCGCCTTGGTCTGTGAATGAAATGCCGCGCGCAGCTCGCGTTCATCGAAACTCCATTCGCCATCCTCGGTGGCCGGTGGACTCAGTTTCACAAAACGAGGTTTGGCGCCGGAAAGAATCGAATCCGGGCCGTAGTTTTCGTAGAACGGCTCGAACACAATGACTTCATCTCCGGTATTGCAGACCGCGAGCAACGTCGAGATCATCGCCTCGGTTGAACCACAACAGACGGTGACTTCCGTCTCAGGATCAACCGCCACTCCCTGCCACTGCTGCATCTGCCGTGCAATGGCATCGCGCAAATTCTTCGCGCCCCATGTGATCGCGTATTGATTGATGTCGGCAGCAACCGCTTCCTGTGCGGCGCGCTTGATTTCAGCCGGGGCGGAAAAATCAGGGAATCCCTGGGAAAGATTCACTGCGCCATGCAGCAGCGCCTGCCGCGTCATCTCGCGAATGACCGACTCAGTGAACTGGCCAACTTTATTGCTTAGGAATTGTTTGTCCACGTGCGATTCGTAACTGAGAACCGGGAACTGCGATCTGCCAACTGATACTTAGACCCTAGCGTGCCAACCTGGCTTTCAGGCCCTCGCGAAAAAGGTCGCATTGCGGGCCGCGCAATTGAGTGCTCGCCGCAACCTGCACGTCCTGAGTAAACGAGACAAACGCCTGCGAGCTGCCGAACTCCGGCCACTTCGGCAATGGGCCTCCGTTGGGGTCGCCCGTGCGGGCAAAGTTCGTCCAATAGCTTTCCATAAGGTCCGCTAGTTTGTGATCGAGATCTCCGAAAGCGCCACTGATGTTTCCCGACTTCGGATAGTAACCGAAAACGTAGGGCAGGTCGGCGGAGTGGACCGCGCCGCTCGCTTCCTGGCCGGGAATCGCGTGCTCTAACTGATATTCATAGGTGGGATGGTGCGCGGCGTTGTGCCACGCGGCCTCGGTAGAAACCGGGCAGCGAAAAAACACGTCCGCAGAAATCTGGTTTGAAACCGGGCCGTAGAGGGGATCGGGAGTTCCAGTACCGCCATCGGCCAGACCATAAAGTTTCAAAACCTGAGGGGCAAGGGTTCCAGCTCTCTCCTGAATCCGGGACCTGAGTTCCTCGGGCGTAGCCGGGAAATCAAACTCACGCGCCGTGCTTCCGATCAGCAAGGGGACAGCAGCTTCCTGCCCCGCCGCAAATATTTCGACGGGAGAACGCGGGATCACCCAGCCATCAACATTCGGCCCAAGCGCCGGCCTTTGCTTCTGCTGATCGTCTAAGAGTTCTCCGACAGACAGCTCGCGAAGAGATTTCAAACCAGCATCGCCGGCGGGCGCCTTCAAAGCCGCCGCGAACTTTTCTCCGGCCTGCTCTGCTTCCGCGAGTGGCGGAACTGGCGGACTGATCGCCGATCCGCTCTCGGCGAT
>CAZETZ010000307.1:0-3029 GCA_964514735.1 uncultured Acidobacteriaceae bacterium | reverse complement strand
TCATGGTCGGTACAAAGCCCGCAATCGTACGGACATCCCCACTTCACCGGCGTGTTGTAGACCAGCGGCATCTCCGGCGGTTTGATGAAAATTTCCCGGCTGCGGCGGTAATAGTCCACATCGTCGGCGATCAGGACGCGTTCATGCCCATGGTCGGGACAACGTTTCAGCAAAAATACCTTATCGTCCTGAAAAACAGTCTTAGCTTCGATCTTCTGAAAGCAGGTCGAGCAGATTGAGACCACAACGTCGTAAAAAAGATAAGGGCGTTTCTTTTCACCCATCGACTATCTCCACAAACGTAAAAGCACAGGCACTATAAAGTACCGGAGCGACCCAAAGTAAAACAGCATCACGGCTCCCGCGATCAGCAAAGAGGACGCGTTAGCTTGGTATCCCACACGCTGGCTTGCCTTCCAAGCCAACCACAAAATCAGACAATCAATACCCAGTGCAAGGAGAGAGAATACGAGCTGTACTGGGGAATGACGGGCAAACTGCACCACTAGAGGCAAGTTATATAAACTTAGGACAACCGTCACCAGCGGAATAGCCAGAGCATAAGCAAAGACGCGGCGGTCCGGCTTCCGCCTCAAGTTCACCAATAAAACAGCATACGGGGCCTGATATGCCGAAAAGAAAATCATCATCCCCGGTAATCCAAAGACTGGACGAAACGAAGTCCAAAGGATGTTTACTGCCGAGTGGAAAGCGCTGACCACGATTGAGACCACAATGGCGTAGATCAGACGATGAATCGCCTTTTCGCTCGCCGGCGAAATGTGGAGAAGTATCTCTCCCTGCGTAGCACCATCCTCAACTGGTCCGGCAGTGACCGCTACTCCTGTGGAATGCGCGATCCCCCTGGCCAGCTTGGCAATCACGAAAATCGTTGCAGCCAGAAAAGCGATCAAGCCCACCAAATAGCCAATCGCCTGGTCCGTATGGCCGCCACCACCTTCAAAGCCACCGCTCCAGGAACAAAGCGAAAGCAGCAAAAGCAGCAGGCTACCGAAAACGAGGACGATCACAGTAACTACGATTCCCAGCACTCGCAGCGTATTACTGGCCCATCTCTCCATAACTCAGGAATTTCTCGCGCGAATGTACTTATACGCTCGCATCTTCACGTAAATTCACATTTTCCTGCCGAGCTTACCGATAACCAAAACCCCGCCCACAAGAATGCCAAGACAAACCAGGCCAGCAATCCCAAAAGAAAGCCGATCGCTTCCAGACATTCCTCCAGAGACTGCGCACATAGTGCAGCCTAACAACCCAAAACCAGCGGGTACCATAAGCAGACCTACCACCACGATCACGAGTATGCGCGCCACATTGCTCATTGCCGAACCCATCGGAGTTGCCTCCTGAACGAATCAAGTTACCGTTGAGGATTTTCTATGAGGCCGAAGGCGCACGCGCCGGACCAATCCAACGCCAAACATCGTTCGCATAATAGAGCAGAACCAGCACACAAACCCACTGAATTGTTCCGAGGCCAAGCAACACCCGAGGATAAGGCTTGATGAAGTCGCAAAGGAGCCGGCATCCCATGTAGCCGACCATGAAGAGCTTAAATACATCCCCGGTCTGAAAACGGCCACTGCCGCCAATCTGCCGCGTGACCCAATACAGGCAAGGAATTAAAACCAGAAGGAACACGATCTCATAAAGCTGCGTCGGATGCCGGCGGATGCCATCGCCAAAGTCCACTCCCCAGGGAAGCGTCGTAGTAGTGCCGTAGGTGTTGTCGGCTAGCCCTGTCAGAAAGCACCCAATCCTGCCGATGGCAATCCCCAGAGCAAGCGGAATGGCAAACAAATCTCCCGTAGACTGTTGGATCCCGATATACCTCTTCATGGCTTCAACCACGAGCAGCCCGCCGGCCAGCGCCCCGACAATGGTCTTGCCCCCCAACAAATAAACCGGGTCATGCAGATGTTGTAATGTCAACGCAGGATCTTCCAGCAGGAAAAGAAGTTTTGCGCCGATCGTGGCCCCAGTAACAGCCGTGGCGACGATCACCAACCGAAGTGGAGCAGACAGAAAATCCTTGGACCTCCGCCGCAGAAACAGGTAAAGGACAATGCCAATCACATACGACAAAGTTTCAAACAAAAAATGAGGATGGACCCGCCGGCCCGCCAGCGAGAAATAAACGGGAAAAATTAACGCGAGATGTACAGGCGAAATGATAAGCGCGATTATAGGTGAGCAAACCGCAACGATTTGCATGAATCGGTAGTGGGGCGGTTAAGAAAACGATTCGTATCAGGGCATCGGCTTTCAGCCGTGCCGTTTTCGCGTTCATTTCGACGGACGCGCCCATCGGGCGCAACTACCAAATAGCCAACTGGCATCTGGGTAGTTGCGCCGTACCGGCGCGGGCTTCAATTTTTTGCGCCCCCAATCGGCACGGCTAAAGGCCATGCCCTGATACGAACCGTTCGCTCAAGCTGCTCTACTGCCAATGAATCCCTGTAAAATCGCAGTAGGCGCTTTTGGAGCTATCCCAGATTTGTCTTTCCTCGACCAACTCAATCCGCAGCAGCGCGAAGCAGTCGAAACCACCGGCGGCCCGGTGCTCATCCTCGCCGGCGCGGGGAGCGGCAAGACGCGCGTCATCACCTACCGCATCGCGTATCTAATTGAGAACCACGGCGCCATGCCCGAATCTATCCTGGCCATGACCTTCACCAACAAGGCCGCGGCGGAGATGGTGGAACGAGTAGACAAGATCGTTGGCGGTCTATCTATCGCCAAGCCTGTGATCTCAACGTTTCATTCATTCTGCGTGAGGGTTCTGCGTAAGGACATCGAAGCCATGCGCATTCCGTCCGCGGTCTCGGGCCAGCCGGCAATCGGCCACACCAAAAATTTCGTAATCTACGACGATTCCGATCAGCAGTCCCTGGTGAAGAGCATCATGCGTCGCCTGGGAATCGACGATAAGCAAGCTACACCGCGCGCCGTGCTCGGGCACATCTCCCATGCCAAGAACCACATGCCCGATCCGCAGGAAGTTT
>CAZETZ010000306.1:0-3040 GCA_964514735.1 uncultured Acidobacteriaceae bacterium | reverse complement strand
ATGCCAAGGGTAATTTGAGCAACCACGTTGATCGAAACAAAGAGGCATTCCTCCAAAGATGGTTAGCGTAGCACAACCGGTCTGCAAATATGGGGAATGGAACTGTGATTCCTCGTGGTAGTATATTAGTAGTATGAAAGATAAGACTTCTATCACACTCTCACGGGACGTAATTGCCGGAATTGACCGTCTGGCGGGTTCGAAGCACTCGCGGTCCGCAGTCATAGAGAAGGTATTACGGCAATATCTGCGAGAGCGTGCCCGCGCGGCGGTCCATGCACGCGACTTGGAGCTGATCAATGCTGCCGCAGACCGGCTTAATGCCGAAGCGGCGGATGCGCTGGACTATCAGGTCCCGGAAGAATGAAGCGTGGGGACTTCTATCGGGTCTATAAACCGGGTCGCGACCCTAAGCAATATAGGACCTATGTGGTGGTGAGCCGTCAGGCGTTGATAGATTCCAGATTTTCAACTGTGGCTTGCGCACCGGTCTTTACCAATGGGGAAAGTCTCTCCACTCAGATCATGATCGGCGCCGATGAGGGACTGAAGCACACCAGCTGGATCATGTGTGACAACCTCATGAGCATTCGTAAAGCGGACCTTACAAATTTTGTAGGTTCGCTGAGGACGTCACGGCTCGCCGAATTGGAGCGGGCGCTAAAAATGGCGTTGGAGTTGGAATGACTCGCTCAAGCCCTTTGTGTCCCGCCTAGCGATTCCAGACTCTTAATGATTTGGCTGGTCCACTGCGCCACCTCATCTTCACGCAACGTGCGCTCGTTGGATTGGAAGGTGGCCCGCAGAAGAATGGAGTAGCTGCCTGCGCCGACGTTTCCTCCGCGGAAGATTTCCGCGGGAATGAAGCTGCGCAGGTGCTCTAGTTTGAGCGAGAGGACCGCTTGCCGAATCTTTTCAAATATCACTGAATCGGAAAATACGAAAGAGAAATCCCGCTCCACCGCAGGATAGCGAGGCAGCGCCTGATAGCGCACATGCCGCAAATCGCGCCGATGTAGCATGGCGAGGTAAATTTCCGCGATGAAGATATCCTGGCGCAGCTTGCGGCCGGCCGCGAGTTCGGGATGGAGTTGTCCAAAATGCGCTACCGTCGCACCATCCATGAGAGCACGGGCGGATCGTCCGGGATGGTAGTACTCAGGAATTTGCGCATCGTAACTCAGGGAATCGAACTGAAAGGCGTGCAGAAGATTTTCTACATCGCCTTTCAAA
The DNA here is from genome assembly GCA_964514735.1 of uncultured Acidobacteriaceae bacterium. Classification (GTDB taxonomy): domain Bacteria; phylum Acidobacteriota; class Terriglobia; order Terriglobales; family Acidobacteriaceae; genus CAWBXL01. The sequence continues at coordinate 1,807 of CAZETZ010000306.1, read as the reverse complement.
TCAAAGAATGAAAGCGGGCGGGCGGGCTGATGAACGCCAGGGACCGATGCACTGCCCGTTGCACCCAGGCAAATCTGCTTGGACTCTTTGGATTTCTCTTCCGCCAGCTCAAATACATTTCCGGTTTCAAACAGGCGGACGTTATCGCTCCCGCGGTTCAGGTTGTAAGCCAGCATGTTCAACATGCCGGGGACCATTGAGGTGCGCATGACGGACGCTTCGGCGCTGAGCGGGTTTGCCAGCTCAATCACTGGAACTGAGGAAAACTGCTCAGCGTCTTCATGGGAAATGAAAGTTAGTGAAACCGCTTCGTTGTAACCAAGGCCCAGCAGAGACGACCGCAGCCGTGCGTCTTTCTTTGCGTCCGGTAATTCGACAACCGATCCCGCATACGCCGGCAGCGTATTGGGAAATTTGTCATACCCATGCAGCCGTGCGATTTCTTCAATCAGATCAATCTCGCGCTCCACATCCAGCCGCCAACTGGGAATGTTGACGGTGAATAGGAGCTCTCGATCCGGTTCTGGCAATAAATCAAAACCCAAGCGCTTTAAAACGCGGTAAATTTCGTTGACATTGAGAGGCTTGCCCAAGATGCGGTGGACTTCTGGAATGCGCAGCTCAACCGGGGCTTGATCCAGTTCACGGCCGATCACGTCTATTTCTTCACCCTGAAGTTTTCCGCCCCCGGATTCCAGGATTCTCTGCGCCACTCGGGCGCAAGCCAGCGAAGTCGCGCCGAAATCGGCCCCGCGCTCGAAGCGATGCGAGGCATCCGTGTGCAGTCCGTGGCGCTTGGCGGTTTTGCGAACAATCGTCGGATCAAACCAGGCGGACTCGATCAGGATGTTTTTGGTCTTCTCCGTGATCATGGTGTCGAAGCCGCCCATGACGCCAGCGAGGGCGACAGGCTTGGCGGCGTCGGCGATGATCAGATCTTGAGGGTCGAGTTTGCGGTCTATGCCGTCGAGAGTCTTGAGCGTTTCTCCAGCACGGGCACGGCGAACGATGATCTTTCCACCTTCCAGCAGATCAAGATCGAAGGCGTGCGTCGGATGCCCCATCTCCCACAGCGTGTAGTTGGAAGCGTCGGCGGCGTTGTTAATGGCACGCTGGTCTACGCTGGCGAGGCGCTTCACGATCGCATCTGACGAGGACTTGATGGTCACACCGCGAATAATCCGCGCGGTGTAACGAGCGCAGCCTTCTTTATCTTCAATGGAGATAACAAAATTCGCTGTGTCTTGGGACTTCGGCAACTTGGGCTCAATCGGCTTCAGCGGCAGGTCGTACAACGCCGAGCACTCGCGCGCAACGCCGTAATGGTTCATGGCGTCGGGACGGTTGGTGGTGATCTCCATTTCGAAGACGGTGTTTTCGCCTTCGCCGCTGACGCCTTCCACCGCGACGCCCGCAAGCGTGATCTCGTCGGCGAGCTGGTGATAGTTCACCTGCAAGTCAACGAAGTCGCGCAGCCAGTTGGGAGAAAGTTTCATGACTAAGCTTTTAGCTCTTAGCCATTAGCTTTTAGCTTGAACCGATTTGGCTAAAAGCTAAGAGCTAAAGGCTAAGAGCTGTTTTACACAAACTGCTCCAAAAATCTCACATCCCCATTGAAGAACAACTGAATGTCATCAACTCCATACTTCAAAATCGCAATCCGCTCCACACCCATGCCGAAAGCAAATCCGCTGACTTTTTTCGGATCGTAGTCGACGAAGCCAAATACATTCGGGTCCACCAATCCGCAGCCGAGCAGGTCAAACCACCCGCTGGCTTTGCAGTTTCGGCCGGGGCCGCCCGTCCC
>CAZETZ010000305.1:0-3041 GCA_964514735.1 uncultured Acidobacteriaceae bacterium | reverse complement strand
GCGGGGGATGTGCCCTCGTTCCGGATTGATCATATGCCGTATGGCGGGGTCAAGGATTCTGGTTTGGGTAGGGAAGGCTTGCGGTACGCGATTGAGGAGATGACCGAGCCGAAGTTGATGGTGATGAATCTGCGCTAGTCCCTCTGTGCGGTTTTCCTCTGTGCAACTCTGTGTTCTCTGTGGTTCAAGGTTTTGGTTTTGATCTTTCACCGGCAAAAGTCAAAAGCCTTAACCACAGAGAACACTTGAGTTCCACAGAGGAAAAGCCACAGAGTTTCTCATTCTTTATTAATTTTTCAAATTGTGCGGATAATTTTTTCTTCCTGAATCGGGAACTACGACCGTTTGCGTCGCATTTACTCGTCCTTCATCTCTGCAAAATCTTTAGAATTTATTTTTCATCAAATATTTTCTGGATGAACCGCGCGAAACACGTGACTCAGCCCGTGAAGCTGATATAATTTTTAGTCTCCTCGGAAAACATTGGTGCTGTTGGTCACGGCAACGCTGCTAGTAACTGAAACCTGGGGGACGGGTTTCGCTGCACCTGAAAGCTCTCGATGCAGATTTTTCATCGCAGTACGAACACATTATCCCGGGCCACGATCTATGGAGCGATCTTCGTGGTGGCGGCCCTGTTTTGGGCGGCGGCGGAGATCCAGCGCTCTCCGTATGTGACGTATGCGGGGATTGCGCGGCCGCAGCCGGCTCCGTTCAGTCATCAGCATCATGTGGCCGGTCTTGGGATTGATTGCCGGTACTGCCATACATCGGTTGAGACTTCGAATTTTGCCGGAATTCCGCCTACGGCGACCTGTATGAACTGCCACCGGCAGATTTGGACTGGCGCCCCAATGCTGGAGCCGGTGCGGGAGAGCTTTAAGACGGGTAAGTCTTTGGTGTGGAACCGGGTGAACGATCTCCCCGACTTTGTATATTTCAATCACAGTATCCATATAAATAAAGGGGTGGGGTGCAATACCTGTCACGGTCCGGTGGACCGCATGCCTTTGATGTACAACTACGCATCGTTGCAGATGGAGTGGTGTTTGGAGTGCCATCGCGCGCCGGAGAAAAACTTGCGGCCTCGCGACCAGGTGTTCAATATGCGCTATGAGCAGCCCTCGGCGGAGAACCCGGTGGAGTTTGATGGGCAGAAATATTTGGACCAGATTTCGCTGGGAACGGCGTTGAAGAACAAGTATCACTTGCGGAGTACGCAGGACATTACCAGCTGCTCGACTTGTCATAGGTGATTTTGGGTGGCGCAGGGTCTCTGATCCTGCCTGATGAATGTCATCCTGAGCGGAATCATTGCTGAGCGGAGCGAAGCAATGATGGAGTCGAAGGATCCCGTGAAGGCTGGCAGTGACGTGGCGATGATAGGCATTCTCATCGCGCCGGTTGAGCGAGGTTTAGAGAATGCCTTGCGGTAGTGGTTGAGGGATCAAAGCTATAGGGGTCCTTCGACTGCGCAAGAGCTCGCTTCGCGCGCTCTTGCTTCGCTCAGGATGACAAGGGTTTTAAGGTTGTTTAAAACGTCAAGAACATGAAGATGGACGAACAAAACGGCATAGCGCATCAGCATCAAGAAGATGTTTGCCCCGGCAAAAAGGGCAAACTCGATTTTGAGGCCGTGCGCGCGCAAATTGCTGAGACTAAAGGCCCGGAGTTTTGGCGGTCGCTTGAGGAGCTTGCGGGCAGCGGAGAATTCCGCGAGATGATACACCGCGAGTTCCCCAAGGGTGCTTCACAGTGGGCGGATGGTGTTTCGCGTCGCGGGTTCATGCAGTTGATGGGAGCGTCGCTGGCGCTGGCTGGAATGACGGCGTGCACCAAGCAGCCTTTAGAACCGATTGTTCCTTATGTAAAGCAGCCGGAAGAGACGGTCCCTGGGCGTCCTTTGTTTTATGCCACCGCGTTTACCTTGGGTGGATATGCCAGCCCGCTGCTGGTTGAAAGCCATCTTTATCGTCCGACTAAGATTGAAGGTAATGACAAGCACCCGGCGAGCTTGGGCGGGACTGACATCTTTGCTCAGGCTTCGATTTTAGAAATGTATGACCCGGATCGTTCGCAGACCATCACCTATTTGGGGGATGTCCGGACCTGGGGCGATTTCGTCAATGCGCTGACTGGGCCGTTGAATGTGCAGAAGAGTCTGCGGGGTGCGGGCATTCGCATTCTTTCGCGGACGTTTTCTTCGCCGACTTTGGCGGATCAGAAAAAGAATTTCCTCGCGCTGTATCCCGAGGCCAAGTGGCATGTATATGAGCCGGTAAATCGCGACAATGTTCTGGAAGGCGCGAAGCTGGCGTTTGGCCAGCCGGTTGAGACGCGGTATGACTTCTCGAAGGCCGATGTGATTCTGTCGCTCGATGCGGATTTCCTTTCGGCGGGATTCCCGGGATCCACGAAATACATTCGCGATTTTGCCAAGCGGCGTAATCCGGAAGCTGGGGAGATGAGCCGACTGTATGTCATCGAGAGTGGAATGTCGGCCACTGGAGCGAAAGCGGATCATCGAGTGCCTTTGAGATCCGCTGACATCGGTCGTCTGGCTAGCTTAATACTGACAACTCCGATGAATAGCGATATAGCCTCGAAGCAGCTTGGACAGGGTTTCGACGATAAAGAAAAAGAATTTGCTATTTCGGTATACAACGAACTTAACGCCCATAAGGGTGCGAGTTTGGTGCTCGTCGGTGACCATCAGCCTGCTGAAGTGCATGCTCAGGCTCACTCGCTCAATCAATTCCTTGGAAATGTCGGAAAGACTGTTTTCTATTCCGATCCGGTGGATGCGAATCCTGTCAACCAATCTGAATCGCTCAAAGAGATTGTGGCGGATATGCGGTCCGGCAAAGTGGATATGCTGGTCATTCTCGGCGGCAACCCAGCTTACGACTCGCCTGCGGATTTGGGTTTTGCCGATGCGCTCAAGAGTACGAGCATTCCGGTGCGCATTCACCACGGGCTTTACCAGGACGAAACCGCCGAGCTTTGCCAGTGGCATGTGAATGATGCGCACTATCTTGAAG
>CAZETZ010000304.1:1510-3049 GCA_964514735.1 uncultured Acidobacteriaceae bacterium | reverse complement strand
CGGATTATTTTGCCCAGGCTTTTCACTGGCCTCACCTCGAGCCGGTCTAGCTGGACCCATCTCCCTTATCTAAGCAAGTAAGATGCCGCAAAATGCGCGGGAGTGCCACATATCCACAGAGCGGCGGTACCCAGGACAAGTTACTACCGGCGGTTGTAGGCGAGGTCCATGACTAACTCCATTGTTCTCTGATACCTTGGGGCCATGGTCCGGGAATTTTCGGCAGGTGGAGTGGTGTTGCGGCGAGCGCCCCGAGGCTGGCGGATTGCCGTAATCGAGCCGCAAAGGGAGGCCTGGGTCACAGGCTCCAAGCGAAAAAAACCACAAAAATTGTTACTTGCTTTGCCCAAGGGGTTGGTTGATCCGGGGGAGGCGCCGGAGCAGACCGCCATCCGCGAGGTCTTTGAAGAGACCGGGTTGACGGCCACGCTTATCGCCAAGCTGACCGATATTAAATATGTTTACGTGCGCTCCTGGGGAGACGGCGAGCGGGTGTTCAAAATCGTGAGCTTCTACCTGCTCAAATACAAGTCGGGAAAAATCGGGAACATCCGGGAAGAAATGCGGGTCGAAGTCAAGCGCGCGCGGTGGATTTCCCTGTCCGAAGCGGCGGAGCAATTGAGCTATAAAGGAGAAATGGACGCAGTCCGCCGTGCGGAACAGTATCTGAAGCAGCACCCGGATGCATGGCGGGCATGATTCCTATCACCGTCCACTGTGACCAGGCTCACAGCGGCGATTTCCGGCGCCAACTATCTTCTATTCAACAATCATAGAGCGCGTGCCGTAACGCCATCCCCCCACAATCCCAACGGCACGCGCCAGTTCTTTTTTTGGGCTACTCTCGTTTTTCAGAAGCATCCGAAGTTGAATTCTCGTTCGCAGTTCGCAGATAACCGTTGTCCAGACGGGTAAAGACGACTGGGCGGTGGATCAACTGCCGTGAATACATTTCCCGCCGTTGCACCTTGGTAATTTCTCCCTGCCGAATCCGGCCCGTAGAATGGGCCGCTGAGGAACCAATATGTCCTGTATCTTCCGATTCGTTCTGGCATGGTGTTTGCTGGCCACTTTTGCTCCGGCCCAGGTTTCCACCACTCAGATTGGCGACATCGCGAAACGCCTTGGCCTTGGCGTCAATCGCTTAAGCGACGCGAAAATCAACGCCGGGTTAAAGCAGGCCCTGCAAATCGACGCGGAGAACTCCGTCAATTTAGTTGGCCGCAAAGACGGATATTTCACCAACAGCGCCATCAAAATTCTCATGCCCAAGAACTTGCAGCCTCTGGAAAAAGGCCTGCGCATGCTCGGTTATGGGCCAAAGATGGACGATTTTGTTCTCAGCATGAACCGCTCCGCGGAAGCCGCCGCTCCGGCCGCGCGCCAGATTTTTGTGGATGCCATCACTTCCATGCCCTTCGATGACGCGCGCCACATCCTCTCCGGTGGCGACACTGCGGCCACTGACTACTTCAAGCAAAAAACCACCGCGCAACTGACCGCCGCCTTCCGCCCGGTCGTGGACAAAACCATGGCCGA
>CAZETZ010000304.1:0-1410 GCA_964514735.1 uncultured Acidobacteriaceae bacterium | reverse complement strand
TCAAATCCTGCCATGGAGTTTTCCAGCAGCGTGACATAGAAAACCGTGCCTTCCTGGCCGGCGACTGCCTGCGATACCAGCGAGGTTTGCCCGGCTTTCTCGCGCGCCGCTTTAATATCTTTCAGCTCCGCTTCGAAAGAGTCGATCTGTCCTGGTTTCACGTGCACGACCGCGGTGCGCAGCCAGCGTGCCTCTCCCAGCATCTTCATCACGCCGGCGGAACTGTCCGGTAGATTGCTGCTGAGGTCCCAGCGGCGCTTGCGGATTTCGCTGCGGGTGCTCACCATAGTCTGGTTGAAATCCTGGAACAACTTGTCGGTTCCAGCTTTGCCGTAAGCCTTTTGCAGAGAACCGTAGAATGCTCCCGAGCCTTTATCGATATCTGCATAACTTCCGCGCAGACTGATAAAGGTCACGAAGTTTCCCTGTCCATAGACTGTTTCCAGGGTTATCCACTCGTCGCCGCTCTTATGATTGGCCGCCACAATCTTCTTGGTGATGGCGTCGAACTCCGCGCGCTTTTCGGGCTTGACCTGGGCATAGAAAACGTCGAGATATTGATCTTGCATCTGGCCGGCAGCCAGCGCGGTCAGCAACACCAGTCCAATCAGGGTCAAGACGGATTTCCGCTTCATAGAAGCCTCCTGTCTTTTATTGAAAATTTACTGAAGACTTTCCGGGCGAGCCAACGCTACTCCTGAAGGTAAACCTCGTCAAGTCTACCTGAGTGGTGCCTAATTTGTAAGATTAGGTTAACCATACTTAACTCTACGTTTTATAATGCGGCTTCATGATTACCGTTTCGAAAGAGGACTATCTCAAAGCCATTCTGGAGGCGGAGAGCGAAGGCGAGACCGTGATCTCGGCCACTCTGGCGCATTGGCTTTCGGTTTCCCCGCCAGCAGTCACTATGGCTTTGCGACGCCTGAAAAAAGACGGCTTGGTCCGGGTCTGCGCGGATGGGCAGGTTAGACTCACTGCCGCGGGTCGAAAAATCGCGCGCCGTCTTACCCTTCGTCACCATCTGATCGAACGCATGCTGACTGAAATATTTGGCCTGGAGTGGTACAAAGTTCACGACGAAGCGGAACGGTTGGAACATGCTGTCTCTCCCGACTTTGAGGCCAGACTATTAGCCAAACTCGGGCGTGGAGGCGCGTGTCCTCATGGCAACCTAAGCGACATGGAGAGTCCGGATAGCCGCCGCAGGCGCGGCTTGCAACTTCTTTCCCAAGCCGAACCAGGCAGGAGGTACCGGGTAAGCGGCATTTACGAACGCGACCGCACCTTGCTGGAATTTCTGGAATCGCGAGGAATTCGGCCGGGCGCGGAGCTTCGCCTGATTGAGCGCAACTACGATAAGACCCTCTCCATTCAGACCACAGCGGGTACTAAAGTTCTAGGCCGCCC
>CAZETZ010000303.1:1512-3059 GCA_964514735.1 uncultured Acidobacteriaceae bacterium | reverse complement strand
GTGCCGGGCGGGGAAATTGGCCATCTGGATTTCCAAGTTCTGGACGGTTAGGGTGCCGGTGGTGCCAACGAAAGGACTCGCTGAACCCAGCGAAATGCTGAACGGATCGGAAGCGTGCTGGGAAGCCTGCACGAGAAGATCGACCGCCGTGATCGTCCCGGCGGTCTGGGAGACGCCACCCGTGCCGCCGACGTTCGTGTCCGCCTCGAGTCGGATCGCGTCGGCATCCAGGTTGGCGGCGATGTTGATGTTGATGTCTTGCAACGCCTGGGTTTTGCCGAACCATGCGTTCAGTTTGTCTACCTGAATGCCAACACCCATTTGAGCTAAACTCCCTTCATTTCATACCGCGGCCGGCTGCGATGCGGACGGCGGTGACGGACAGGACGATGAGAACGATCAGAATCAATGAGCCGGCCCAGGCCTGGCGATGCAGTTCCTCGTACGGCGAGATGGCGTAGGTATAAATCTGAAGAGACAGCGCGGCGGTCGGCTGGTTCAGTTTCCAATTCCAATAGGTGTTGCCGAAGGCAGTAAACAGCAGGGGCGCGGTCTCGCCGGCCACGCGGGCAAAGGCCAGCATGATCCCGGTGATCACGCCGGAAGTGGCGGTGCGCAAGGTGATGGAAAGCGTGGTGCGCCAGCGGGAAACACCCAGGCCATACGCGGCTTCGCGCACGGTGTTCGGCACCAGCAATAGCATGGACTCGGTGGCGCGGGTGATGGTGGGAATCATCATGATGGCCAGGGCCACGCCTCCGGCCAGCGCGGAGAAGCCGTGACCAACCACTAGGATGGACCATCCCACGATGCCGATCACAATCGAAGGCACGCCGTTGAGCACGTCCGCGGTAAAGCGGATCAAGTCGCCGAAGCGGTTGCGGCCGTATTCCGCCAGGTAGATGCCGCCGCCGATGCCAATGGGCACGCCAATGCAACTGGCAATGAGAAGAACGTAGGCGGAGCCGGCGATGGCGTTGGCCATGCCGCCGCCGGTCTCCCCGACCGGCTTAGGAATCTCCGTGAGGAAGGCCCAGTTAATGGAACCGACACCCTTGATCAGCAAATACACAAAGATGGCGCCAAGCGGGAGCAGGACCATGAACACAGCGCCCGCGGCTGCGCCAGTGGCCAACCAATCCGTGAGGCGCCGGCGCGCGCTGATGGGGGCGGCGGCAAAATCGCCAGTCAAAGCTGCGGCAGGATTAGCCATTGCTCCTCGCTGGAGTTCCACGGGTTACGGTCCATACCAGGAACTGGGCCACGATATTGACGATGATGGTCACGATGAAAAGCGCGAGCCCGACTTCTACTAGCGCGCTGAGATATAAATCGCCAGTGGCTTCGCTGAATTCGTTGGCGATGACGCTGGCCATGGTGTAGCCGGGGGCGAACAGCGATTTTGCGATCTCCGGGCGGTTGCCGATGACCATGGTGACGGCCATGGTTTCACCTAAAGCGCGGCCGAGGCCGAGGATAACTCCACCCATAATTCCGGCACGGGCGTTGCGAAGCACCCCAGTGCGGATCATCTCCCAGCGGGTTGC
>CAZETZ010000303.1:0-1412 GCA_964514735.1 uncultured Acidobacteriaceae bacterium | reverse complement strand
GCCAGCAACTCAGTGGTGAAAGCCAACGGGCCGCGCACCCACTGGGGCGCCATTTCCGTAATAAAGACGGCCACGCCTACCGCAAGAGGAACGGCGATGATCAGGGCCAATATAGAAGATACGATGGTGCCGTAGACGAACGGCAGAGCGCCGTATTGATCGTTGACCGGGTCCCAATCACTCTGAAAGAAAAACTTCACCCCAAAGGCATGCCAAGAGAGGTTTGACTTAATGATCAACTGATAAACGATCACGCCTACCAGCACCAGCACACAAACGCCGCAGGCGAGCATGGCGTAGCGGAAAATAGTGTCCGCGATTTCGCTGCCACCGGTTTTGATCAGAGGTGCATCCGCGGACTGGGAGTGTGCTGCAACTTCTTGTTTTGCAACAGGTTGAGGCCCTGGCAATTGTGGCGCTCCTAATGCATGGTTGGCCATCCGGGAGAGGCTAGCATGGCCGTGTTACAACAGTGTTAAAATGGGCTGCTTTCTTCCGGGGACGCCCGCGAAACTCTGGGGTTTCGTTGACGTCTTTGTTCGGTTGCCCCAACCAGCAGTTCCGTTAATTTTCCTGGTGCATTATGCCGCTCGACCAGAAACTCGTCCGCAGCAGCTTTGATGAGCTAAAGCGCCAACTCTCTAATTTAGCGGAAAGCTCAGCGCCAGAGAGTGTACACCGCTTCCGCACCTGCTCGCGGAGAGTGGAGGTGGTGCTGGGCGAGCTGACGCAAGCCTGTTCCGGAAACGAAAAAAAGCTACTCAAGTTGCTGGGCAGGTTGCGCAAAAAGGCGGGCAAGGTGCGGGACCTGGACGTGCAGCTAGGGTTGCTGCGAAATTTAAAAAGCCCGCAGGCGCCCGGACATAAAGCGCAATTGCAAAGGGCCCTGGCCGTGGAACGTGCCCAGCGCGAAAATAAATTCCAGAAGGCGTTTGACAAGAAAGTGCTGGAGGAAGCCCGTAAACGGCTGCGCCGCGCGGCGCGAGGCTTCGAAGTTCCGGCGAAATTGGAACCGCTGGAGATCGCGCATGGATTGCTGAATCAAGTGCAGACGGGCGTGGCGATCAGCGAGAAAATTTTGCATCAGTACCGGGTGGCGGGGAAACGAGCACGCTATGTGGCGGAATTGGCCGGGGGTTCTCCGGAGGCGAAGGGTTTAGTGGCGCAACTCAAATCCCTGCAGGATGGGATCGGCGACTGGCACGATTGGCTGCAACTGACCGGACATGCGGAGAAATTGTTTGGCGGAGTGCAGGATTCTTCCTTGGTGGCCCAGTTGCACAACGTGACTCGGGCGAAGTATCGGGAGGCAGCGCGGGTGCTGGGGACAACAAAGACCGCGCTGGCGGCAAAGCCCACGACAACCGAGCGGAAGTTGACTGGGCGCGTGGGCCGAGCGAGGCCAGCAGCCT
>CAZETZ010000302.1:2739-3064 GCA_964514735.1 uncultured Acidobacteriaceae bacterium | reverse complement strand
GGGCAACTGGCGCAGGCGCCCATCTTCATCGATGACACTCCTGGGATCGGGCTCAGCGAGATGCGGGCCAAGGCCCGGCGCTTGCAGCAGTCCAAGGAAAGAATCGATCTGATCATCGTCGACTATTTGCAGCTGATGTCTGGCGGCGGGCGGCGTTATGAAAACCGCACACAGGAAGTCTCGGCGATCTCGCGCGGCCTCAAGGCGCTGGCCAAGGAACTCAAGGTGCCGGTGATCGCGCTTTCCCAGCTCAGCCGCGCCCCTGAAAGCCGCGGCGGAGACCAACGCCCGCAACCCGCCGACCCGCCCAAACCCCGCCCCATAC
>CAZETZ010000302.1:0-2729 GCA_964514735.1 uncultured Acidobacteriaceae bacterium | reverse complement strand
GCACGGAACGGCCCGCACTGCGCGACTCCGGCTCCATCGGTCAGGATGCCGACGTAGTGGCCTTTATCTTCCGGGAAGAGGTCTACCACCAGGATGACCCCGACCTCCAAGGCAAAGCCGAAATCATCATTGCCAAACAGCGCAATGGACCTACCGGCAGGGTGATGATGGCCTTTATCAAGAACTCCACCCGATTTGAATCCCTGGCGGATGGTTCGGGCCTGCAGGGTGGCGAGGAATATTGAGGATTTTTTTGCAGCCGATGGCCTGTGGAAAAGCTTGTGGAAGTGACGCCATGGTGGCAGGGGGCCGGTCGGTCCACTGGCTCAGGTTCACGCTGCTGGGCCACGAAACCTCCCACAATTCTCAGAAAACAAGTCTGTTATACGGCTTTGGCAGTCGTCCACCCGGTGGACTTACCAGCTTACAAATTTCAAGCAACCTTTGAGATTTGCACATCCGGCAGGACATAGCCCCAAGTTACCGCTTCTTACTGGATCGTTTGCAAGCTGGGGGAATTGGGGAAATTATGTCACCGGTAATCTTGCCTCGCCCATCGAAACCAAAGATACATCGTCTTGCTGAGAACGTTTATAAGATGGTTTTGGGTCCGCAACTTTGCGGATTTGCAGTTCCATCTTCCGCAAACAGTGAAAATACGGTATTTGTCACGCCCAATTGAAATATCCTATTCAATATGACATCCTATATAATGTCACATGAGAGTCGTTCTAGACACCTCAGTTCTTGTGGCGGGACTAAGGACAAGGCTCGGTGCAGGCAGCGCCGTGTTGCAATTGGTGGCGAGGCGAAGAGTAACCTTGCTGGCGAGTCCACCGCTATTTTTGGAGTATGAGGATGTGCTGAAGCGTCCCGAGCACCGCCTGGTCCATGGGTTAACACTGGAAGCCATTGATGAATTCCTGGCGGAACTAGCGGCTTTAATCGAGCCCATAGAAGTTCATTTTCAATGGCGTCCGCAATCGCGAGATCCGAATGATGAGATGGTGCTGGAAGCAGCGATCAATGGCGGTGCTAATGCGATTGTGACCTATAACATCTCAGACTTTATTGAGGCAGGAGAGCGTTTCAAGATTGCAGTCATTCCTCCAGCGGAGTTATTGAAGAAGGCGAAATTATGAGCAAAGCTACTTATCCGTTGAAGCTTCCTCTTTCTATCAAGAAAGCCGCCCAACGGCTGGCGAAGGAAGATGGCGTGTCTTTGAACCAGTGGATCGCCGCGGCGGTTGCGGAGAAGGTTGGAGTGGTCGAAACTGCGGCCGAGTTTTTTAAAAAGCGCGCAGGTAAGGCGACTGGCGATGGATTGATGAAGTTTCTGCGGAACGCTCCCCAGAATGTGCCGGAACCGGAAGATGTGATTCGGTAAGAGCCATCCGCAGCTTAGAGAACATTCCGTCAGTCCCGAATTTTCCCTGGTGCGGGAACTCGCCCTGACCCACGAGCGCCCGACCATCGTCGAGCGCTGGCTACGGGACGAATCTCCCAACCTCCACTGTAAAAGATGTCCTGGGACACTTTTGTAACCATGTCGTGGGACTGGACACAAAAGCGGGCTTGAATGAGGCACGCCCGTCTGTTCACCAAATTGTAGGCAATGCATCGGTTCGTCGAATCTCGGAGTCCGCAGTAACCAGGGGTAGGCCTTGGTCAATCGCCGTCGCTCCGATGAGCCGATCCGCAGGGTCTCGCGGATAAGCCACTGGAAGATCTCTGGTCAAAGCACAAATCCTGCCCGTAATGGCCAAGACCGCAAACTTTTCCTCGACCCGTGCAAGAAAGGTTTCCAGACTTGTCTTGAGGTCAATTCTGCCTTTCGTCTCTGCCAAAGTAATTTCCCAGAGGCTAATGCTTGATATGGCGACTGCTTCTCCTTTGCGGCGGGTTTGCTCAATGGCGGCCCGCGCGCGCTTGGATATTTTTGTTTCGTCCAAAGCCAGCCAAAGAACGATGTGAGTGTCGGCCAGGATCAATAGAGACTTCCCCAATCTCCCGGTTCAAAAGGAGAAACAATGTTGCCTTTGATGGACCCCTTGTCTTTGAAAAAACCAAAAAGCTCATCCTTGTCGGCTGTGATAGGCACAAGTTTGGCAACCGGCTCTCCGTGTTTGGTGATAACCACAGTCTCGCGTTTGGTTTTGACCTCATCCATGATGGCGAGGCACTTGGCTTTAAATGTTCCGGCCGGTATGGTTTTCATATTTAGTTTTTAATACTATGGTCATTATACCATGGTCATAAAGCATTTTAATTGCTGTCTTCCCCGACCTTAAGCACCGCCAGGAAAGCCTCTTGTGGAATATCCACCCGCCCGATACGCTTCATGCGTCGTTTGCCTTCTTTTTGCTTTTCGAGCAGCTTGCGCTTACGGGAAATATCGCCTCCGTAGCACTTGGCAATGACGTTCTTGCGGATGGCAGACACGGTCTCGCGGGCGATGATCTTGGCCCCGATTGAAGCCTGGATCGCTACTTCGAACATTTGCCGCGGAATCAGTTCGCGCATCTTCGACACCAGCGCTTTGCCGCGCTCATAAGCAAAGTCGCGGTGCACGATGATGGAGAGCGCATCCACCGGCTCGCCAGCTACCAGAATGTCCATCTTCACCATGGGCGATTCCCAATAGCCGGCGAGGTGGTAGTCAAGCGATGCATAGCCGCGCGAGACCGATTTCAGGCGGTCGTAAAAATCGAGCACGATTTCATTCAGCG
>CAZETZ010000301.1:0-3078 GCA_964514735.1 uncultured Acidobacteriaceae bacterium | reverse complement strand
ATGAGGTCCAAGCTTATTGTCGGATTGGATTCAGAGAGTTAGGTGGGGAATGAGATATTTGGGCGGCTTGACAAGAATTGATAAATTGCACCGTAGATGGTGCAAGTTCGCAGTGTAATTACCACATCCCATCTTTATAGTTTTGACAGACTCCTTTGGATCTTTTCAATGCTCTAGAATTAGCACGACGCGAAAATCCTCTCCGGAGAGTTCATCATTTTGACAGGAATAACTTTTAAGCTCGCAATGGGGTGGGCATCTGTAGCAATCATGTTTATTGCGTATGGTGTCTATATTTGGCAAACCATTCGAACAAAAGATATTCGTCCTCATCCATTCTCATGGTTTTTATGGGGGTTAGTCACTGGAGTGATTTATTTGGTACAGCTTACGCAAGGAGCCGGCGCCGGTAGCTGGGTTACAGGATTAACCTCAATTATATGTCTAATGATTGGTATCATAAGTTTCTTCAGACATCAATGGCATTTTTCGTTTTTTGATTGGATTTCTCTTGGTACGGGAATTGTAGTTTTCTTGTATTACCTAGTTTCAAAAAATCCAATACAATCAGCGATTCTTGCAACAGTTACGGATGTTATTGGATATGGTTCCACTATAAAAAAAGGTTGGGCAGAGCCGTATAGAGACAGCGTTACATCATTTGCTCTCAATAGTGCAAAATTCGTTCCATCTATTTTGGCATTACAATATTATTCCATCGCAACTTGGTTATATCCAGCAACTCTTGTAGTTATGAACTGTGTTGTTGCAATGATTCTCATCACACGCAGATATCGAGTCGAAAAATTATAAATTAACATTCTATTCTGTCCTCCTTCGAGATCAGCATTTTTTGAGGAAGGTTAACCAACTGGGTTGCTTTCCTTTTAGTGGGTCGGCCTGTTCCCAATTATCTTCAAAAATTGCTCGAAAAGTGTTGAGCAAATCTTCATCGTGCGTACTGTACCCGAGTTGCCCTTTTCCGCGTGCAGCATTGGCGAATGTAAATAACGCATCATCAGTAATTTCCCGCTCTTTGGAAATAAATTGTTTGTCAACACCTTTCTTCTTATATTTGATCCAGAAGAATATTGGCTCGGATTGGTGTGTGCTCGCAGGTTGACGATCTGCTACAGGATATGCCCGAATTTCAACTCCGGCTCGACGCAAATCTCTCGCAAACCAAAACTGTCTTATTTGTAATAAAGTTTGGAGCACTTGCCAGCCATCGTCATCAGCAGTCAATGCACTGGTATTGTTTGTATCACTCCCGCCGGCATCAACATTAATTGCACAAACTTGGCGGCATATCTCAAGAAGAGGGAGCCCAGGAGCATTTCCTTTAAACCACGTAGTAGCAAATTCACTAAATGTAGTTGTTGCTGATGTCGCAAGATCCTGAAGAAACCCGTTAAACCCCTTATCATTTTTCAGCATTAAAGAATAATTTTTTAACAATTCTTCATGATCTTCATATTCTCTAAGACGCTGGCCGCTTGGTCCCGTGAATGGCTCCGGTAATTCTCCACACACCAATATACGAATAGTGACCCCAGGCTTTTTTGCTGCCATACAAATGTTATTGTGAACTCTCTGGTGAACTTCTGGCGCAAAAAAGCTTCCGTAGTCTAGGCAGTCCACCATGATGTCGAAATGGCATGCCGTTCTTGCAAGTTTGCCAATCTCAGACAAATATTTGGGAAAGGGGCCTTTTCTATAAGTCGATAAAGATCCCTCAAGCTGCTTCAGTTGGGCTACTTGATTTATTAAATTGTGCGTCTGTTCGCCCAATTCATAGTCATGACGCCAAGCGTAATGTATACCAGATACTGCTAAGTATATTGTTAGAAGGTCTAGCGCGAGATGGCGATGGTGGACAATGAATAAAAATTCGTGATAGTGCCATGTGCGGTTGCCTACAAATATGGCTAGTGGAATGAACCACAAAACTAAAATATCTGCACGGCCGCACCATGCAAACAAATAAGTAAACAAGACTGCAATTCGATTTTTGTTATGCTGTGCTTCAGTAATGGACGTCATTGCGCGAGACCTGTCAATTATATTTATAGTTGCATGGTCGACATAATTATCGTAGATATCATTAATTCTTGCGCCTACAAGATATCAGAATTGCGACATGCTGGAAGTAAACATGTATGATAGTTACTGCGAAGATGGTTGTGGAGTTATAGGCGGGTGGTTTAATAAGCCCAATATTGACTTCAGTTGGTGTATTTCATTTTTAAATTAATAGCGTTCACTTAACGCGATTTATCACAGATGCATATACAAATCTTATGAAATTATTTTGTCATCGAGTTCTGCTCGCAGCCACGGTTGTGAGAATTCGACAACTTCCATCCTTGCCTTAAGACTAGAAATCTCAATCTTTGTCCCTATACGCATCTCGGACCCATCAATCTCACAAATAACAACAACTGGTTCGGCGAGAATCGCCGACGGACCTAACTCGACTCGAAAATTCATTCCATACAGACTTACAAACGCCGCCGTTTTATCATGCGTAGGCGATAACACGATGAAATGCGGGTCTTCGGAAGTGGTAAAGGTTTCGGGATCGGGAGTAATGGAGACGGGTTCTTCAGCAGAAATCTCTATTCCAAGGATGTATTGGCGCATACGTCGATCTTCGCTGATTTCCATTTTATTTTTTGTCAAAGTGCGGAAGAATGCATACCCAATCTTTGCAGCTACTCGGCGGACGGATTGAGGATCGTAGCTAAGCGCCATCCTATGTGGAGTTCCACCATTGATTTGAAGGTTGTTATTCCACTTCGAAGCATCAACTTGATACTCGCTCAGGGCAATTGCTTGGAAAGCTTGGGCAAATCGGACTAATTCCTCGGGGTTCCTTGCCCGGAGCATGAGGCGCGAACCCGGCAAAAGAACTATCCGCGGCCAGAATTCCGGATCTGCTGCGATTTCTGAGTCGAGTTCCAGGTTTGCGGTGAATTCGCATACGAGCTCATTGGGACCAACTTTCTTTTGAAGCGCCTTACGATAGATATCAAGTAGCAACTGGGCGTCTGCCGCAGTAGTGCCGTCGACGAAGAT
>CAZETZ010000300.1:0-3083 GCA_964514735.1 uncultured Acidobacteriaceae bacterium | reverse complement strand
AACCTGGGACCAATGGATTATGAGTCCACTGCTCTAACCGCTGAGCTAAGGGCCCCCATCGGCCAATCTAGCACAACTGAAACCAAGCAGTTGGCATGCCATTTCGCCGGAAACCGCCAACCCTCTGTAACCAAGCTCTAATGCCCTGTATCAGTTAGCAAGCCCGTTACCGATGATTACCAAAGTTTTCGCATGAACTACCTAAGTGCTTGTTTATAAGCACTTTAGCTTATAGCATGAGATGTTGTTTTTGGTCCTCCTCAGACTTTCCCCCAAAGTCTTGGCAGGCTCATCGGGCTCGCTCCATCAGAACTTATGAATGGCCGCACACAGTCCTGGAGATCCATGCCGTTCGAAGCCAAGGCTTTTGTCTGCCTGGTTGTGACCGCAGGCATGGTGGTGCTCGGCTATGGCATGGCGCATCCCGCGAGCAAGAATATTGCAGAGTTCATCTGTTACTTGTTGGTCGCTTTTCTGGCCTCCACGCTCTCGGTGAATCTACCCGAGGTCGCCGACACTATGTCGGCCAACTTTGTGTTGGTGCTGGTCGGCATTCTGGAACTCAGTTTCACGGAAACCCTCGCTTTGGGATCAGTAGCGGTCCTCACCCAGACATTTCGCCGCGACCGCAAGCGCCCCATCGTTTTGGCGGTGAATCTCTGCACCAGCGCCTGCGCCATCTCATTGTCCTACAACTTCTATCACTCGGGATTTGTTCCCCGGCTGCTCGACAGTTCGGTGCCCTGGCTGCTCTTGGCTGCCTCCATTTATTTCTTGGCCAACACTGGCCTGGTTGCCACCACCAGCGCGCTGTTGGGAAGAATGTCGCTGCAGAAGATCTGGGTCGATTGCTATTCCTGGTCATTTCCCTACTATCTGGTGGGGGCCGGAGTCGCGGCCCTGATCGGCTGGATCAATAAACAGTACCAGTGGCAGTCCTCGTTGCTGGTCCTCCCGGTCATTTACCTGATCTATCGCTCCTACCATCTTTACTTGAGCAAACTGGAAGACAAGAAACAGCACGGCGAGGAGATGGCCAGTCTTCACTTGCGCACGATCGAGGCATTGGCGCTGGCCATTGAAGCCAAGGACCACACCACGCACGACCACCTGCAGCGTGTAAAAGTGTATGCCGTCGAAGTTGCCAAGGAGATGCGCGTCAGCCAGGAAGAACTCGAGGCCCTGCATGCTGCCTCTTTACTGCATGACATTGGCAAATTGGCGGTGCCCGAGCACATCATTTCCAAACCGGGCCGCCTGACTCCCGAAGAATTTGAAAAGATGAAGATCCACCCGGTGGTGGGGGCCGAGATCCTGGAACGCGTCCGCTTTCCCTACCCGGTGGTCCCTATCGTGCGCGCTCACCATGAAAAATGGGATGGCTCCGGCTACCCCTTCGGACTCAAGGGCACACAGATCCCCATCGGGGCGAGAATTCTTACCGCCGTGGATTTCCTGGATGCGCTGACCTCGGACCGTCAGTATCGTCGCGCGATTCCCATCGAAGAGGTGATGAAACGCCTGCAAGCGGAATCGGGGAAGGCCTTCGATCCCAAAGTGGTCGATGTCCTGCAGAAACGCTATCGCGACCTGGAACGGCGCATCCAAGCGGGCGCGAAGCAGTCTGAATCCAAACTCTCCACCGAAGTAAAGGTTGAGCGCGGCGACGCCCCGGCCACCGGATTCGAGCGGAACCACGCTCCGGAACGCGCGGAGGCGAATTTCCTGTCGTCCATCGCGGCTGCCCGCCAGGAAGCGCAGACTTTGTTTGAACTGAGCCAAGACCTAGGGGCATCGCTCAGCCTGGCGGAAACGCTGTCCGTGTTCTCGGTGAAACTCCGCCGCCTGGTCCCCTACGACGCCATCGCCATCTATATTCAGCGCGGGAACGAATTGGTCCCTGAGCATGTAAATGGCGACAACTTCCGCCTGTTCTCCTCGCTGCGCATTCCGATCGGCCAGGGTTTATCCGGCTGGGTCGCCCATAACAAGAAGCCCATCATCAACGGCAATCCATCCGTCGAACCGGGATACTTAAACGATCCTACAAAATTCAGCACGCTGCGCTCGGCTCTCGCCGTCCCGCTGGAGGGTGTGGCCGGATCCGTCGGCGTATTGGCGCTCTATCACGCGGAAACCGACGCATTTACCTCCGACCACTTGCGCATTCTTCTCGCCGTCAGTTCCAAGATGGCGCTCTCGATCGAGAACGCCATGAAGTATGAACAAGCAGAGAGCTCCGCCACTACCGATTATCTGACCGATCTGCCCAACGCTCGTTCCCTGTTCCTACAACTGGAGCGGGAACTGGCGCGCTGCAAGCGCTCGAACACCGGCCTGGCCGTGATGGTCTGCGACATGGATGGCTTCAAGCAAATCAACGACCGCTTTGGCCACTTGGAAGGCAATCGCGTGTTGCGTCTGTTTGCCCAGGCGCTGAAGCACAGTTGCCGGGACTACGATTACGTGGCCCGCATGGGTGGGGACGAATTTGTCGTGGTGGCGCCGGGACTGACGACCGATTCCGCCAACAAGAAAGTCCACCAACTACGCGAATTGGCCCAACAAGCGGGACGCGAAGTTTGCGGCGAGGACATCCTGTCTCTCAGTACCGGGTTCGCTCTCTACCCCTCTGACGGCGCCGACGCCGAGGCCCTGCTGGCCGAAGCCGACCGCCGCATGTACGTGGAAAAGCAGCGCCAGCCGTTCCGCAAGAATCGCCGCCTCTATCCACGCATGAAGTGCCGGGTGACCATCGAATTCCAGGAGCACGGCAAGGACACCCTGATGATGGGAAACCTGACCGACGTCAGCCTGGGAGGATGTTTCGTAGAAACCAGCATGATCCTCCCGGCAGGGACACCGCTAAAACTGGTCTTTTCCATTGACGACGGCAGAATTCAGGCTGAAGGCAGCGTGCTGCGCCTGGAGCCGGGATCCGGCATCGCGATCCAATTCAACGAAACCACCCGCGGAGACCGCGGGAAAATCCCACAGATCATCGAATACGTCCAGAAGGCCTCGCAACAATACGACAGCAGCTACTACGAAAAACTGCTGGGCCAACAAGCTAAGGTGTAATC
>CAZETZ010000299.1:0-3091 GCA_964514735.1 uncultured Acidobacteriaceae bacterium | reverse complement strand
GTGGGCACATCCATCTCCACCAGCGCCTCGCGCAACAGCAGCATGACTGCCGCAATCTCAAAACTTGGAGCCAGCGGCACCGCCAGCAGAAATAAACTTGACGGCAGATGCGTGAACACCATGGTCCGCACCAGTCCAATTTTTCCCGCCAGCCAGGCCGCTCCAAGGTGCGAAACTCCATTCAGAATCCGCACGATGAAGAACAACACGCCCAGCTTCGCTTCAGTGACTCCAAAACGTTCGTAAAACCAATAGGCCAGTAGGGCGTCAGCCAGAAACCCGCCGCCCCCGGCATCCAAAGCGAACAAAGCAGCAATCTTTCGCACGGTCCGCTTCGAGGCTTCAGAAACCACCGCAGGCGCCACGCTCTTTGCCTGCGAAACTTCAATCCGCGAATCAAGAAACAAATAAACCGCCGCGCTGAGTAAATTCAGCCCGGTATACAGAAAGAACACCGACCGGTAAGCATGCAGTAGGTCAAAGCGCATCCAGCGCTGGATCACCACCGGCAAAGCCCCGCCCAGCGCTCCCAGCGCTCCGGACGTATCCAGCACAACGTTGTACCAGGAGAGCGCCCAGGTACGGCTGCGGTCACTCACCAGGCCGGGAATGATGGCCTGCTCCACCGCAAAGGCAGCGCTGCGGTCGGTCCCCATGCCATTCAACATCATAAGGAACGCAAGCGGAACCAGCGCTCCCGGTGTGTGTACAAACGCCAGCCCAATCCCGCCGAACGAAGACAAAACCGCCGAAGCGATCAACAACCGTTTGCGCCCAATCCGTTCGCCGTAGCGCCCAACCAGCCCGGTAGCCAGGGCGCTGCCCAGCAGGCCAGCGGCCAATACAAAGCCAATTGTGGTGGCGCTAAAGCCGGTCCGCGACAAATACACCGCGAGCACCACTCCCAGCAAGCCAATGCTGGCTGAGCGCAAGAATGCGGAAGCATAGAACAACACGAGATTTCGGCTAAGAATCAAGAAACAAATATAATTGCGCCAGCATCAACCAAGTTGAGGAATAGTCGTCGGGAGGTTTTTGCCGATGCGTACTTCTCGGAACAAAATTATATTCGCGAGCATAATGATCCTGAGCATTTTGCTTATCTCCATAATTCTGTTCATGTGGAAGTATCAGCATCAAGCTGGCATGGCTCGCGGTATGCACGGCAATCTTACGACACAGTCCAAAAGCTCAACAGCAATTCCGCCCTCAGGCAGGCTGATTAGCGAACCTCATGCAACTTCATCAACACCTTCCGATCCGATGCCGCAAACACGAAGGCAAAAAGCCGATCAACAGGCCGCTATTGAAAATATGCGCAGAGCGCACCTGGAGATTGCAGGCGCCACAGACAATCATGACCAGGCGCGTGCTTGGCTGGCTCTGCAACGGTACTCGGATGAGTTGACGGAAGCATTAGGCGATGCGCCGCAAGCGGAATGCCGTGACCCAAAGCAATCTCAAGCCGAGGTGTTACCTAATTGCCCCGGCGCGGCTCTGGTGAAGGAGGCAAACACCTTGGGAGCGTCGATTTCCTATTGCGATGCGGGTGAAGGATGGCTCCCGGGCACCGACGGTTATGCAAGTTATTTAAAACTATGGCCAGACGGACCCGATGCCGACAGAGCATGGTGGCGCACCCGCGTCGAGCCGGCATGTTGCGACGAATGCGCTCCTGCTCGAGCGGAGGATATTCCATCTGGCCCGGGTATCTTCTCTCGGGAGGACTTGGACAATTTGATCGATCGCTACTCGGAATTTGCGAAGAAATTTCCCAACAGTACTTTCCGCCCTGAGGCGGAAGAAAAACTTCGTCGATACCTATCGCTCTTGAAAGTGGGCCAAGATACGAAAAGCAAATGAATGGGAAGAACTAATCCGCCGACACCAGCAATCCGCCGTTCGCGAAATCCGCATATAAACCAAACTAGCTGTGGAAAATTTATGACAAACCGCCGAAGCCACCGCAAAAATACCTTATTTACCCCTTTGACATCCGCCCAGCCCACGGCTAGACTGGCACGCGAAAATTGAGAGATAATAGCAGAGGACATTATGACAACCCAAAAGACCCTAACCCCAAAACAACACGAGTTAATCCTCCAACAAAAGCGCCTAGAGCGCACCTTGGAAGATCAGCACCTGGACAAGCTGAAGATCGGTCTAATGCAGAGAATCGAAGCCAGCCAGCTCAAACCAGCAGGTGGCCGCGTAGCTTGACCTTTCACCAGCCAGAATCGCCATTCGGTGCCGCCAAGGCGCCGATGGCAGATTCATTTCAAACTCTCCTCCTATATTTTTCAACAACTTAGCGCGGTTTAATCCCCAGTCCAACCATTAAACCCCCAATTTTCCCCATTCATTGGGTTCCTCTGTGACCGACGTAAGTTTTTCAATAAGATAGATACAAGTAACCATGCAGCAGGTGTCTTTCGGGCCATCCGCCGCATGGTAGGTCACGTGGCAGGAAAAATCTCAGGTTCGTACCCAGGGAGCGGATCGCCTCTGCCGGTCGAACCATTTTCAGTGGAGAGCGAGAACAAATGCACAAGCCAATTAAATATGTGGAGAAAGCCATCACATACGGAGCCAAAGGCGTGTGGGCGGTATTCGAGCGTTTCAATCGGATCAAGCCCAATCCATCGCCGACCCCGAAATGGTCTGACAAGCCTCTATTGAAGTCCTATGAGAAGTCGAAGCCGCCCCTAGGCTGGCCGCGCTCCACCGATTCGCTGTGCCCCAGGTGCGTGCCGGAAATCCGCCAGCAGATCCTCGACGGCAAGCTGCCCTACGAAGTGCTGATGAACGAAAAGGTCGGCGAAATCAAAGCCACCATCATCGAGCGCGACGGCAAAATCATGATGGTGAAAGAGTGCCCGGTACATGGCCGCTTTGAAGATGTAATGTCCATCGACACCGAGTTCTCGCGCCACCTGGAAGAAGTATTCCCTGGCCGCGACATCAAGGCCCACAACGACGAAAAGCTCCACCACCACGGCAGTTCCACGGTGAAGTACGGCCGCGGATCGGTTCTGACCATCGACCTCACCAACCGCTGCAACATGATGTGCGATCCCTGCTTCATGGACGC
>CAZETZ010000298.1:0-3157 GCA_964514735.1 uncultured Acidobacteriaceae bacterium | reverse complement strand
CGACGCCAATACTTACAAGTTCAATGGTAAAGAACGGGACGCCGAATCCGGCCTGGACATGTTCGGGGCCAGGTACTACGGCAGCAGTCTCGGTAGGTTTATGACACCGGATTGGTCCGAATATCCTGCTTCCGTTCCGTATGCCAATTTTGGGAATCCGCAATCTCTCAACCTATATACATACGTGCTAAACGAACCCATTGCAAACGTGGACGGAGATGGGCATGAGTGCGTGACAGACCCGGTAACCGGCAATATCAAATGTACAACTATAGACAAGCCAAAGAAAAGCCCCCCACGTATACAGGAACTGCCTTGCGACACGGAATGTCGATTTATCGCCTGGGAACACCGAACCAACGACAAAATAGAAAAGTTTCTGGCTCCAGCAGAAAAACATCTGGAAAATGTCCTGTGGCTTCTCCAACCCTGCCACACTCCGGGGGTTAGTTGCGGTGTAGTTTTTCCCACCGGTGATCTCGGTGGTTTAGCTGAAGGTGCGCAAATAATAAGGACCATTGAAACGGCAGAGGGTCCCCTTCAAATTACTGCTACTGTAAAAGTAGAGGGTGATACGTTATTTTTGGACAATTTCTCTGTGGCACATGCGGAAGGGATAGGAGTAAAAACAACGCCAGGAGTGGGACCCATTAAATCCGCTGTTGATCAAATAATTAATGAAGCAAAGGCGGCTGGATTCTCTAAAATTAGATATAGATCATTGAGTATCCGGGGTACACCACAGATCATCGACAAAACTATCAAAATTAAATGAGATTTCTATGAATGATTCTGAAAGAAAAGCAATTGAAGTTCGCACAGCTAAGCTGTTGAGCGAGGGTGCGGATACCGAAACTCTGCTGCAGTTTATGAGAGAAAACGGGCTTGGTCAGCCTGATTCAGTTCTAACTCTTATGAAGCTGGCTAATGTGGATCTGGGCGAGGCCCAGATGATTGTGTTTAGGAGTAAAACGTGGGCGGATCGACTTGCCGTCAACATGCAGATGCAGAACGACCTTATGCAAGCACTATGCGAGCTAAAAGAGGAAAATGATGATCCGAATTTCGAGATTGAGGTCGAATGGGAGAAACCCGATTGGCCGAAACTATAGGGGGTGGGTGGCCCACAGCCAGCCATAGTAATCCTCGGGAGAGCCCTTCACACTTATCCATTCCCCACAGACGGAACGTTGCCCGATTTCAGAACCGGACACCCTCGTCGTTCCCTCCTCAGGCGTAGATCCCGCGCTGCTGTATGGTGTAAGCCACCCGGTCAATCGCCAGCATGTAAGCGGCGATGCGGTTATTCACGTTGCGAGAAATATGGAAGAAATATGGGGACAGACGGAACGTTCCCCTGGGCGCTGCCGGAAACATGATCCAGAACGGTTCCGCTACCTACACCTACGATGCCGAGAACCGGCTGGTCTCTACCGCCGGCGTGACTTACACCTATGACGGCGACGGCAAGCGGGTAAAAAAATCCGGTGGCACGATGTACTGGATGGGCATGGGCAGCGACGCGCTGGCGGAGAGCGACCTGACAGGCGTGATCCAGCGGGAGTACATCTTCTTCAACGGCAAGCGGGTGGCGCGCCACGAGCCGTCGAGCAGCATTTATCGTTACTACTTCAGCGACCACCTGGGCTCGGCCAGCGTGGTGACCAATGCCACCGGAGCGATCAAGGACGAGTCGGATTATTATCCCTACGGCGGCGAGATCGTGATCACCGACGCCGACGCCAATACTTACAAGTTCAATGGCAAAGAACGGGACAGTGAATCGGGATTAGACGAATTTGGCGCGAGATATTACGCGAATGCCTTAGGACGGTTCATGATTCCGGATTGGGCGGCGAAGCCCACGGATGTGCCGTATGCGAATTTCGGCAATCCGCAAAGCCTCAACCTTTACAGCTATGTTCAAAACAATCCGACTACGCTTGGGGATCCTGACGGCCATGTTCTTGGTATCGATGATGCGGTGGAGGGTACTGCCGCGATCGGCGTAGGGGCGTACATCGGCTATGCCGCTATAGCGGCAGGTGCGACAGCTTATTTAGCTTCACCTCCCGGCCAGCGTGATCTAAGGACCTTTACGTCAGCTGCAAGTGCGTCGATATCGGAGCACATTGATAAGATCAAAAGTTGGTTTCATAAATCTGACAAGCCTGTTCCCAATCCGGATGGCTCAAAAGGGGCTCCGGATCACCAACAAACTGCAGATGAAGAGGCCGCTAAAATTGGCGGGGAACGGGAAGTGAGAGTGCAGACAACTGGAGGAGAAAAAGGATCGCGGGTAATCGATGCAGCCAAAGTAGAGGACGGTAAGGTAACAGCGGCAACACAAGTTATTCGTCCCAACAAGAACGGGACACCTCCGGCACGCGAAGTTCGGGCCGCCAATGACATTCAGAAAGCTACGGGGGTAACGCCCAAGCTAGTTCCAGTTAGACCTTGTACAACCGGGAATGACTGTCCAAAATAGGAATCAATAAATTAACCTGAGGCAAATAGAAAATGGGACGTCAGATACACTTTTACATGTTACCGGAGGATCGAGATGCCTTCCTACATTTTGTTCGGGAGCGCGATTCGGTAGCGGTGATTGTCAGAGATTCCGATTCGGCTGAGGTGGAATTCGCTGCCGCTCGCCACAACAGCGACAAGACGCTTTGCCTTTGGAACCGCGAGCTATTTCCCCGCCTTCGACGAAAGTGGATACCTGAGCCTGGATACTACAGGATCGATACACTCAAAACACCAGTCCTCGAATTTACGCCGTCGTTCACTGCAACATGGGAGGGAAAACCCGGACTCGGCCAAGGGCGGCTCTTTGGAAACTTTGAGCCATATTTTGGAAAACCGCCAGATTTTGAAAAATGGTACGAGGCTCTAGTGCGTTGGATACGGAAGAACTTCCGGAAGAGTCCCGCCAGTACGGGCGGGTATGTTGGGCCCGCAGCGTACGAATTCTACAACAGCGGCGGCTATCTGCTGCCTAACATCCTGCCCCCCCGGACGAAGGAATGGCTGACTGAAATCGGGAAGCAACATGCACGGTTGGGGGCGTCTGTGCGATCCTCCAAGAAAAATCCGAGGATATCCACAATAAAGAAGGACGGGTAAAGCCGGAGACCTACGATAAGTAAAAGTT
>CAZETZ010000297.1:0-3195 GCA_964514735.1 uncultured Acidobacteriaceae bacterium | reverse complement strand
TATTTTCCCGCCGCTCCGGAAGTCCCAGCGAACTCCTCTCCCATCCAATCCTGTAAGGCGTCCATGTTCTGCGGGCGGCCCAGGAAATTCTTTACGAGGTCGTTGGCGGACATCGAGCCACCCGGCTCCAGCACCAGGCTGCGGTAGCGGGCCGCAGCATCCCCCGAGAACGGGTCCTTCCGGTCAAACTGGGCAAAGAAATCGACGGCAATCACCTCGTCCCACATGTAGGTGTAGTACGCCGACGAATACCCTCCTAGGTGCCCGAATGACGCCCACATGTGGGTCCCCGGAGTCTCCTTGGTAAAGGTGAACCGGCGCAATGCCTCATTGGTCGCCGCATCCAGGTCGACATTCTTAGGATTGCCTTTGTAAATGTCGTAAGAAATGGCCGAATATGCGTCTTGCGTGGACACATATCCAGCCCGGCCATAGGCATTGGCCCGGTTCATTTTTGCAACCAGCTCCACGGGAATGGTTTCGCCGGTTTTATAGTGCTTCGCGAAAGAGCGTAAAACCTGCGGGCTGCGGATCAGTTCCTCCAGCATTTGTGAGGGAGCTTCGACAAAATCCGATTCCATGGAAATCCCGCTGATCCCCGCCCATGGCTGTTGCCCGCCTAAAATCATGTGCATCAGATGGCCGAACTCGTGGAAGAAAGTGTCCACATCCCCAATGCTCATGAGGCCCGGATCGGTATCGGTGGGGGCGGGAAAATTGCAAATTAAAGCTGCTTCCGGCAACTGTTTCCCGCGAACTCCGTCCAGCACCGGCACCATTTCTGCGTGGCTGAACTTGCCCGGCCGGGGATGCATATCCAGGTAGAAGCGTCCAATCATCTTTCCTTTGTCGTACGCATCCCAGGTTTCGATGGCGGGGTCCCACCCGGGAACGCCTTGTTCTTGTGCAAAAGTCAGCTGAAAAAATTTCGCAGCCGTATCCAGTATCCCCTGCCGCACTTGTTTGTACGGCAAGTAAGGCCTTACCGACTGCGAATCAAAGGAGTATTGGGAACGGCGCAGCAGTTCCACGTAATAACTGCCTTCGTAGTCCCACATTTCTTTGGCCTCGGGATGGGTTTTTTGTTTTTCCGCCAGCAGCATGGCAAATTCCCGGGAGGCTGTGGCATGCGTGGCTTTGCCCAGTTGTTCGATGAAATCGTCGATCCCCTGGCTTTTGCCGATCATTTTGTCGGCAGCGTTATAGTCGGCCCAGGAGGGATATCCGAGCAGGGTCGCGATCTGATAGCGGGTTTGCATCATCTGTTGCAGCACGGCTTGGTTCTTAGGATAGGCCCGCGTGTCAAACGCAAGGTACATGCGCTGCCGCAAATCGTTGCTCTTGGAAAATTGAAACACAGGAAAGATGTCCGGGTAATTGGTGGTGATCAGAATTTTTCCGTCCGCGTTCGGTTTATGACGGTCAATGTAGTCCTGGGGCAGGCCATCCAGCTCGGCGGCGGTCGCTTCCACGCTTTTCTGGTCGTCGGAGATGTTGCGGTCGAACATGGACTGCTGCTGGGTGAGCTGATCGTTGAGTTGTTTCAACTGGGCGCGGATTGCGTCGTCCTTATTCACTCCGGCGAGGCGAAACTCCAGCAGCGTTCTTTCTATGTAATACCTGGTTGCAGCGTCCGGCTTGGAAAGATCCAGGGCGGCCAACGCGTTGTATACGTCACGATTCAACGAATTCGCGGTCTGTGCCGCCACGGCTTTTGTGTACATTGCCGTCGCGTGGTCGCGGAAGGTAGCGTCAGGATGGACCTGCTGCATCAAGTCGGCGAAGTAAGCCGTGGTATTGATTTCGCGGACCGCATCATCAAACGGGGCCAGGGTGTTCTCGATCGTTCTCGGCCCCTTGACGGCAACCATTTGGGCAATGGAACGCTCGGCGGCAGCTAAGTGTTCGGTTTCCGCCTTTTCGAAGGCCGCAACATCGGGCTTAGCGGCCCACACGGCCGGTTGCGCGGTGGGCGTCATCTGCGCCCAGGCAGTCGTCATGCAAACCATCACAGCGAAGCCATAACCGGAGATTCTAGCCATAAGAAGTCCTTTCGGGAATTTGGCCCTTGAGCTAAAGACGGGCGAAGTTCAAAGAGGTTAGCCCATAAGAGTTCTTTGAATTCGTGTACCAGCGCCATATGATAGTACTCATTTATCCAAACTCGTGGTAATTATGCAGACATGAGCACTCTGGTCGGCGTAAATGATCGGCCGGTTGCCGCACGGCTGAATGGTGTCCGTTACAACCTGCATTTAGCGGACTGTCTGGAGTGGATGTGGTCTTATCCTAAACACAGCATCCACGCGATTGTCACGGACCCACCCTACGGACTGAAAGAATTCACGCCGCGCGAAAAGGAAAAACTACGCAACGGCAAGGGAGGCATATGGCGCATCCCGCCTTCCTTTGATGGCTGCGTTCGCGGCCCGTTGCCTCGTTTCACCGTTTTGTCAAGCGACGATCTTTCGCGCTTAAGAGCATTCTTCTTGCGCTTCGCGCAAATGGCTTTCCGAGTGCTGGTGCCCGGCGGTCACATATTTATCGCAACAAATCCACTTCTTTCCCACCTCGTATATCTGCCTCTTTTGGAAGCAGGTTTTGAGAAACGAAGCGAGATCATTCGTCTTGTCCAGACGTTGCGGGGAGGCGACCGCCCGAAAAATGCCCACGATGAATTTCCAGGCGTCTCGGTCATGCCACGGTCAGGATGGGAACCTTGGGGATTGTTCCGCAAGCCTTGTGAGGGACGGGTCCAGGACAATCTGCGAAAATGGAAGACCGGTGGATTGCGCAGGGTTTCCGAACAACTCCCTTTTGGCGACGTGATTCAATCCGCTCCTACGAGGCCGGAAGAGCGCGCTATTTCTCCGCACCCCTCCTTAAAACCCCAGGCTTTTATGCGGCAAATCGTGCGAGCATCGTTGCCTTTGGGCGAAGGGATAGTATTGGATCCGTTCATGGGTGGGGGTTCCACGATTGCTGCGGCAATTTCTTTGCGGTACGAGAGCATCGGAATCGAGGTTGACCCAAGCTTCTTCACCAATGCCTTGGAAGCAATACCCAAACTGGCCAATTTCAACGGCAACGGGAAAACCATTGGCAAAAATGGTGCGCGAGCCTCGGACACGACCCAGCCCAAGCTTGCGCTCTTGAGTGAAACATGAGAATTTGCTGGGGTAATGTCAGTAGACG
>CAZETZ010000296.1:0-3200 GCA_964514735.1 uncultured Acidobacteriaceae bacterium | reverse complement strand
CCGATCATCTTGCGCGCATTGTCCACGACCACCATGGTCCCGTCGTCGAGATACGCCACGCCCTGGTTGTACTCTTTGCCTTCTTTCAGGATGAAGACCTTCATGATTTCACCCGGCAACACGATCGGCTTCAGCGAATTGGCCAGCTCGTTGATGTTCAAGACTTCGACCCCTTGAAGCTGCGCCACTTTGTTCAGGTTGAAGTCATTGGTGATGATCTTGCCCTCGTACACCTTGGCGAGTTCAATCAATTTCAAGTCCACTTCGCGCACGTTGGGAAAATCATCCTCGACGATCTGGATAT
This sequence comes from uncultured Acidobacteriaceae bacterium, assembly GCA_964514735.1. Lineage (GTDB taxonomy): Bacteria > Acidobacteriota > Terriglobia > Terriglobales > Acidobacteriaceae > CAWBXL01. The sequence goes on along the minus strand of CAZETZ010000296.1, from coordinate 2,896 downwards.
GCAACGCGGTGTTTTTTTGCAGGCGTTGAAGGATGTCCAATCCGCGGCGCCCGCGATTACGCTTTAGCGAATCCGAGGAGTCGGCCACCAGTTGCAACTCGCGCAACACGAATTGCGGGATCACGATGATGCCATCCAAAAAGCCGGTCTCGGCAATGTCGGCGATGCGACCGTCGATGATGACGCTGGTGTCGAGGAGCTTGTGGCTCTTTTTCCCCGACTTCTCCCCGCCAAAAATTCCCCCGAGAGCTGCCAGATTCAGCAAGTCTCCTTTGCTCACTCCCACGACGACCCCGACGTAGGCCATGAGCAACATCACCAGAATTTGCAGGAAGCTCTGGGTTTGGCCGCTGGGCAGGCTGCTGCGTATCACCAGCGAAAACAGATACGCGGCGATGATGCCCAGGACACTACCAATGGCTGCGCCAATCAGGCGGCTGAGATTCACCCGGCGCAGTTTCCACTCGAAAAGGACGATGGCAAATCCGATGGACGCGCCGATCGCGGCATCCAGGCGTGCCTCCAGCCCAAAAGGACGAATGAGAAAGCAGGTGACCGAAACCACCAGAATTAAAAAAATACGAACCAGGACAAGATCCACGTGCCACCTCCCCGGAACAACCGCAACCGCTAGAACGGTCGGCCCGTACTGGTTTCCTACTTTCGGACCAGTGACTTGTTTAAAACGGAGCGATAAAAACCGATGATAAAAGTGCTCCGCTCCCGCACTTTGCGGGTCATACAGCAAGAGTGAACCGGGGGAAGTATATAACGGGTTTTGCGCTTTGCGTCATTAGCTTTTACTGGGCCTGGCGCAGGCCAGAGGACCCAAAGTGTTGCTACACTGCTTGCCATGAATGCGCTGGTGATCACCCGCCTTGGCGGACCCGAGGCCCTTGCGGTTCAACAGGTTCCAGACCCGCAACCGGGCGCCGGACAGGAACTGGTGCGGGTAAGGGCGGCAGGGCTTAACTTCGCCGATGTGATGACGGTACAGGGCGGCTACCCCGGCACGCCCAAGCCTCCGCTGGTGGCGGGCCGTGAGTTTTGCGGAGTTCGTGAAACAGATGGCCGGCGCGTGATGGGATACGCCCAGTGGGCGGCCTTCGCGGAGCAGGTCGCGGCTTACTCCCAGCTGCTTTGGGAGGTCCCGCCGGCATGGTCCGACTCCCAGGGTGCGGCCTTCCCGGTGAATTATTTCACCGCCTATTTTGCATACTGGAAAGCAGGGCTTCTGGAAAAGCATCCAGGCAGCCAGGCGCCGCGCGTACTGATTCATGCGGCTGCCGGAGGCGTGGGAACCGCCGCTGTACAAATCGGAAAACTGCTGGGCGTGGAAATGTACGGGACCTCTTCGTCGGAAGAAAAATTGGCGAAGGTGAAAGCGCTGGGCCTGCAACACGGCATCAACTACAAGCGGCGCGATTACGAAGAAGCGATTAAAGAGTTAACGTATGGCGACGGCGTGGATGCGGTCTTCGAAATGCTCGGAGGGGAACACACGGCCAAAAGCGTTCGTTGTCTGCGTGATTTTGGCCGCCTGATCGTGTACGGCAGCGCCACCGGCGAGAAATCCCAGTTCGACACTCGCACGCTCTACTCCAAAGGCACGAGCGTGCATGGCTTATGGCTTACCTACCTCTCGCAAAATAGTGGATTGATGGAATCCGCCTGGCAGAAGCTTTCCAACTGGATCCAGCAAGGGCATTTGCAGCCGGCGGTTGGACACGTTCTTCCATTGTCGCGGGCGGCAGAAGCTTATGAGTTGCTGCGCCAAGGCAGCAACTTCGGGAAAGTTGTATTGCAAATTGGTTCGAGCTGTAAAAACTTGTGACGGATTGTAAGACCTGCTCCGCCTTTGATTTTCGCATGCGAACAGAAACTCCCTGATTTCTAGTTCTTACCCGTTCAGAGGCGCTTTCAACAAAACATTACTGTCTTTGTGTCCATGGAAACGGACTGCTAACGTCCCGTGGAAGTGGGCGTCCAATTTGGTAATCGCGGCTGAGAGTTGAAGAACTTTTCTGTCGCGCAACACGTAGTTAGCATGATCGGGACCGGGGAGGCGCCGGTTCCCAGCAAGCATTCGTGGGGTTCAAGGAACTGCTCTCACTCTCGGTTTGGCGGCCCAGATGAAAACAGTTCCTCGGTGACGGCGCAACCGTGCGGTCGCGCTGTCTTGGTTAAAACCCCGAGGCGCATTGTAGGCCATTTGCGGACAAACGCAAGCCCGCAAATGCATCGGCCAGCCGCCCAGAAACCGGTTCCCGACGGCTTTCGGGAAAGAAAAAGAGGAGTCTACTGTCATGAATTTCGCAAAAATCACCAAGGGACTGGTACTGGGATCGGCACTGCTGCTGGCGACCGGCGCATTCGCGGCCAGCAAGGGCGCTCTGCAATTGGCCTCTTCCGCAACCGTGGCGGGAAAACAACTGCCTGCCGGAGACTACACCGTGAAATGGGACGGCTCAGGGCCCAGCGTGCAAGTAGAAATCATGAAGGGCAAGAACGTGATCGCTACCGTGCCGGCGCAAATCGTCAATCTCGACCACGCTTCGAGTTACGACTCCGCCGTGGTGAACACGGCCAGCAACGGCAGCCGGAACTTGTCGCAGATCCGCTTCTCGGGAAAAAAGTTTGCGCTGGAAGTGAGTGGGGACGGCGGGGCCAGCAGCAGCGGAAGCAGCAGCAACTAATTACTCTTGTAGCTGGGAAATTCTGAGGGAGCGAAATCGTTTCGCTCCCTCAAATATTTCTAACGTGTTTTGTTATTGGGCCTTACTGGCTTCTGTGGTCAATACTTCGGCATCTTGGGATCAACCCGGTCGGCCCAGGCCAGAATCCCGCCCGCCAGATTGTGGACCTTCTTAAATCCAGCTTGCTTCAGGAAATCGAC
>CAZETZ010000295.1:0-3221 GCA_964514735.1 uncultured Acidobacteriaceae bacterium | reverse complement strand
TCGCGCGGAACTACCGGCGTGGCAGCCTCTCGCGTGGCCCACCAGACGTTGGCAGTTTGTCCGGGCGGAAGTGTGGCCTCGATGGTGGTGTGGCCGTTTTCCGAGGTGCGGTTCGTCACCAGCCCAGGGTTCAGGTTCACCAGCGTGTGCTCGCCCGGCACCACCAGCGTCAATTGCGCGCCGCCCGCAGAAGGAACGGGCAAGCTGAACGACGCTCTGCCAGCTTCGACCTGCAACTGCAAAGCGACGTTCACATCCACGGAAAATTCCGCCGGGCCACTTAGGACCGCCACTTGAGTTCCGCTCTCCGGAGAAACCGGAACGCCTTTGCCTTGCTCTCGTACGTCGAGAATAGTCATGCCTGTAGTCAGCGGGACTTTGGACATGCCTTTCTTGAATACTTCTCCATCCAACTGCACCGCGCCGGAGACAGATTCCTCCTCCACCCGAAGCTTCAGGTCCGCGTGCTTGATGGAGTAGTTGACCGGAGGAAGTTCGGGCTTCTTGGGAGACTTGCTGGCCAGCTCGACCAGTTTGTTGTATTCATCCAGCGGCAGCGAAACGTTGCCGGAATCGGGCAGCGGCAGCGCGGCATTTTTCAACTGCGCGATTGCCAGCGGGGACAACATCAGCATGAGCACAAATAGTTTCTTCGTCATCGCGAGCCTCTCTTTTTATCTTTTTGGTAGGTGAAATCGGCAACCGGGGCCTGGTTCTCGGCGGTCAATTCGGAGACCAGGAAGGTGGAAGGGCCAAAAGTCGGGAACGAGATTCCGACCGGCAAAATGCCTGTGACCTTTCCGCCCGCAGATTTGGCGCGGTACTTGTCGAGTAGAGCTTGCGTCGCATCTTCATCTTTTTTATTTTTCAGCTGTTCAAATTGTCCCATCCGGTCAAACTGCTTCGCCTCCCCGTGATATTGGACGGGGCCGCCGATCGACGTAGGAGGAGGTGGTGGTGCTGGAGGACTAAAAGCCGTTGATAACGGGGCCGCGTATGCCTCGGTCCGGAATGCGCCCGTGTCCGCCGTCACCTGGAACAGCGGTGGGTAGTAAAGCAATAGTCCTGTGCGTGAGACGGGCAGATCGAGCGCGGGCAAGGTCAGCCGCACTTTCCCCTTGTCTGTCCAATTGGTGGCCTTGCTGACGTAGAGGATTTCCACCGGGAAAACCGGCGTGTCTTCTCCCCCATGGGCTTTCTCGAGCGGCAGCAGCAGGCTGCCGTCGGGCGCCTGCCCGGGTTTGGCGGGCTTTCCATTTAAGGAGGCGCTCCAGACGGTCGCGCCTGCCGGCAGCGAGATTTTCACAAAATTTCTTTGGTTGTTGCGGACGGCGTACCGCGCCAGGGTCAGGATTTTTCCGTCGTCGCTCATCAGGACCTGATATCGCGCTTCTTCGATATTGGCCATCAGGACAGCTTGCTGGGTGTAACGGGCGACATTTACCGAAAGAGCGCGCGCGGTGGGGATGCTCGTAACCCGATAGCGGAACGCGGCCAACGACGGAGACTCGCGGCTGGCCACCATCTCGCCTAAATCGGAGGCATCGGCATCCTCCAGGCCCTGCGACTTGATGTCTTTGATCTCGCCGGCACCCAGGACTTCCACCGCGACTCCGCCGGTGTCGCGCTCGCTGCCCACCAACTGAAGAAGGGGAACATCGATCAACCCCTCGCGCGGAAGGCGTATTTCGCCGGTGAGGGTAAAGCGCGCGCTGTGGTCCACCGGCTCAAGAAAAGTCACCGAGAGAGCGCCGTCCTTCATCTCCCAGTCCGCCACCATCGCCCCGGACACCTGGTTGATGGTGACTTTGTCGGGAAGCTGAATTTTTACTTCGCTGGCCACGCCCTGCACGATATCGAGGCTGGCTTCCGCATAGATCGTCGCGGAATCTTCACCGAGGCTTACCAGTTGGGTAAGCACTCCTCGATATCGCAGCGGCAGAGTGGCGCGGTGGTCTTCAGTCTTTCTCCTCCAGGTGAAAACCAGAGGCTCATTGCCACGCGCGTAAGCCACCCATTTGCTGTCTGCGGCGGACTCGGATTTCTCAGTCAGAAGACCGCCGGTGACCCTCGTATCCACGCCGTTGCGGGAAAGCTGGAGGGAGGCACGGGTCGCCCCAGCCTCCGCCGTGGGAAACGAGACGCTTTCATTTCCCGCGCCCGAAGCGATAGGCAGAACAATATCCAGGGAAAGAAGGAACCGGCCGCTGTGCGGGAGGAGGACCGAAAGTTGCCCGCCACTCTTTCCCGCGGCTGAGGAAACCAGGGAAACCAATTTCCCTTCCAGCCGGGCTTCCTGCACTAAGAGACCAGAAGGCACGGGAACGCGCACCCAGCCGTCTTTCAGCACGTCTACCGTAAGATTCGCTTTGCCGCGCGCCACCTCTCCCAAAGCACGCAAGTCATATTCGACGCGAGTCAAAGTTGCCGCCACCGGAGGCGGCTCGCGCTCGGGCTCGACCGGATATGCCTTGTCGTGGAGCGTCCGGTACTCACCCACGGGAATCACGACCCAGCCGGTGGAGCGGGCGTCTTGCGCGAACGCCGCCGCGGTAAAGTGAAAAAACATGCATACAAGCAGGCCCAGGAACAATCTTGAACTTCGCCGAAAATACAGCAATTTTGCAGTTTTCATCGGATGTGCCCTCATGCACTGGAACGTACGAACACCGCTGATCTTGCGTTGGTTGCTTGGGACGAAAGAATTGATGGAGAGAGTACCGTGGTTCGTGAGGTGAGCGGGAAACTTCGCCTTAGAAATAGGATTTTCCTTCTGTTCTTAGTAATCCTGGGAAAAGACCGCGCAATTGCTTGATTGTAAGGAGAAAAGTGAGGCGTGAAGACTGGCGGGTTTGGTTACAGGTATTAGAAAGCGTAGGTGGGCCGCGGCTTCCCACAGGGAAAGCGCGGTCAATGTGATATCGAACCTTGCGTACTGACCCCGGCCTAATTTTGTCATTCCGACAAGGGACGAAGTCCCGGGGAGGAATCCGCTGTCCTGGCCACGCGAGAAGCGCTATTACGTCTACATCATGTCCAGCAAGGGCCGTGTCCTCTACGTTGGCATGACTGGCTTCCTGACCTCCAGGGTCCTTCAGTACAAATCTGGAGAAACTGACGGGTTCACGCGCAGGTACAACATCACCCGCCTCGTGTATTACGAAACTTTCCGCTACGTGAACAACGCCATCGCCCGCGAGACGGAAATCAAAAAGTGGCGG
>CAZETZ010000294.1:0-3278 GCA_964514735.1 uncultured Acidobacteriaceae bacterium | reverse complement strand
TTCTGTGTATTGGACGGGCGAGGGTGGTAAAGGTAACTAATTATTTAGTTGCTGGGGAGAGGTCGTTAAGTTGCATCGCAATTATTGGATCATAAACTATTGATAACATTAATTTTCCTAAAATTAATCGACAAACTGACTGAATCTCTGTGACAGGACGCGCATTGTCTTGAACAGTCTCAAGTATCCAATTCAATACTTCGCTCGTGCAATCATGCGGCGTTAATCTACTCATACCTTTGTGGAGGTGATTCGTGGTTCACACAAAAGAGCATTTTGATTTTGTGGTTGGCGCACTCAACAATATGTACAACGGGAGCTATAATTTCAAGTTGGCTGGGTCGTTGGCATTTAAGCCTGCAAGCTTTCATGACGCGGACATTATCGTGTATCCAGTCTTTCCGATCACCGAAGTCACTCTCCTAGCCTTTGCAGAAGGTTGCCGTAACGCTGGAAACGAAGTCCTAGCGATTGACCGGACCGCTACCGTTCCTTTCCCAGGGAGACCACAGGGACAAGATCGTATCCAGATTAAGTTCAAAACCGGACACATCGTGGATATGTTTTTCCCGAAGGTCTTACCTCATGATTACTTGACCCGTCTGGCAAAAGTGATCTAGTGTCTGTTAGGTAAGTAAGACGAGATTTTTGTTTATGCCAACTGCTAACGGCACAATCGTGCGAGACCCCGATGTCCTCGGAGGAACGCCTGTGTTCAGTGGAACCCGAGTTCCCTTCCAGACACTTCTCGATTATCTGGAAGGTGGACAGACTCTGAACGAATTCCTCGAGGACTTCCCTACCGTCAGACGCGAAGCTGCCATCAGTGCGCTGGAACATGCCAAAGAGCTTATCGTCAGTGAACTGTGAAGAAACTCCTGCTCGACGAGTGCATTCCGAGAAAATTTAAGAACCATCTGCCTGGACATGAATGCCTGACTGTGCCTGAGGTTGGATGGGCTGGCAAAAAGAACGGAGAGCTGTTGTCTCTAGCGGAGAGTGCTGGTTTCCAGGTGTTTGTCTCCTTGGACCAGGGGATTGAGTATGAGCAGAATTTGAGCGTACGCAAGGTGGCGTTGATTTTGCTTCGCGCCAAGTCGAACCGGCTGGCGGATTTGATTCCGTTAGCAAGCAAGATGTTGTTGGTGTTGGAGTCGATTGATGTTAGACAGATTGTGAAGATTTCCTAAAGTTACTTCTCACTGCTCCAAGAGCTTCAGATGAGAATAGACCAAAGAATGTCCAGCGACTTAACGGCTATTCAGGAGAGCGGTAATCTGACGCCGCGCCTCTTCCATGGGATGAGCCGTACTTTACCGGAATCAATTTCTTCAATGCGGCGCTTGATTTCTTCGTCCCAGGCTGGGTCATGTGATTTTTGCACATGATTCAGAGTCAGGTTAAGTCCTCGCTTTGCTCACACTTTTTACCGGAATCGCGGAAAATATCACAGACAAATCGAGCGCGCTCGATTGTCTTACCATTGAGACCCGCATGGACCAAATCGAGGGGTATATCAATGAGATCGAGGTCTTGTATCGCCAGCACGGCGCGGCACTTGTCCTGTTTGCCACGGCCATGGCCGGCGAAAGAAGCCGGGCCCAGGATATGGTCCATCAGGTTTTTCTCAAGCTGATAAAGAACGGGAACCTTGGCCGGGCGCAAGACAAGAAGGCCTATCTCTTCGCATGTGTGCGCAATGCGGTTCTGAACGAACACAAACTTTGCGATCGGCATGCGCCGCTCGATATGGAGACAGCCTGGTTCAGCCCTCCCGACAGGGATTACGCAGGAGAACAGAATTTGAGACGGTCGCTGGGCAGTCTGCCCGATGAGCAGAGGCAGGTCGTCACTCTGCACGTGTGGGGCGAGCTTACGTTTTCGCAAATTGGGGATCTGCTGGGCGTCAGCCCGAACACGGCCGCTTCGCGTTATCGGTATGCGCTTGGGAAGCTGCGGGACGCAATGTTAGCCAAGGAGAATTCCTGTGCCGATTCTGGATGATGAACGTTTCGAAACTTATTTGAAGCAATTCCGGCCGATTCTGGCCGATGCGCTTCCAGTGACAAAGCATAGGCAGGTGTCTCGACGCTATGCGCTGCGGCTATGGGTTGCCGGCTTCGCTGCGCTGGCCATTATTGGTGTGGTCAAATTCCACATCGTCAGCAGGGGTACTCATCAGCGCCGTGCCCATCAGCACAACAATGCCGTATCGGTCCACGTGGTTCTACCGGAGCAGCCTTTGACGATGCGGGACGCGAACGCTTTGCTGGCCGGCGCACCGTCCTATAAGTCGGTGGTAGACAGCATGGCGTTCCGTAACCAGAGTCCAACAATTCCCAATGACAAACAAAGCGCGCTTGCCGTGCTTGCGAAGGAGAAAATCAAACTATGAGACGCATGAATAAAATTGGAATGATAACGGTCACCGTACTTTTAGCGATTGGGCCGGCATTCGCACAGCGATCCGCTCCGCTGGCGGACAACGCGGCGTTACGGTACTGGGCAGCATTCTCCAAACTACAAGATGCCGCGATCACCGACCAGGACGCCAAAGAACTCAATGCCGCTCTCGAAAACCTGGGGCCATTGGATATGTCGAAATATAAAGAGCTACTCCAGAAGAACGCGCCGGCCCTGGATATGATGGCGCGCGGAACCTCGCTCTCGAACTGTGACTGGGGACTGGATTATGGGCTTGGCGAAGAGGTTCCAGTTGAGTATGCGAGAAAGGCCTTGACGCTCGGACGGCTGAATGTGCTTTACGCAATTCAGCAGTATCACGCCGGCAATAAAGACGGAGCGGTCCGCGCATTGGCAGCGGGCGTGCGATTCGCTCACGATGTGGGCAACGGTGGGTCATTGTTTGCGACTCTGGTTGCGAAAGACCTTCTCGTCACCTACCTCACCGCGGTGGGCGATGGGCTCCGCATGGGGCAGCTTTCCGCATCCCAGCACGCGCAATTGCAGAATGCGGTGGCGGCGTTAGGTGATGGGCTCGATTGGCCGGCGGCTGCAAAGCGGGATTTTGAAGCTTTGCGATCTCACTATGCGAAGGACCAACAGGCTGCGGCGGCGCTGGACCGCATCATTTCGTCCTATAGTGCATTTCTCGCCGATCCCTCTAAGCAGCCAATGCTCACTGAAGCGATCAATGCGGCCCCGCAGGAACTTGCGAGTGTGATCCCGAGTCCGAAACGGGTACTTGAGCAGGAACAAGAACTCGCGGACAAGCTGCAACAGACACGAGGACTATTGCGGTGAGAATTGTGCTCGGG
>CAZETZ010000293.1:0-3280 GCA_964514735.1 uncultured Acidobacteriaceae bacterium | reverse complement strand
TCGTCGCCGGCATAATAAAGGCCACATTCAATAAAGAATGTGGCCTTTGCCTTTTTGGGGGAGTCAAAATTACATGTGAGTATTAGCCAACGACTTGAAGAAATTGACAGCGCTGAACTTCCGGAGAGTCGATTCAAGCTCGGCGGTCCCATGGTCAATCTTCCAATTCCAATGACGCGGGCCTTGCAGAGTGGCTGCAAGTTGCCTTCGCACCCATTGACTTTGAACACTTGGGGCGACGGTTAAGTAAAAACCATCCTGTGTCCCCAAGAGCATGTATGCGTCTCTCTGATAGTTTTTTATGTCTTGAAGTCCGGAGAGTTTTGTCCACATAAACTGCTCTAACAACTTAGAGCGCATCTTCCTGCTGAGTGGGATTAGGTGGGCATGAGCATGACTGACGCAACCACCTCCTTGGCAACCCGTTCCATTGGGCCCATGCTCGAAAAATAAATACTCACCAAATACTTCACCTAGGCGCGGAGCTAAAAACTTGAACGAGCGTTCCAAAGCTAGTAACTCATGATCAGATAGATATGAAAAATTAATCAAATGCTGACGGTTGACGAGCAGGAAATAACCTGGGGTAATCATACCGAGTGTTGGGACGAGAACGACGTATTGATTCGCCCACAAGACCTGATCAAAGGAGGTTGATTTTTCTCGTTGGCTTGATGATAGGTTGCCAACCCCTACTATGCGCAGACAATATGGGCATCTTGCAGGGATGGCACAAAGCAAATTGTTGTCGGTATTAAAAAAATCCGGCCTCTCCTCGTCAATCCAAGGCATTTTAGTGCCCTCCTGCAAAAACAGACTCACCAGGTTCCGTTAAGATTTTCAGATATTCAATGCCTTGTTGGAGCTGTGTGAAGGAAACGTCCGCAGCCTCATGAGCTATTGCGAAGCGACCAGAAAATTCTTTGTCGTAAAGGGATCGTTCGTCAACCAGGATTACAAACTTACTTTGTGCTCTTGCATACCCAATCTCCAAAGCCAAACCATAACCCGAAGAATTATCCCTCTCCATGTAAGCGAAAACAATCGCCGATTTCGACAGCCAGAAGAGATTCCATCCCCTATACTCAGCAGGAGACTTTAATCCACTGTCTCGTGGGTCGTAAAACGTTAATCTCGGAAACACAGATCGGATTTGTCGTCGCCAGTCCGAATCTACGCTCCCCGCCAAGAAAACGGTTTGATTCACAACAATATTTTCCTCTACGGTGCCTTCGCGCAGGAACTAATCAGGACTACTGCCGCGACCAATGCGATTGAGGCGTGCACTACATATGCGAGTGCAAAAAGGCACGTGAAGGTTTTTTTGTGACTGAAACTGCTACCTTGACCGGTCGCCGTGCCACTTTCATCCGAACGGATCAGGCCAAGCTGTTGTTGTGACGTACCGTCGGTACATGACCAGTCGCACTTGGATTCGAATCTCTTCAGGGCATTCGATCCTCTTTTGACAAGCTCTAGATTTCTGATCTCTAGCTGTTGAAATAAAAAAGTGATCACCGCTCCGATTAAGCTCAACGCGATGGCCCCGAAACAGACCCAACCTCTGTATGGGGCCAGCTTTTCAGCAGTCGATGCAATCACGGACGCCAAAGCAAATAAGGGCACAATGAACATCTGATGAGTGAAAATCTGAATGCTGTCATACCGTTGCTTCGCATGATGCCAGAACCAAGCTTGTGAGTATTGGAATGCTTCGGATTGCCAGTCCGCATTATCAGCCATGTTTTCACCTGTACTATCCAAAACGATTTTACTCCCATTGGTGGCAGTTTCAATAATGCGGTTGTCACCGAGCCTGTGCTGCACGCGAAAGTGTGTGGGAGTCCTTCGACTTCGCTCAGGATAAAATCCGGTCGTCGCCGGCATAATAAAGGCCACATTCAATAAAGAATGTGGCCTTTGCCTTTTGGGGCTGGAGCGCTATCCTTAATTAGGAGCCCAGCCATGGCAAATCTCGATTGGTCGCAATGCCCAGCGGTGGAGAGTGTTCCGGGCAAGGTAAGCGGTGCGTGGGTGTTGAAAGGCACGCGGATGCCGGTGTCCGCTATTTTCGAGAATCTGGAAGCGGGCGCGAATATCGACAACATCATGGAATGGTATGACGGTCTTGATCGGGAGCAAGTGAAAGCCGTGATTGAGTTTGCTGCGCGGAGCCTCAAAGCACCTGCCTGCACATCGTAGCGACGATCCAAGGAGCTATTTTTCAGCGTTAGGACGGGACAATCAATTTTGCCGCCGAATCTATTTTATTTAGATAGGATTCTAAGAATGAAATCGGCGGGGTTGTTGCAGGAACGGTTGTACTTAGGAAACCTCCCACTGTCATATTTGGCGGGAGCGTACCCAACTTACCTCTAACAAGTGTTTGAAATCTGTCGGTTGCACTCGTTGATTTGTGCGCGATGGCATTTCTAATTGTACGGGCTTCATTAAACAAAGTTTGGTTGCCCGCAAGTACGGGCGAAAATGGTCTCCCCGCCCTAAAAAAGCGTTCTGCCCGTTCACGAACGTTTTGCGCGTGCGTCCATGCTGCGTATTCGCGCCCTTCCGGAATTACCCATTCAGATGCTATCTTCTGAGTAGGAGGGAATGCATAACGCTTCGGTGCCTTGCCACGAGGTGGTTTTCTTCCCCACAAATATAAAATAAACGATTTTTCGATAAACACTTCCCAAGCCTGAAATGCTCTCAAAAATGCCAGTTCTGTCATGTAGTCGCGCCTTCTGGGCGATATGAATGGGCGCACCCCGCCAGCCCCAGGTAATACCCATTGGTGTGCGTCTGCTGACAGTTCAATACATTCTTGTAAATTGCGTGTAAATTCAGAAAGAGTAGTCCGTAACTCACGTTGCGCCACTGGCTAGCTCCTTAATGCACTTACTAATCTCTTGCAGATGTAGTCAGTTAAGATCGTTCTCTTGTCTGCATGGATCCAGTGAACAGTATAAGCGTTGTAAAATTTTCTCTCCTCCGAAGTAAGTATAATGTGCTCGTGTTCATCTTCGGCGGTTTTAATTCTGTCGATTAGGTCATCAATCTGCTCAAGGCCTATTTTCATTTTTGGATAGTCGCTTGTCCTGAATGATCGTCTGCTGGTTTGTAGTCGCTTGAGGCGAAATTTTAAATGATAAATGGCGCAAAACAGAGGATAGAACAGTCTTGTAGCCCGAAATCCTAAATTGGCTAAATCAACCCCTAAAATTCCCCCAATCACATCCATTGTTTCGCGGAATCGTTTCTCGTGACGCTTGCGGTTGGG
>CAZETZ010000292.1:0-3281 GCA_964514735.1 uncultured Acidobacteriaceae bacterium | reverse complement strand
GAGCGTTCCCCACGGACGGGGATCGAAGGCGGGGACCATCAATAAGGGGTAAAGGTCGTTCATGAATTATGGAGTGCTTGAATATCGTCCATTTTTTTCGGGTGGAACAAACAGTCCGTATCATTGTCATTCCGAAGCCGGGCCCATCGGCGAGGAATCTGTTTTCACCGGCAGCGTAACCGCAGATTCCTGCGCGCTCGGAATGACAAGGTTTTATTGAACTGTAAAATCGGCAGCAAGTATTTACAGTCCTGCCAGAAAGCTTTTGATCCGCGCCAAGCCGCGGTCGAGCTCCTTCAGCGAAGTCGCATAAGAAACCCGGACATGCTCGGTCGTCCCGAAGCCCTCAGCGGGGACCACGGCAACGTGCGCGTCACGCAGCAACTTGCTCGCGAAATCGGCGGGAGAGTTAACGCCCCCGCGCCCGAAGTACGACGAAATATTCGGATAGACGTAAAACGCTCCTTCCGGCATATTGCACTTCACTCCTGGCAGCGAGCGCAGTCCGGCAACGATGTGGTCGCGCAGTTTGATGTAGTCGGCGCGCATTTCTTTTACGCAATCCTGCGATCCCTTCAATGCCGCGACCGCCGCTTTCTGTGCAATCGAAGTCGGGTTCGAAGTGGATTGACTCTGTAGTTTCGCGATGGCGCTCGAAACTGTGGGCGGAGCCAGGGAATAGCCCATACGCCATCCGGTCATTGCGTAGGTTTTCGATAGCGAGCCCGCGATTACGATGTTGTCGCGATACTGCTTCAGCGAACCGATGGAGAACTCGCGTCCGGTGTAGTTGAGGTAGACGTAGCACTCATCCGAGAGCACCCAAATTCCGCGCTCCGCAGCCAGTTTCACGACTGCGGTCTGATCTTCAGGCGACATCACCGCGCCCGCTGGGTTCGACGGCGAGTTGAGCAGAATCATTTTGGTGCGCGGCGTTACCAGACGTGCTACAGCCTCGGCAGTAATGCGGAATCCCTGTGCTTCGTCGGTTTCGAGAAACACGCACTTGCCACCCGCATATTGAATGATGTCTTTGAACGAAACCCAATACGGCACCGGCAGAATGACTTCGTCTCCGTGCTCGATCAAAACCTGGATGGTATTGAACAGCACATGCTTGCCGCCGACTGAAACAACGGCTTCCTCACGCTTGTAATCCGAACCAAAATCCGTCGCATGACGCTGAATAATCGCATCGCGCAACTCGGCGGTCCCCGCGGCCGCTGTGTACTTGGTAAAGTTCGCATTAATCGCGGCGATGGCAGCGTCTTTAATATGCTGCGGCGTGGCAAAGTGCGGCTCGCCCACGCTGAGGTCTACGACGTCCACGCCCTGCTGGCGCAGCTTGTCAGCCTCGGCTACGACCGCCATGGTGGCGGAAGGTTTGATGCGTCCGATACGTTCGGTAAGTTTTGCGGCGGATACTGCTTCACTGACTGGGGTCATGCTCTTTTTCCTGATTTAATTTGTCGTACGTTTTGCAACTTCACTGCCGGGTCCAACTTCTCGCGCAGCTTTTGTTCCACCATCTCGGGCACTAATCCTTCCACCGCGCCACCAAGCCGCGCGATCTCCCGCACCAGCCGCGAACTCAGGTAGCTATATTTCTGGTGCGGCATCATGAAGACTGTTTCCAGCTCCGGATGCAGTTTGCGGTTCATCAACGCCATCTGCAACTCGTACTCGTAGTCGCTGATGGCGCGTATGCCGCGCAGAATCGCCTTCGCCTTCACCTTGAGGGCAAAATCCACTGTCAGGCCCTCGAATGTGTCCACGTTCACGTTCTTGAACGGAGCGGTTAACTCCTCCAGCATGTTCTTGCGCTCAGCCAGGCTGAACAGCGGCTGCTTCTCCGAGTTGCGGAGAATGGCGACCGTCAGCTCATCGAAGATCTGGCTCCCTCGCTCGATGAGGTCCAAATGCCCGTTGGTAGGCGGATCAAACGAGCCGGGATAGATGGCAGTGACCTTCTTCAATGGGCCTCTTCACACTGCTGGCTGGTGTGGACGGAGGTAATAGATGATTTTATGCGCGTGGGAGCGGGATGGCAATGCGGGTAGTTAGACTCACTCTAAACTTTGTCATTCCTCCTTGTCGCTTCGCTCCTCGTCGGAAGGACAATGAGAATTCGGCGAAGAGGTAGGGGACGCTGGATGTGTTTGTCCGCATACGCGCAGGCTCGCCCCCAACCGGCAGACGAGTCTTCTCCTCTTCACGTTGCTCACCGTAGGAATGGCAAATTGAGATTTCTCATATAATAAGTCTCCCTCAATATGGTTTCTCGCGACTACAAAGAGTTTTCCCGCCTCGCCCGCGAGGCCACGCTGGTGCCCGTGGTCAAATCTGTTTCCGCCGATCTGCTTACTCCGGTTTCGGCTTTTTTAGCGGTAGCGGCAAAGGAAACTGAGGCATTCCTGCTCGAGTCGGTAGAACGCGGAGAGCAGATTGGCCGTTACACCTTTCTGGGCTGTCGTCCTTATATGCAGGTCCGCGCCCAGGGAGAAGAAGTTACGGTACAGCAGGGGAAAAAGCGGCAAGTGGTCCAAGGAAATGTCTTCGAGATTGTCAAACAACAGTTTCGTAAACATCGTCTGGCCACCTTGCCCGGAATCCCTCCCTTCACAGCCGGCGCGGTCGGCTATTTCGCCTACGATGCGGTGCGCCGTCTGGAAAACATTGGCGAGCGCGCGAAAGAAGATGTCTCCGTCCCCGATTGCGTGCTGATGTTTTTCGACCGCTTGCTGGCATTCGATCACCTCCGGCACCAGATCCACATCATTGCCACTGCGGATGTTACTCGCGAAAGCCCGCGTAAGGCGTACGACCGGGCAGTAGCGGACATTGCGGTACTGGAGAAAAAGCTGGCGCGAGGGCTAAGTCCGGCAGTGTGGCGCAAGGCTGCGGCCCGCGGCAAAGGAAAATTGAAAGTCAATGCGGGATGCTCGCGCGAGCGTTACATGAAGTCGGTGGAGCGGGCCAAAGAGTACATCGCCGCCGGGGACATTTTTCAGGTGGTGCTCTCGCAGCGCCTCGATTTCACTCCTGAAGTGGCACCCTTTGATATTTACCGCGCGTTGCGCACGGTGAACCCGTCTCCTTACTTATATTTTCTGCGCATGGGAGACATGCACGTGCTGGGGTCGTCTCCGGAGATGCTGGTGCGGGCGACCGCATGCAAGCTGGAGTATCGGCCGATTGCTGGAACCCATCCACGCGGTCGCGATGAAGCCGAAGATCAGCAACTAGAAGAGAAAATGTTGCATGACGAAAAAGAACGGGCC
>CAZETZ010000291.1:0-3289 GCA_964514735.1 uncultured Acidobacteriaceae bacterium | reverse complement strand
CGTGAACGCGATCTTGTTTACGCTGGGATGTTGCACGAGTGGCGCACCGCAAGTTTCGCCGAAGCCGGTGATTACGTTGACGACGCCAGGCGGCAGCCCGGCTTCGGTCAGCCACTTGGCAAATTCAAGCGCGGTCAAGGGCGTCTGCTCGGCGGGTTTCAGGATGCAGGTACAGCCCGCCGCCAAGGCTGGAGCCAGCTTCCACGCGGCCATCAATAAAGGATAATTCCAGGGAATAATCTGTCCGGCCACGCCGACCGGCTCTTTGAGCGTGAGGCTCATGGCGTTGTCGGGAACTGGATTCACATATCCCAAAACTTTCGTGGCCAGGCCACCGTAGTATTCGAAGCAGGTGGCGACGTCATTGATATCGAATTCCGCTTCCACAATGGGCTTGCCGGAGTTGCGGCACTCAAGTTCCGCCAGCAGCGGCAGATTCTGACGTATTTTCTCCGCCAAGCGGAATAAAATACGCCCGCGCTCTTGCGCGGTGGTGGAGGCCCATGGGCCATCTTCGAAGGCTGTTTTAGCAGCGGCTACAGCTTTGTTGACGTCATCGGGGCCGGCGTCCGGAATTTGAGCAATTACTTCCTCGGTGGAGGGATCATAGACGGGAAAGATTTTGTTGGACTTGCTGTCCACCCACTCCCCATTGATGTACATCTGATAAGTTTTGACTTCGGTTTGGACCCCACCGGGCATAAAGCCTCCTGCGATTAACTAAGCTCTTCTCGTTCCGAACGGCTCGGCGCCGTTTTCACAAGAGCAGGTTTTGGCGCCTTCAGGCGGCCGTATCCATAAAAGAAAAAGATTGCGAGCGCAATGAAACCGAGTGTAATTCCGAACAACGTCAGTTCATACTTCCATACCGAAGTGATCTGCTTGGCGGGAAAGTACGCGACGATGATGCCGAGGACCGTGGTTACCAGTCCGGCAATGCCTGCAAAGAGCAGTGTGCCCCGTCGATAGCGACCACCCGCAACAGGACGGAAGGCAAATTTGATCAGTGCCGCAAAGACATACAGAAATGGAATCAACTGCAACACCACGGCGGCGGAAAGCATTTTCTGAAAAGCTTCCTGCACTCCACCGGAAACCGTGAAATTGAGCACAATCAAACCGAGTGACACAATCCCTTGCACAATTAACGCTACATGCGGTGTTGAGTATTTAGGATGAACTTTTCCCATGGCAGAAGGCATGTAGGAATCGAGGCCGGCGACAAAGGGAATGCGCGCCGAGCCTCCCATCCAGGCCGAGCCAATTCCCGCGATGGACAAACTCAGCATGACGGCGAAGGGAGCAATAATCCAACCCACACCGACTTTGTCTGCCATGTGGCTGACACCTTGCACGATTCCTTGCAGCACACTGATATCGTTTTTGCCGATTGCCACTAAGAGAGTCAGTGTCGCGCCTATGTATAGCGCGCCGGAAATGAAACCTCCCCAAACGACGGCGCCGGGCAACGTCTTCTGCGGCTCGCGGATTTCGTCGCCCATTACCGAGGCGAGTTCCAGCCCTACAAGCCCGAAACAAATTACGCCGAAGGAATTTAAAACAAATTTGGGATCGGCAGGAATGCGGAACTCACCAGCAGTCACCGTTGTTCCGTAATGCGCCCAAACGGTCAGTCCCAGCCCGATGAGTACTGCGGCAGCAATGAAAGTTCCCATTGCGCCAAGATTGTTCAGCCACTTTCCAACACCCAAGCCAACGATGTTCAGTACAGTCAGCAATGCCAGCAGGATAACCGAGGTCACCATGGCAAAACTCTTGCTATCGGCGAGACCCGCATGGTTTGGGCCCATGGCAAATACTGAAACACCGACGAAATAGAGCATGACCGTCGGTACATACAACATATTGTTGGTCCAGTAACACCAGCCCGAAAGGAATCCGTGGAAGTCGCCGAAGACTTCTTTCGCCCAGAGATATACGCCGCCTTCGCCGGGATAGCGTTGGGCCAATTCGATGACTGCGATGCCTTGCGGCCAGGAAAATAGAAGAAGCGCGGTAATCCAGAGCCATATGGTTACGCCGCCATTGGCTGCAATGGAGGGGACAACGTTTAAGTTAAACACGGCGACCACGAACAACAGGACCAGATCAAAGCGACCGAGGGCGCGTTTGAGTTGGGGCTGGGCTGTCTCGTTGTTGGTAGTCAAAGTGAGTCCTGTGAAACCTTTGTGTTCTCTGTGGTCTAAATTTTTTAAACCTTTAACCACAGCGGACACAGAGAGATGTTTAGTGTGTTGCTACCGACATACGCTCCTGCTGCGCGGCTGCCAGCGAGGGAGCGACATCCTCAAACGCTGCCAAATGATCGGCAATGTCTTTCTCCGTGTGCTGCACAGAGATGGTCCATTGCTCATCCCACCAATACGGTTGAGGCAGCACGCCGCGATTGACCATGCCAAACCAGTAGTGACGCCATAGATCGGTGTCAATCGTTGTCCAGTCACGATAGTTGACGATTTCCTTCTGGAACAGCATGAGCGCTCCGTTTGCTCCGGCAACCGCGATATAGCCTTGCAAGCCGGTCTTCGCGATGGTTTGGCGATAGCCATGCACCAACTTGATGCTTAGCTTCTCTACGTGTGAGTAATTTGCGCGGGTGAGGACCTCGTGGAACGTCGCCAAACCTGCGGCCATCGAAACTGGATTGGTGTTGTAAGTTCCGCCGTGGAAAACCTTGTGCTGCGAGATCAAATCCATCACGGATTTGCTGGCGCCGAAAGCGGCCAGTGGCAGACCGCCGCCGATGGATTTGGCCAGACAAATCATGTCCGGCTTGAGGTCGAAGTATTCGGAAGCGCCGCCCCAGCCCAGCTTGGCCCCAGTCTTTACTTCGTCAAAGATCAATAGCGCACCGTTCTTGGTGCAAAGATCGCGCAGGCCTTCGAGGAAACCGGGTTGCGGCATACACAGACCCACATTCATCATGATGGGCTCGAGGATCACGGCGGCAAGCTGTCCCGAGTTTTCTTTGAAGCGGCGTTCCACAGTCGCAAGGTCGTTGAAGGTAGCAATCACCACATTGGCTACACTTGCCTTGGGAACCCCGAGTCCTCCTGGAACAGAAACTGGATTATTCACATCGCCAAAATCCGGCGCGTGAGGCTTCACGCTGACTAGAGCTGAGTCATGCAGCCCGTGATACCCGCCTTCGAACTTGATGATCTTGTCGCGCCCGGTCGCAGCCCGAGCCAGGCGAATGCTGTGCATTGTGGCCTCAGTACCAGAAGACCCAAAGCGGCACATCTCGATCGGAAACCGTTCACAAATT
>CAZETZ010000290.1:0-3295 GCA_964514735.1 uncultured Acidobacteriaceae bacterium | reverse complement strand
CTCAACGAAAGGAATGAAAAGTGTCACCTATCTACTGGACGAGTACATAGTCTTGTCACCCCGCCCCTAACCCCTTATATTAAGAAGTCACTCTTTCAGGAGCCGGCATGAACACTCAGCAATTTTTCCAGGAATTAGAAGCCCGCATCGCCAAGTATGATCTGCTTTGTCACCCGTTCTATCAGGCTTGGGCCGCAGGCGAACTGACGCGCGAGGACCTGAAAGCCTACGCACAGGACTACTACCACCACGTGGAAGCTTTTCCCACCTATCTGGCTGAGCTGGGAATGCGCCTCAACGAAGGCGAACTCCGCCACGCCGTGCTTGCCAACATGTTGGACGAAAAGGGTTTGGAGGATGAGTTCGGCAGTCCCGGCCGCGAGCACGCGGACATCTGGCTCGATTTCGCCGAGGGCATGGGCGCTCGCCGCGACCTGACCGGCCACACTCCGCTGCCTGAAATCGCCGGATTGATGGCGTACTTTCACCGTGTTGCCAGTGAAGGAACTTCTTCCGAAGCCCTGGCTGCCTTCTATGCCTACGAATCGCAGGTGCCCCGCGTGGCCCAGGAAAAGGCCCGCGGCCTCCGCGAGATGTACGGGGCCGACGAAAAAACCTGCGGCTACTTCACCCTGCACGCAACCGCCGACGTCTACCACTCGCACGTCTGGCATCGGCAGTTGGAAAAGCAGCTGAACGCGCACCCTGAGGCAGCCGGGAAAGCCTTAGAAGCTGGGGAGGCCGCAGCCCAGGCGCTATGGAAAGCGTTGGACGGAATCGAAGCTCGCCGCACAGCCAACGCGGCGGCTTGAGCCAAATCTTTCCCCAATCGGCCCATGACGCCTTCCGCGCCCGTTTGCTATAATCCTGTATCCCAAAGAGTTGTTGAGTTTAGGGGGAGGATTTATCGATAAACGTTTTATCCGCACCAACGACCGTATTCGAGCCCGCGAAATCCGCGTGATTGACGATGAAGGCCAGCAGATTGGAATTCTGCCTCCGTTTGAAGCGTTGAAAATGGCCCGCGCGAAGAACCTGGATCTGGTTGAAATCTCACCCACAGCGAACCCTCCCGTATGTCGCATCATGGACTTCGGGAAGTTCCTGTACCAGCAGGAGAAAAAAGAGCGCGAGGCCAAGAAGCACCAGAAGATCATCGTGATCAAGGAAGTGAAGTTCCGCATTAATGTGGACGACCACGACTACATCACCAAGAAAAATCACGTGCTGCGGTTTCTGGAGGAAGGCGATAAGGTCAAGGCCACAATTTTTTTCCGCGGGCGTGAAATGACACGCACGGGATTGGGCCGCGAAATTCTGGAGCGTCTGATTAAGGACATTGGCGACCATGGAATCGTGGAATTCCGGCCGCGTCAGGAAGGCAACACGCTGCACTTGATCCTGGCGCCAAACGTGAAAAAGCCGGGCGAGAAGCCGAAGCCCGCGCCACAAGCGCCGCCACCCGCGCAAGCCAAGCAAGCGTAGGAATTAAAGCGATCGGCACTCAGCATTTAGCATTCAGCCAGTAAAATGTTCGTTTCAAGGGCTGAATGCCGAGTGCTGAATGCTGACTGCTAGATTGAGGAAATATGCCGAAACTTAAATCACACAGAGGCGCTGCCAAGCGCTTCAAAAAGACCGCGACAGGAAAAGTAAAACGGTCAAAGGCGTTCCTGCGCCACATCCTGACGTCGAAGGACAAGAAGCGCAAAAGCCATTTGAGCGGAACGGTGCTGGTAAGCGAAGCCGACACGCCCAAAGTGAAGAGAATGATTCCGTACTAGCGTGGAGCGCACACTCTTGTGCGCTCTGCCGGCAGCGGATGAAGTTTTGTCCGTTGCACAGGTGAGTGAAGAGGTCGGACTCAAAAAGTCTCCTACCTCCAGCCACCTTTAAAACGTAACTAAAAGGAGCAACACCATGCCTCGTGTAAAACGCGGGACGAAACGTCGCGCGAAACGCAAAAAGCTGCTGGAACGCGCCAGTGGATATTTCCTAACGAAATCCAAACTCTACCGCGCAGCCAAAGAAGCCGTAGACCGCGGACTGAAGTTCGCCTACTCCGGCCGCAAACAGCGCAAGCGTCAGTACCGCTCGCTGTGGATCGTGCGCATCGGCGCAGCCGCCAAATTGAACGGCATGAGCTACAGCACGTTCATCAACGGCCTAAAGAAAGCCGGAGTCGAGCTGGACCGCAAGATCCTGGCCGATATTGCGGTCAAAGACCCAGCCGGATTTAAGGGCCTCGCCGAGCAGGCGAAGGGCGCTCTGAGCCCGTCCTGAGCGAAGTCGAAGGGGCGGGGCTGCGTAAACCAGCCTTCAGCATTTAGCACTCAGCATTTAGCCAATTCTGGATCGTCTATAGGTCCCCGTTGGCGTTCATGATTCGTATCAGGGCGCGGTTTCAACCGCGCCGATACGTCTCAAGTATCATTGTCATTCCGAGCGGCGGAGCCGCGAGGAATCTGCTTTTTGCCGCCCCGTGAAGAAATGTGCGCAGCGTGAGTGCAGCAGCCGCAAAGCGGCGGTATGAGAAAGCCCGGCACGGTAGTGCCGGGACAAGAATCAAGGACGTGCGAGTCCCGGTAGGGACGACACGACTTACACAGTGTGCCGTCCCTGCGGGACTCGGTCATCAAATGCGATATCCCCGGCACTACCGTGCCGGGCTTTCAGATTCCGCCGCTAAAGCGGCTGGTGCGATTGCATGGCATACACCGTTACCAAACTCACAGACTTCTCTGTGAAAAATCTTCTGCACGCAGAAGAAGAATTTCTTTCTGCGTTTCAGTCGGAATCCGAAGAAGTCCGGAGAATTGTGCAAGATGCTGGTACGAGTATTGCCCAGAAACGGGATGCGTTTAAACAACTACGCGATCGATGGATGGGAAGAACTCAGGGGCTTCACAAACAGGCCAATGAAAACTGGCTGAAGTGCGCTCCGTCCGAGTCTAAGCGCGAGGCGGGTCGCCTGGTTAACAGAACATGGGGCGCGCTGGAGACTGCTCTAGAAACTTTAGATACAAGTATCTCGTATGCGCCATCATCGTTGCCAAAAAGAGGTGTGCTTGAAACCCTCGACATCACTCTCCCCGGTACCAGCCGCCCCATCGGCGCCGAACACCCGATCATCAAAACGATGAACGAAATCGTCGGAGTCTTCCGCAACCTCGGATACTCCGTCGAAGAAGTCCCGGAGATCGAGACTGACTACTACAACTTTGAAGCGCTGAACTTTCCGCCGAACCATCCGGCGCGCGACATGCAGGACACGCTGTTCGTCGCCAATCAGGAA
>CAZETZ010000289.1:0-3295 GCA_964514735.1 uncultured Acidobacteriaceae bacterium | reverse complement strand
CCATTCATTTGATGAAGAAGCGTTCAGCTTCGGGTTCGAAGTGCGTGCCTTGGCTGGGCATTTCGCCGGTCTGCACCATGTGTTCGTCTAGGACAGCCTTGGAGAGTTTTTCGACGATGGTGACAGCCTTTTCACAGTGTTCCTTGGCCCATTTCAAAACGACTGGTGTATTGTCGATCACGAGTTTGCCGGGGACGGTTCTGAAGCCTTAGCTCCCGGCTGGCAGCGAGATTGACTTGCGACGGCCGTTAAATTTTTCAATCTCGATTCTTGCCCATCCTTCGAGTTGAGCACCGAAGAGATACAAAAGGGTCTGCTCTTCCCGGGTTGCACGGGCGATCTCACGGTTGGCCCAAGATTGGACGTGATCGGCATAATTGCGTGCGCTGATGATCTTCTTGATCAGCCAGTTCGCACTCTGCTCGTCCTCGATGGTGAAGGCCTTGGGAACCGCCTTGAGGAGTTCGAGATCGACCTCGGCATCGGCGGCGGTCGTCACGGGTGGAGGAATTAGGTCTGTGGTTGTCATGGCGGAGGAACTTACGCACATGCATCAGGAATTCCTCGCACAAAGTCAGCGATTTCGGTCCGCACGGCGCAAATCGTGTTGAAGCTGGAGGAAGTCTTTTTGAAAAAATGATTTCGCCACATCGCCGATTTTTCCAAACGGCTTTTTGTAACGAGTAGAGAAAAATGCATGCCGCTCGATCTGATGGCAGACTTTACGATTACTGCTTTTTCGAAAAGCACTTACGTGCATGGCGGCGCTGAAGCTGCGATGTGCGCGATATTTTGGGGGCTTTAGGAAGGACCTACGTTCGATATCGGCGAACGCCATTAAATGGCACTCTCAGTCACTGCTTCCGCATCTGGTGTCATCGATGGAATTGTCACCCTGACGGCCTCGGCCTCTGGGGGGACCGAGCCGTACTCTTTCTCGTGGGTGGTGGTTAGGAAGCCCGAAGGCAGCAAGGTGGAGGCATTCGACTACTTCCGGATCAACGGACTTCGGGCCGACGGCTTTCCGTCCTCGGTCGAGTTGCTATGGAATGAACGTTGGCTCTCGTACGATTGGAACGGGGAAGGCGTACATGCCAGCATTGCCATCATGAAGCAATGCGTCCGATTGTTCCTCAACAATCTCGGTACGAAGTCCTCGCTCAAAGCTCACACATGGCGAAACGTTCGACTTCCCTCTTCTGAGTGGGAAGTAGGCCACAGCGGAGACGGAGATCGCTGGACGTTTGAAGGCGTTGAGTTCGTCCCGAAGGCGTTCACTCAGCCGACGACGAGCATTGGCTATTCAAGGACGGTGGACTTCTTGTTCCCGAGCATCCCGCTGAAAGGGACACTGATCAGTGAGCAGCCGACGTATGTCGGTACGTTCACGGCGGAGAATGGCGAAGACTTTGAGGTGATGATCCCGAATCTGTTGGTTGGTCGGCCGCAGATCAGAATCTCGGGAAAGGATATTTCCGCTTCCTTTGTGGCTCTTGATGCCGATTGGAGAGGGCTACACAGGGACGGCGGCCTAATGCCATTAAGTTAATCCACAAGTCCGCGCCGTAGCTGGACTTACTACATTTGCGCAAGACGTAGCCTCCTGTCAGAATGGTGTTGCTTAACGCACCAACCAACAGGAGGCCACGGATGGTCAGTATCGTCGCGGCGCTGAAGCGGATCAAGCGCGATCCCCTGGGAATGATCGGGCCCCACCTCGTGAAGCAACTGTGTCACGAACTGCATTACACCTGGCGCCAGCGGCAACTCGATCCGGCGGTCACGATCGCCTTGTACGTGCAGCAGATCATTCACGGCAACACGCCCTGCACGGAGGTCCGGCACCTGGCGGGAGAAGGCTTCAGCGCTTCGGCCTGGTGTCAGGCGCGGGCCCGCCTGCCGCTGGCGGTGTACCAGGCGGTGTTGACGTGCGTGTGCGACGCGGCATTGCGGTGCGGGCGTGAAGCGACCCATCTTTGGCACGGCCACCGCACCTTCCACATCGACGGCTCCACGTTCTCGATGCCCGATACCAAACCGCTGGTTCGGGCGTTCGGCGTGCCGCACGGTCAGGCCGGCGGGTGCGGCTTCCCCGTCGCCCACCTGCTGGTCCTGTTCGACGCGGCCAGCGGGCTGCTGCTGGACGCCTTCGCCTCGTCGCTGCACACCTCCGACGTTTCGCAGGCCGATCAGTACCTGGCGCACCTGGACGAAGGCGATGTCCTCATCGGCGACCAGCACTTCGCCGGCTGGGCTCACCTGGCTTTGCTGGTGCACGGGAAGTTGCACGCGGTCGTTCCCAACTATCACCTGCGGATCGTGGACTTCACCCCCGCCCGGCCCCACAGCGTCCTCAAAGGCAGACACGTCGTGCCCGGTCGTCCACGCTCACGCTGGATCAAGTCGCTGGGAAGGGACGACCAACTGGTCGAGTGGTTCAAGCCCAAGAGTTGCCCGAACTGGATGAGCCGCCGGCAGTATGACACGCTGCCGGGCTCGATCGTCGTGCGTGAGATCCGTCGCAGCGTGCGGCGGAAGGACGGACGCCGCATCAGCGTCACCATCCTCACCACCTTGCTGGACCGGCTGCGTTACCCGGCCGACGAACTGATCGAACTGCGTCTGCGCCGCTGGGACGTGGAGACCGCCCTGCGGCACCTGAAGATCACGCTGGGACTGGACGTGCTGAAGTGCAAGAGCGAGGCCGGCATCCGCAAGGAGCTGACGGTGTTCTGCCTGGTCTACAACCTGGTCCGCGTGGTGATGCTGCAGGCGGCGCAACGGCAGCAGGTCCCCGTCGCCCGCATCAGCTTCGCCGACGCGCTGCACTGGATGCGACACGCCCGCCCGGGCGATCACCTGCCGGACCTGACCGTCAACCCCGCCCGTCCCAGGCGGCTCGAACCCCGCTGCCGCAAACGACGGCCCAAGTCATACGACCTGATGACCCAACCCAGATGCGTGCTGCGACGACGGTTGCTCATGCGCGGCAGGAAGGATTAACTTAATGGCATTAAAACGTGACCCCGTTATGTCCCCTGTGCCAATTTTCTGACCCCTTATGTCCTACGCGGCCCGATTTCCCGAAAACTAGCTGCGTCCCCGTTTCATTTCCCGCTGGATTCCATATGAGTTCAAGGTCGTGAGTACGACGGCCCAACAGAACGCAAGGGACACTCTAATGACCGGTGTAGTGCTGGGCGGCTGGGCTGGGCTTCCGACGGCAGCAAATTGGCTTTATGCGTTTCTCACAGACCAAGGCCTCAGCGGCGCAACAAATACTCAAACAAGCGGC
>CAZETZ010000288.1:0-3323 GCA_964514735.1 uncultured Acidobacteriaceae bacterium | reverse complement strand
ACCGATCCGGGGATGGGCATCGTGCGGCATGTGGATGCGGGGTATGAGGAGGCGAAGGAGTTTGCGGGGAAGGCGGGAGTTAGGGTGCCGATGAAAACTTCCTAAGAATCCCGGAGTTATTGTGCACTGAAGGGAGTGGCTAAAGAATAAGCCTCCTAATGGGAACTACTTTCTTCAGGGGATTGCGTCTGTTGGCGCTACGGTGCATACTAACGACTAGAAATTTTATAGAGTCTAGCCATGAGAAAAACCACACCCGCCGAATTTGTCGAGTTTGACCGCTTTATGAAAACGATGGCGCGAATGATCGGAATCTCTCGGCGACAGTTGGATAGGATGCTTTTTCAAGGTAAGCGCCCGGTCACGCATCCTCGTGGTGTTGAGCGTCGGGCGCCTGCCAGGAGAAGTCGTGCTGCACTGAGTTTGTGATAGACGCATGCAGTATTACCTTTTCATCGACAATTTCCGAGGATTCAGCGACACCCTCATCCCAATCACAGATGTAAATTTTCTTGTCGGAGAGAACAGTACAGGGAAAACCTCAGTTCTCGGGCTCTTGAAAATGCTCTCGGGACCGGGGTTCCTATTCGACCTGGAACTTAGCGATGAGGATGTGGGCTTCCGTCACTTCTCGGACATGGTTAGCGCCCATTCCAAGAAGAAGATATACTTTCGGATCGGATTTGTCTGGGAAGAGTCCAAAGCGAAGGGAAGGAAACCAGGCACGGTAACGGGATGTTTGTTGACTTATGTGGAGGAGGATGGTCTTCCGAGTTTGTCTAAAGTCACTTTTTCGAGAGGATTGGAGACCATAACCCTTTCTCTACGTAGACCCTCCTACTACTTCAAAGTAGAGAAGCGTCGGGACCAGCCAACCGTTCAAGAGCTTGTATCCGCACTTCGTTCCCAATGGGTAAAAGAACATGCCAAGTTAGGAACGAATGGTTATCGGAAGCTCGTCACACCTCCAGACTATTCGGGCAGAATTCCGCTCATGTTTGCACTATCGCTGATTTCTGCGCGAACTGGCCGGGCCAGGAAGGCTCGAAGTACGAAGGATGCGAAAGATCAGGACCTTCCTGAGGTACCCTATACAGCCTTTCCACCAGACCTCACGTGGCTGGCCCCGATCCGAACGAAGTCCCAACGAACATACGATGAGTGGACACTCGATTTCTCGCCAGAAGGAAAACACACACCCTACGTGATAAGTAAGATGCTACATTCGAAGCCTGCGCGAAAATTTCGGGATCTCATAACAAAATTTGGCAGAGCTAGTAGCCTTTTCCAGAACATTCGGACCAAAGACTTTGGTCGCGGAGCAACTGCTCCTTTTGAACTGGATGTTGTACTTGATGGCAAAGCGTTGAACATCATTAATGTTGGATATGGGGTGTCGCAATCTCTTCCGGTGTTGGTCGAAGCTTTTGCAAGATCACATGGAACATGGTTTGCAATTCAACAACCGGAGGTGCACCTGCATCCTCGTGCTCAGGCTACTCTGGGAGATGTGTTTTTTGATATGGCAGCATTCGACCACAAGCTCTTTCTTATAGAGACACACAGTGACTTTACAATAGACCGCTTTCGGATGAACTACAGACGTAAGTTGAAGTACAAACCGGACAGTCAAGTTCTGTTTTTTGAGCGCCGAAACAAGCGCAACATCGTTACACCGCTCCGAGTCGACAAGGTAGGTAATCTGCCGTCTAACCAGCCTGAAAGCTACCGAGACTTTTTTTTGAAAGAAGGAGCTCGTCTGCTCGGAATCTAAGCATGTGTCTCGTCATTGATACCTGTTGTTTGTCACGGGTCCTAAACCAGGACAACAGGGAGCATCATCATTTTGTCCCAATCTTTGATTGGTTGATCAATGGAGACGGGTCTCTGATTTACGGAGGCACCAAGTACAATGCTGAACTCCGGCGTGCTGACGGACGGATTTTGGAAGTCCTAAAAAACCTTGAGAGAAGACGTCATATGTTGAAGTTAGATGATAGTAAGGTTGACGCCGTCGCTCTGACTTTCAAGGCGAGGGTTACTGACCGGCGATTCAACGACGAGCACTTAGCCTCTCTAGTGATAGTGTCCGGCTGTCGTATCGTTTGCACGAAGGACGATATTGCAATCTTTCATCTTAAACGGCCAGAGCTATTTTCACCCTACAACCGAAAGCGGCCAAAAATTTATAGCTCGAACGCTAACCGAAAATTATGCTGCGGCCAAAACATAGTTGGGCTATGCCGTGGACGCTCCCGACAGGACTGAAGCCTTCGCATTGATACGAAGGAATCCAAAGACGGTCCTCCTCCTGAGCGGAGGAAGCGGTCCGCTCTTGCGGCCTGCTTCCGGAGTCGAAGAACCCCGGTGGAGCATGAGTCTCCTGAGCAGCGGCAAGGAATTCTCATAATGGTGCCTCCAAGTGCTGGGAGTATGCCTTGAAGCGGTGGGATAGGGGCAGGCAGGGTCCTGATACGAATCCTTAACCCTGCTGACCTCGTATCCTCAGGTATTCCCCCGGTAACAAAATCATCACGCCGTCAATCTTCTTCCCGAAATACACCCCAAAATCCCGTACATCTCCGGTCAGCAGATGTGTGGCCCGCGCTTCGATAGCGGCCAGGAGAATTGGTACGTCCTTTTCCGGCAAAGAAATTCCGCGAGGAAGCTCCCGCGTGGGCGCCTCGAACAGTTGCAGATTCTCCGTAAGCGTGGCCAGACGCTTGCGCTGGTTCTCGTCATCCAGGTTGAGGTTTGCTTCTGCCACCGCGTAGCGGGAACTGCACAAAACAACGTTCTTGAGTTTCCAGAGGCGGAGAAGGCCTGCGTTCGGCTGATACGCGGCAGAGAACAAGATGTTGGCATCAAGAAACAACCGGTCCATTTAGCGAGGCCGCCGGTGGCGGACCTTGTCGGGATCAAGCCCCAGCTTGCGGACCGTTTTGCGTGCTTTACGGTAGTCGCTGTCGTCCACAACGTTCGAGAGGAGAAACTCGGCCTTGCGCTCGGGAGTGTAGCGCTCAACAGGAATTATGACGGCAGGGCGGATCAGGATGCCGTCGTCCTTCTCCTCGGCGGTGACGATGCTCCCTTCCTCAATGCCGAAGCGCTTACGCAGTTTGGCGGGAACGATAATGGCCCCGCGTTTGCCGACTTTAGCCGCTTCCATATGCCTGATTATATGATATGCCTGAAAATCAGGCAATCAGGTATTTCGCACCACAGAAATGCCCGGATGTGACGGAGTATCCTTGTCCATGCCCAAACCCGCCACCCTCGACACCATGCGCAAAATCGCCCTCGCGCTACCCGGCGTGGAGGAG
>CAZETZ010000287.1:0-3370 GCA_964514735.1 uncultured Acidobacteriaceae bacterium | reverse complement strand
CGAAGTCGAACGGGCCATGCCCTGATACGAACCGTTTCTCAAACTGCACCACTGCAGGAGGTTGATCGTGGCATGCAGGTTGAATACAACCTCCTCTTTGTCATTCCGGCGATGAGCGTAGCGAAGTGGAGGAATCTGCTATTGGCCTGGCCCTACGCCAATCTCAGAAAGTTGGCGCGCGACTGGCGTCTTGTCCGGGACTCCACGACCGGACACGATAAGCAAGATGGCCGTCAACGCGATGACAGAAAACTGCACGTGAACTACATGGACGATAGGTCCAAGCAGAAACAGCACAAAGCAAGAGTAGATCAGCAGTTGCAGCCGATGGCCCTGTTTCTCTGTGACACCAGCTAACGTCCAATCTGCAAGGAGCAGGAATGCGGGTGCAAGCACCACAAGGTCGTAAACGGTCAAGTGGGGCGAGACGAGAACGGTAGCCACCAAGAGAGCGGAAAACCGGACCTCCCATTCGGGTCGAGTTTGCCAGCACCGTACCGCCAGAACCAGTACAACCAGGGCGCTTACCAGATAGAGCGCGAAGGCGGCCCTCGACCAGGGAATGATCATCGCCCAGAATGTCCGCAGGCAATGGGTTTGATAGGGACGCGGCTCGAGCAATGCCATGATCTGCCCGGTGCGCGTAAGCGCTTCCACGTAGTCCAGCATCACGGCAGTACCGTAGTGCAACCATCCAATCGTCAACTGCAAAGCCGCGGAAAAAACTGCGCCGCCCACGACTTTCCATCTTCTGGTGGAAAGAAAGAGTACGGCAGCGGCCAGTCCCAATTGAGGTTTGAAAATCAGACAGCCAATCGCCAAACCGGCGAGCAGGTCGCGCTTACTTCGCAGCGCAAAGTAGGCGAGGGTAAAAAAGAGCAACGCCAAGCCTGAAGTTTGCCCCCAGACCAGCAATTGGGAAATCCCCGGAAAGGCGCATGCCGCGAACAAGACGGTTAAACCCTGGCTGGCAAGGTTTGGGCAGTGTTTCCAAACCGCATAACAACACGTCCCGTAAAGCAGCAGGTTGAGCAGCGACCACGCCAGCAGAGCGCGAAGATAAGGAAGGCGCGCGAAGGGACAGAAAAACAAAGAAACCTGCGGGCCGTAGAGCGGAACATAGACATAGTTACGCGCTTCGGGGACCATTTTTTGCAACCGGTCTGTCTGCGCAGGAATGTTGTAGAGCAGGTCGCCGCGGTGCTCTCGCGCCAGCGTCCCCAAAGTGTAGAAATGCAAAAAATCCGTGCCCTTAATCAGGCCTCCGCGGTCGCGCAGGCCAGGGGTGTTCATATTCACGAAGAACGCGGTCCAAATGCCCACGGCCAGCAGAAAGGCATGGATCCGGAGCCGACGGACCGTGAGCCAGTCATCAAAGCGGAGCCAAGGCATCGCAGGAAGTGCCTAATGATACCGGAGGGCACAAGGTCTCCGGCGAATTAGTGCCCGCCTTTATAGGGAGCCAGTTTGGGGGGAGTTTCATCCGCTTGCAACCGCCAGGCCTTCCGGTCCCTGAAATACTGTAATAATTCCTGATTGCTGCTTTCGCCCATGTCGCGCGCCCAGACCACCGGGGATGCATCAATATCGGCGTCGTTGTAGACCCACTCGGAGTTCTGGTCGTGCGCGGATGAATAATCCACAAGGACCAGGTCTTTTCCCGGCGAGTTTTGTAGGTAATTCAGCACAGCGGTTCGATCTACATTGCCGCGGGGCCATCTGCCCTCGCTGGGACGGCGCGCGGCAACCGTTGCCACTCGCAAAAGAACGCCACCCAATAGCACTACCGGAATGGCCTTGACTATGAAGCGCCCGACCGGCCATTTGCGCCAGTTCCACAGCGACAAGCGGCGGCAACATTGCGTCAGAAGGATAAATAAGATTCCGGCGGCGGGTGCGGCGTAGTGGGGAAGTCCCCAGGTCTCAACCATGAGAGCGATAAAAAATACTGCGCTGGCGACCAATAGAAACCGCATGCGTCGGTCGCGCCAAAGCCAGGGCAAAACGAGGAAGGGAATGCTGGCGACCGGGCGCAGAAAAAAACTCCAAAACACGAACGAGCGATTGGCGGAATAAGCCAGGAAGCCCGCGACCGTCCTATGTTCAAAATATCGGTGCAAATCATCTTCGTAGAATTTCTGCAATACCGGATGGCGATAGCTTGGTTCAGCTCGCGGCGCTTGCCACAGGAAGAAGGGAACTGGATTGTAAGCCTGCGAATCCAGTTGATAGATCATCTTTACCGGACTCCCAGTCACGCGATAGTAGAAAAATCCAGTGCCCGCCCCTGCTGTCAGGAGCACAAGGCTGAGCGGTAATACCACTCGTCCGGCTATCGCAGAAAACCTTGGGATGCGAGGTCTCATCATCCAGATCACAAGAGCGGCGCCAACCAGGATTGCCAGGACAAATCCTTCGTAAGGTCGGCTATCGGCAAGAATGGCCAATCCCAACGCCATCCAAATTGCATCCCGCGCCTTCTGAGATCGCTTAATTCGCGGCAATGCTCCGACCACCAGCGCTCCCCCGAACGCAACAATCGAAGAGCTCCAATAGCCATTCATCCAATAGCTGAAAATCCCCAGGCGCAGGAATGCCAGGATGGCGCCATAGAGCGCCCATCGCGGCGGCAGCCAGCCTTGCAGCATCCAGCATAAGGTTGCGCACATCAGGCCGGTGGCAAGCCATTCTCCAATCCAGGGATGCCCAGCCCATTGCCCCGCCGCGAGCACTAAGCCCTGCGCCGGCGGATAAATGGACGAGTAGGTCGGCTGCTGGATCACGTGGAAAGTTTCGAAATGGACCCACATCGGATGGGTCGGGTTGGTCAGACGTCCGTGAGCAAATGTGTCCGCGGCCAGCAGATAGCTGAATTCGTCGTGCGCCCCAGGTTGAGGAACGCCAAGCAGCGACAACAATGCTAGACGCGTAAGTAGCGTTGCAAAACCGACAACGAACACACCCCGTGTTTTTCTCTGGGCAAGGCGGCCCAGCCAACTATGAAGGGGAAAGGGATGGTTGGTCTTGCTGCGCTTGCGGAATGAGAAACATATTACGGCGGCGCAGGCCGCTAGGATCGCCCATTGGACCAAGTAGAACCAGATCGGCGTGGGGCGCGCAGGGGTATTTAACATGTAAGCGGATTTTCCTGTCTGGCTTACCTGCTGTCAATTACGCAACCTGAGTCTGTTTTCAGCTTGCGCGGCTTGCCTGAATTCGCCACAATGACTGCGCCGAAGACAGTTTTTCGATCATCCTAAAATGTCTAGATTACTTGGGAAGGCCGTTTGGTTTGCAGTAGCAGTCCTTGGCACACTCGCCGTCGCCACCATCGCGCTGCACCGCGGCGAGCAGATTAACGCCATGTGGC
>CAZETZ010000286.1:0-3378 GCA_964514735.1 uncultured Acidobacteriaceae bacterium | reverse complement strand
TTCGGTTTGGAACCAGTCCTTCTGATCCAGAGTTTTCTTGAATGCAAAAACTATTTTGCCAATAGAGTATTCCGGTAAGTTATCCTCGTTCACATCTACTACTAAAGGGTCGTATGAACCGAGCGTCTGAAATGGACACCGTCGTTAAGCGTGTGCTTCCATACTTGAAAAGACGAGAGTATGACCAAGAAAAAGATTTTGATTTTGAAACCCCTATGCGGCTGGCAACGCGCTATGCCATGGGATATGCCGACATACTTGTTACCTGCGGTAAAGCAAGCCCTCAATTTCTGATCGAAGCTAAACGCGACTCGCGAAAGCTAACCCCTAAAGACCGAGACCAAGCCATAGAGTACGGAGAAACTCTAAAAACAGCATTTGTGGTAGTCACGAATGGAAAGGAGGTTCGTTGTTATAACACCAGGAACAAAAAAGCGATCTTATGGAATGGGAAACTCGGCGATAAAATCCCTAGTAAAAGCCAGCTCCCTAAGGTCCTTGCATCTTTACGAACCAACCCTCTTAGTACGGACATCGCGCTAGGCGATTCCTTGACGCCGTTCAGGCCAGCTTTACCTTTGAAACAGCTTAATGGCCTGTTTAAGCGTTGCCACAACACCATTCGCAAGATCGAGAAAAACGAAGAAAGTGCATTTGCCGATTTTTCGAAATTGCTGTTCCTGAAGCTTCTCGAAGAGAAATCCGATATCGGGCTATTTAACTTGCCCTATAGCTATCGATACTACGAGTTGGCCGACAAGCCAGACTCGGAAGCAGACCAGGTCAAAGTTGCCGTGGAAAACATGATCGAGCAGATACGAGGCGATTATGGATACGGAGATGTACTGGGTGACAGGCTCCGGCTGAATGCCCCCAAAACATACCAATATATTGTTCGTCAGCTGGCAGGAGTCTATTTCAGCGATAGCAACCTTGATTCAAAGGGAGCCGCATTCGAATATTTCGTCAGGGCCACTTTGAAGGGCAAAAAACTCGGCCAGTACTTCACTCCCAGGCCTCTCATTGAAACAATGGTTTATCTATGTGGCAAAGAAAAAATCGTAAATGCTCTGCGCGCTGGTGAACAGCCTAGGGTCTTAGATCCGGCTTGTGGCACAGGTGGTTTTCTTGTGTATTTAATGAACCTGTGCCTCACCACAATCGAAGAACTAGCCGCAGCAAATAAAATCAACAACAGCACTAAAATCAAGCTTGTAAAGGCAGTCAAGGAAACTACTTTCTTTGGTTCGGATGCGAACCCTGGCGTCGCCTGTTCCGCAAAAATGAACATGGTTGTTGCCGGCGATGGGCATACAAATATATTGCCAGAGGACAGCCTTACTCTTAAGGCTTGCAACTGGAGTAGTACCGAGTCAAACTGCGACTTCATACTCACCAATCCGCCATTCGGTACTTCTGAAAGCGAATCTCTTACAAAAGAGGACCGCCGAGCTTACCCAGTAGCCAGCACAAAAGGACAACATCTTTTCCTGCAAAAGATGGTCCAGGCGACTAAACCCGGAGGCGAGATTTGCACGGTTATTGATGAAGGAGTACTTAACGTTGAGACCGCAAAAGACCTAAGACGATGGATCCTGCAAAATTGCAAACTTCTGGCTGTGTTGCGTTTGCCTGAAGAAACTTTCAAACCGAACAAGATAAACGTCCGGTCCAGTGTCCTGTATCTCAGGCGAAACGAAATCGAGGATATCGACCTTGAAAATGAATACCCAATTACTTTCTGCGATATCCATTCCCTAGGCTATGTAGGATCAGGGGATCCGATTAGAAATTTTGACACAAAGAAATTTCTCGCTGACGTTGAGAAACGGATGCGCGACCACGCGGTTGGGCCTTCGAGAGAAGGTTACTGTTGGCGCGCCTTCGATGTTTCATCACGTCAAATTGCCCAGGACACAACTTGGCGAATTGATTTGAAATATTGGGAACCTGATATCCGGTCAAAAATACAAGAACTCATCAAACGGGGCGGTAAGTCTATTGGCGAACTAAATCTTATAAAGACGCTGCGCGGGAAAAGCCCTGACGCCGATCTTTACGTCGATGAGCCCGATGGTTTTGCCGCTGTTATTAAAGCTGGCAGCAGCATTAACAAATTTGGTGAGATAGAACTTGAAGGGGACTACATCGAAAAATCGGTTTATGAAGATATGCCAGGTTCTGCGATGGTTCAAAAGGGAGATGTGTTGCTCGCGTCAACTGGGGATGGAACTCTGGGGAAATGCGGCACATATGACTTGGAAAAACCGGCAGTCGCAGATGGGCACGTTACGATAATCCGCGCCAATAAAAAGGCCATCGCCCCTCACTACCTGACCGATTATCTGCGCCATGGGTTTGGAGCTTTGCAAATTAGCCGACTTTACACTGGGTCAACCGGGCTTATCGAACTAGCTCCTGACCAAGTAGACCAAATCATCATTGACGTTCTTGACGGTGACGTAAAGGCTCAGCGAGCGGCATCCGCCGCATTGCGATCTGCGGAACAAAGATATCGCAAGGATTTGGATCGCGCGAAAGAATCTTTCAACCTCGCTGTAGTCGGCTTCGGCGCTGGCCATACGATCAATTAAAGTTAGTAGGCCCGGTCTTTACCGTTTCGGCAAATCCACCGGCTGCCGCACATCCGTTACTCGCAAATACGAGCCAGTGCCGACGCCCATCGCTAACCGCAAAGCGACGCTCAGTCGCTACTTGCTCCGGCACATTAAACATCATTTGCCAATCCTGAGACAGTGGTGGAGCCGTACGTCAGTGAGCCACTCCCAACGAAGGTCTATGCAATTCATTGGCGGCGTAGGCGCCGGCCAGCAAAGTACCTAGCTCCTTCGTCGGCAAAAACGCCTCCTCAGGATGACAATTTAATTTTAGAGGAATTGGCTATCGTTTCAGCAAATCCACCGGCTGCCGCACATCCGTTACCCTTAAATACTTCGCCAGCGCCGGATACTTCTTCGCCACCGCCTCATACATCGCATACGCGACATTGCGATAAGAAAAGTGTCCCGCCGGGCCAGTGCGCAGCTCGGAGATGTAGACCGTCTCGGCGAAATCCATTTTGAATAAAGTCCGCTTGCGGAAGCCAAGCGGGATCGCGTACTGCGAATTCTGCCGCGCCTCAGAGCCCCCGCCTCCAGCCAACTGCTCGGCCGCAGCCGCCGTCGCGCGCATAGTGGAGTCGTAACTCGCCTGCACTCCAGCCGCTTTCAATTCATCCGGCGAATCGTAACCATGTTTGGTGGTGAACTCTTGCCCAATCTGCACGCAGCGGCGATGGCGATGCATGTCGCGGAAGCCGCCGATGTCCATCAGGATGTCGAAGCGGAACTGCTGCCCAGCGCAGAACGGACGCAGCAT
>CAZETZ010000285.1:0-3386 GCA_964514735.1 uncultured Acidobacteriaceae bacterium | reverse complement strand
AAAACGAAGCCGGCAAAAATCAGCCGCGACATGCCGTTGCCAACGCCGCGCTCGGGGATCTGCTCACCCAGCCACATGATGAAAGCGCTGCCCGTGGTGAGGGTCAGCATAGTCATCAAAATAAAACCAAGGCCGGGGTTGAGGACGAAATCGCCCTGCTTTTGCAGGCTGAACGCGATTCCGAAAGACTGGACCGCGCTCAACACCACGGTCAGATAGCGCGTCCATTGGGTGATTTTCTTGCGCCCCAGCTCGCCTTCCTTCTGCAATTTGGCCAATGGCTCGTAGACCACGGTCAACAATTGCAGGATGATGGACGCGGTGATGTAGGGCATGATGCCCAGGGCGAAAATCGTGAGGCGGCGCAGTTGGCCGCCGGAGAAAAGGTCCACAAAGCCCAGAAAGCTGCCGCGATTTTGGGCGAAGAACTGTGCCAGCTTGTCGGCGTTTACCCCGGGCGTCGGGATATGTCCGCCAAGTCGGTACACGAAGAGCAGGCCAAGGGTAAACAACACCCGCTTGCGCAGGTCAGGGATGCGAAAGATATTGGCCAGCTTTTCCAGCATTACTGCACGACCTCAGCCTTGCCACCGGCTTTTGTGATTTTTTCCTGGGCCGACTTCGAAAATTTGTGCGCTTGCACGGTGAGCGCTTTCTTGATCTCACCGTCACCCAGAACTTTTACCGGCAGATCGCGCTTCGCCAATCCCGCGTTCTTCAGAACTTCCAGCGTGATCGTGGTCTCACCCAGCGCCGCCAGCTTTTCCAGGTTTACCAGGTTGAATTCCTTCTTGAAAATGTTGGTAAATCCGCGCTTGGGAACACGGCGGTGCAACGGCATCTGGCCGCCTTCAAAACCGCGCATGAAGCTGGAACCGCTGCGCGAGCGCTGCCCTTTATGTCCGCGGGCGGAGGTCTTTCCCATGCCTGAGCCCATACCGCGGCCCACGCGCTTAATTTTCTCCGATGATCCCTTGGGTGCTCGAATGTTCGAAAGATTCATAAATAAGCTCTTGGCTTTTAGCTAAAGGCTTTTAGCTAAAGGCTAAAAGCTTAAGAGCTAAAAGCTACTTCAAAATCTCAACTAAATGCGGCACTTTGGCAACCATGCCGCGGATCGCCGGATCATCCGGACGCTCGATCACCTGGTTCATCCGGGTGAATCCTAATCCTTTGATCACGAGTTTGTGCTTCACTGGCGCTTGAATGGCGGAACGCACCCACTTCAGTTGTAGCTTGCCGCCCGCTTTGCTCGCTGTCTTTGCCATATTACAGTTCCTGGGCCGCCTTGCCGCGCAGGGCCGCGACATCTTCTTTGTTCTTCAGCCGCTTCAACGCATCGAAGGTGGCTTTGATCACGTTGTGCGGGTTGGTGGTGCCGATGGATTTGGTCAGCACGTTTTGCACGCCAGCCGAGGTCATCACCGCGCGCACCGCGCCGCCCGCGATCACTCCGGTCCCTTCCGGGGCCGGCTTCAGCAGCACTTGTCCGGAACCATAGCGTCCGAGGACGAGGTGCGGAATCGTAGTCTGAGTCAGATTGACCCGCAGCAAATTCTTCTTGGCCGATTCAATTCCCTTGCGGATGGCCTGAGGGACTTCTTTCGCTTTACCCGAGCCGTATCCGACCACGGCGGCGCTGGGATCGCCGACCACAACCAGCGCGGCGAACGACATGTTCTTGCCGCCTTTAACGACTTTGGTGACGCGATTGATGGCCACCACCTGGTCTTTCAACTGGTAGGAGCCGGCGTCGAGTTTTTTAGTGACTGTTGGCATTCGTAAACCTAGCTTCTAGCTGTCAGCTTTCAGCTCTTAGCTAAAGGCTAAAAGCTAATGGCTAAGAGCTTTCTTTTAGAACTGCAATCCCGCCTCGCGCGCGGCATCGGCCAGGGCCTTCACCCGGCCGTGATACAGATAGCCGCCGCGATCGAACACAACTTTTGAAATCCCTTTGGCCTTGGCTTTTTCGGCGATTGATTTGCCGATCTCTTTCGCGGAAGCGACGTTTCCGCCGGTCTTGCGCTGGCCCTTTTTGCCGACCGCGGAGCTCGCGGCAACGATGGTCTTGCCTTCGAGGTCGTCGATCAGCTGAACGTAGATATGGTTCATCGAACGGTACACATTCAAGCGAGGCCGCTCAGACGTTCCCTGAACTTTTTTACGGATGCGTTCGTGAACGAAGCGCCGGGTCGCGTTTTTAGATAATTTACTCAGCATTTCTTAAACTCCTAGAGATCCTTCGCTACGCTCAGGATGACGCTTGCGAGGCTCAGACGCCTCGCAAAACAGCGTCACTTCGCTCCCGTCTTTCCAACCTTCTTCTTCAACCGCTCGCCCATGAACCGTACGCCTTTATTTTTATACGGATCAGGCGGACGTAGCGCGCGCATTTCCGCCGCAACCTGTCCGACCTTCTGGCGGTCGATTCCGGTGACGGTCAAGTGCGTCTGCTTGGCATCTACACCAACCTCAATGCCCGAAGGCAGCGGGTACTCGATGGGATGGGAATATCCCAGCGTAAACACCACCATGGCCTTGCCCTTCATTTCCGCGCGGTATCCGATGCCGACGATGTCCAGTTCGCGGGTCCAGCCCTTGGTGACGCCTTCCACCGCGTTGTTGACCAACGCACGCGCCAGTCCGTGGACCGCGGCCTGCGAATCGTTCTCGCGAACAGCCAGCAGCTCGCCATCTTTTTGCTCGACGCGAATGCCGGAAGGAAGCGGAGTATCCAGCTTGCCCTTGGGGCCCTGCACGGCAACTACATTGTTCTCGATTTTCACCGTCACACCTTTGGGGACGGGAATCGGTTTTTTTCCAATTCGTGACATAAGAGCTTTTAGCTTCTAGTTCCTAGCTGCTAGCTAGGTCGCTTTTTTGATTTGCAGTCTGGTGTGTGCCGGACTGTTTCAAGCTAAATCATGCGCTTTTAGCCGTAGCTAGTAGCTAGCAGCTAGAAGCTTGTTTTTACCAAACTTCGCACAACAGTTCACCGCCCACACCTTCTTTGCGGGCCTGGCGTCCGGTCATCACGCCGCGCGGCGTGGTCAAAATGTTGATGCCGAGCCCGCCCAGCACGCGCGGGATTTCGGTGCGGCCCACATAGACGCGGCAGCCGGGACGCGAGACGCGGTCCAGGTTCGAGATCGCCGCCTCGTTGTTGTTGCCATACTTCAGGTAAATGCGCAGCACTTTGTGCCCCTCTTCCTCAGTGGGCTTGAAGTTGGCGATAAACCCTTCCTCTTTGAGGATGCGGGCAATCTCCGACTTCAGCTTGGAAGCGGGAATATCAACTTTCTGGTGCCGGGAGCGTATCGCGTTGCGAATACGCGTCAGCATGTCTGCGACCGGATCGGTCAACCTCATCGTTTGCTTCTCCTCAA
>CAZETZ010000284.1:0-3402 GCA_964514735.1 uncultured Acidobacteriaceae bacterium | reverse complement strand
GAAGGATTCGGCAAACTCCACTGTTCCGCTGAACATGGCTGAGGTGGGCATCGGCCTGGCGGGCAGCCCCCGCTTATCGCTCCAGCTGCCTTTCGAGGAAATGTTCAATCCGCCGCACGACCCGGCCCACTTCCATCCGATCCCTGAGGGGGCGACAACACTGCAAACAGGTCCCCGAACCGCGTCCACTGGTAGCGTCCGGAAAATTCAACGTGCCGGTGATCGTGGATGGACCGAATACGAAGGAACGGTTGCTGTCGGCGTTCCCGGTAACGGAACCGCCGGTCGCGGTAAAAATCCCCACCTTACTGGTCAATTGGGCATTGTTCACGGTGTGCATGTGGAATACAAACGTGCCGCTCGGCACGCTGGAAAATGCAGTTGTATCCTGCTTTTGTCCCGTTCCGGACCCGACCAATCCGGTGTTGAATATCGAGTCGACTTCTACCATGTAAAACTGGCTCGAGCTGGATAGGGTAAGTGCGAAAGTAGCGCTCCCGCCGCTGGCAAAATTGAAGGCCAACGTGGCACTTCCATCACTGTTCACCTGGTAGGTGCCGGTCATGTTATCCGAGCCTGCGCTCGTACCTGCGGCGAAGTCGTCGGTGCCGCTTGTAATGTGTCCACTCCCGTCCGCGGTGAAAACCCCGGCCTCACTAAATGGGGATTGGGAGGGAAGAGAATATCCCTTCACCTGATACGCATAGTGTCCGCTCAAACTGGCATTGGTAAAGCCGCCGCTTCCCCCGCCACTACTGCCCTTGCCACTGCCCCCGCCACCGCAGGCCAAGCTCAAGGCCAACGACCCAACTCCGAGGAATAGCAGAAACCGCTTCGTCGATTGATTCACTGCGAGACTCCTTACTTGTGAAATCGGGTCGGAAAACGACCACAGGGACAAGGAACACACGAGTTACCTTAAAATATTAGATGCTCCTAATGTTCCTTCATAACACGAATCCGGTGAGAAAGTTGTAACGGCGGGTAATCGAAGGTAACCAGCCGCTTGAAGAAAATTTACAAATCCCCGCTGTGGTAGATTCATGGAACCGAGACATGAAGCAGATTGCCGAGTGGGCCCTGAATATCGCCAGCCAAAAGGGAGCGTCCTACGCGGGCGCCCGCGCGGTCAGCGACCGCAGCCGTGCCCTGTCTACCAAAAATGGAAGAGTCGGAAGTGCTTCCGACGCGGAGTCGCAGGGAATTGGCATTCGTGTGCTGGCCGATGGGGCCTGGGGATTTGCCGCCTGTGACGATCTGAGCCGGGCCTCGGTGGAAGCTACCGCTGCTCGGGCGGTTGAGATTGCTAAGGCTTCGGCGCGGGTCAAAAAAGAGAATGTCCGCATGGCGGCGGAGAAGCCGGTAGTGGCGGAGTGGGCCACTCCTTACAAAATCGATCCTTTCACCACCTCCGTCGAACAAAACCTCGAACTTTTATTGAAGATTGATTCCGAACTGCGCTCGGTCAGTGGCGTCACCCTGGCGGAAACCAATATGAACTTCCGCCGCGAGGAGCAGTGGTTCGCCTCCTCCGAAGGCGCGAATATTCACCAGACCAAATACACCACCGGCGCAGGTTATGCGGCGTTCGCTTTCGCGGGGAACGAAATCCAGAAGCGTTCCTATCCGACGTCGTTCGGCGGCCAGTGGCAAAACAAGGGCTACGAATTGATTGAGGAATTGAAGCTGGTGGAAAACGCCCGCCGTGTCGGAGAAGAAGCGGTTGCTTTGCTGAAAGCCGATAAGTGTCCGGAAGGCAACTTCACCATCATTCTGGAAAGCGCCCAACTCGGGCTGCAAATTCATGAGTCTGTCGGACATCCCATTGAACTTGACCGCGTTCTCGGCATGGAAGCGAATTTTGCCGGGACCTCCTTTCTCACTTTAGACAAATTGCGGACTCTGCGTTATGGCAGTGATCTAGTGAACGTAGTGGCCGACGCACGCCAGGAGCACGGCCCCGGCCTAGGGACCTTTGCCTACGACGACGAAGGCGTGCCCGCCCAGTGCACCCCGATCATCCGCAACGGCCTGTTTACTGGTTACCTCAGTTCTCGTGAAACCGCGCACACCATTGGTCTGGACCGCTCCGGTGGAACCTTGCGCGCCGAGGGCTGGAACCGCCTGCCGATCATCCGCATGACCAACATCAGCATCCTTCCCGGAGAAAAGCCGCTTACGCTGGAACAACTGATTTCCGATACCGATCACGGCATCTACATGCAGACCAACCGCTCTTGGTCGATCGACGACAAGCGTTACAACTTTCAGTTTGGTTGTGAGCTGGGCTGGGAGATCAAGAACGGAAAACGCACGCGCATGTTGAAGAACCCGTCGTACTCGGGAATCACCACCGAGTTCTGGAATTCCATGGATGCGATCTGTTCTCGTGATGAGTGGACGCTGTGGGGAACACCAAATTGCGGCAAAGGCCAGCCACAACAAGTGATGGGGACAGGGCACGGCGCATCCCCCGCACGCTTCCGTAACATTAAAGTAGGCGCGGCATACAAGGAAGCCTGAGAACTGATATCTGAGAACCGAGAACTGATTAATATCTACCCGTAAATGCTAGACAAAAACCAAGCCGCTGACATCTTCTCGAGAATCAGAAAACATTCGACCGCCGACGAGGTCGAACTCTTTATCTTTGGCGGCCATTCAGCCCTCACGCGTTTCGCCAATAACATCATTCATCAAAATGTCGCGGAAGATAACATCGGAATTTCCGTACGTACAGTATTTAGTGGACGTACTGCGCGTGCCACGACCAACAAGCTGGATGATGAGAGCTTAAAGCGGGTGGTGAAATCTTCGGAGGATTTGGCGAAAGTACAACAGCCAGATCCTGACCTATTGCCAATGGCGAGTGGGAAAGAAACTCCGCTTTCTGCCCCATCCAGATATTTTGATCAAACGGCAGCTTTGGAACCGGTAAACCGCGCCGATGTGGTGAAGAAGATTGTGGGGGTTGCGGACAAACATAAGCTGACTACGGCCGGCATTTTTTCCAACTCAAAATACTTTGAGGGGATTTTCAACTCCCAAGGCCTGTCACAATGGCATACCCAGACCTCGTCGGAAATCTCTATTACCATGCTGGGCGATGACTCGTCAGGTTGGCAAAAGGCAAATTCACCGAACGTCGCGAATCTGGATGGCGTCGCCTTGGCCGAAATCGCGGCCGGCAAAGCCGCCGGCACCGCCCATCCGCGAGAAATTTCCGCGGGCAAATACACCGTCATCCTGGAACCCGCGGCCGTGCTCGATATGGCGGGCTTCATGTTCTGGGATTTTTCCGGCATGGCGATTCTCGACCAGCGGTCGTTCCTGAACCAGCGCGTGGGCACGAAAGTTTTCGGCGACAACATCCACATTTGGGATGATGTTGCCCATCCCCTC
>CAZETZ010000283.1:0-3406 GCA_964514735.1 uncultured Acidobacteriaceae bacterium | reverse complement strand
GCTCCCGATGTGGCCCCACACTCCCCTTATATTCCCTGCGCGAGGTCGGCGCCTCCTGCCGGGAGTCCATGGCCCACTACGCCAAGCAGGAGGGAGTGTATGCCAACCCTGTTCCCCGCCTCACCGATCCTGACGCCAAGGCGTACGTCACGACCGGACTGCTGGCCGTCAATGTAGTTGTGTTTCTGGCAATGGTTTTCTCCGGCGCTTCTCCCCTGGAGCCAAGTACCGAGGTGCTTCGGCGCTTCGGCGGCAGTTGGGGGTATGCTTTGTTCGCGCAGTACTGGCGCTTGCTTACGGCCACTTACGTTCACGCGGGGATTATTCACATCGCATTCAACATGTGGTGTCTGTGGGACCTGGGCGGACTGGCAGAACGCATCTTCGACCGTTGGGTTTTTTTTCTGCTCTACACGTGCTGCGGCCTGGCGGGAAGCCTGGCCGCGACTTGGTCAAACCCGCACTCTATAACAGTCGGGGCTTCGGGCGCGGTCTTTGGACTCGCGGGAGCGCTGATCTCAGCTCTCTATCTTGGCAAACTTCCCGTGTCCAGACATGCCCTGCAAAGCACGCTCAAAAGCCTTCTCTCGTTTGCCGGATATAACCTGTTATTTGGGGCCATCGTGCCCTACATTTCAAACTCTGCCCATATCGGCGGGTTTCTCGCGGGTTTGGCGCTGGGAGCGGTGCTGGCGCCAAGTCTGACTTCTCCCTCACCCAAACGTCAGTTGTGGTCTCTTGCCGCCATTGCAGTTTGCGGCCTTCTGCTCTACGGCGAATTTGCCCTCATCCGCCAGCTTTTCATCCGCGCGTTCGCAGGATAGTTTCCTTCATTCCGACCCCGGTTCCTCCTCATCCTGATCTTTAATCAGGTTAAAGGAGTGCCCGCGTACTTCATAGGTGGTCTTGTCCGGGCCTCCGGTCGAGAAAGTCACGCGCGTGGGTTGGCGTTGCCAATCGGGCGCGGAACAGGCGGAGTCCGGCATCTCCAGGGAAACCGCGCTCATTATCGTTTTCTTCAGGACCGGTTTGCGGCGGCCCAGTTGCGCCACCACTTCATAGAATTTTTCGCCGTCATCGGAAACTCCACAGTAAGCGACGTAGTCGCGGTACCAGCTTGCCACTGACGAATACCAATCGAATTCAGGCAGGTTCACTTGCGTGATGTGAGTCGATACGCGATCGACCAGCAGCCATCCGCCGCGTTCCCAACGCCAATGTGGCTGCTTATCTTCGGGGAGGGCGTCATTCAGGCGGAAAACGCGGCGGACCACAAACTGGCGCTCGGTAATCTCGTGCGGTATACCGATGGTGTATTCCTTCACCCGGCCATCCACAACCAGGGCGCGCACTTTTAGGTCAATGGGCTGGTCGTCACTCGGCCCGACCATCCATTGGACGGCGATCCATTTGCCAAACAAAACCGAGTGCGGCTTGGCCGCAGCCAGCACAGACCGGTTGAGTAACAGAGTCAATAAGAGTGCGCCAAGTAAACGGGCCATGCTGGCAGACTAAGCATGGAGAGACCGACAATACAAGGACATGCGTCACAGAAAAGATTTTGTCTTCCCATAGTGGGAATATGGGTAGCGGCACGGCTTGAATCCCATTCTCTTTTGTCATTCCGACGATGAGCGTAGCGCAGAGGAGGAATCTGCTCCCCTGGATATCGCCACGAAACCGGAATGACAAAAACCAAACTGCACGACCGCCCGCTTTAGCGTTTCTTTTTCTTTTGCGGAATCTTTTCCAGCAAGACCACAGCATGGGCAATGGCAGCATTGTCGGTGCCGATGCCCTCCGGGGTCTTGGCCTTGATGCCGACGCAATCGGGGGGGATATCCAGTAGCTTCGCGACATGGGCGCGAATCGCGTTGGCGTGGGGGCCGATCTTTGGGGCATTCATAATCAAAGTCGAATCGATGTTGGCGATGGCGTATCCAGCAGCTTTGACCCGCTTTTGGGCCTCATGCAGGAAGACGGCTGAGTCGGCGCCCTTCCACTTGGGGTCAGAGGGGGAGAACAGAGAGCCGATATCCGGCGCAGCCACGGCCCCTAACAGAGCATCCGTGATGGCGTGGAGCAGGGCGTCGCCATCGGAGTGGCCTCCCAGGCCGTGGGAGTGCGGCAGCGTTACTCCGCCGATTTTTAAGGGAATGCCTGCTTTGAATTCGTGCGAGTCCCAACCGTAGCCGATTCTCATGCAGAGATTTTAGCCACGGATTTGC
The DNA here is from genome assembly GCA_964514735.1 of uncultured Acidobacteriaceae bacterium. GTDB lineage: Bacteria > Acidobacteriota > Terriglobia > Terriglobales > Acidobacteriaceae > CAWBXL01. Next base: position 1,178 of record CAZETZ010000283.1, on the reverse strand, counting down.
ACGGATTCTCACGGATTTTTTTTCTCTCATTGTCAAACAAGAGACGCCGGAACCGGGGAAATGGCCCGAAATTTAACAGAATGCCGACCTCAATCTCTGTTGCTTTCAGATAATTAAGCAATTGTGCCTCGTGGACCGGCTCAAAGACTCGTACGCATTTCAATTCCAGCAGAATGATATTCTCCACCAGCAGATCGGCGCGGAAATCCCCGACCTTGTGCTTGCGGAACCAGACTGGCAGCGCGACTTGCCTCGCCACTTCGATCCCAGCGTCTTGAAGGGCCAGCGCCATTGACTCTTCATAAACAGACTCCAGGAACCCATGGCCAAGTTCATTGTAGACACTATAAAAAACCCCGATGATCTTCTCAGTCAACGCGGCATGTTTAAGCGGTATCGGAGTACCCATGGAGAAAGCAGTGTATCTGCTTTTCCATAAAAATCCGTGATAATCCGTGTAAATCTGCGGCCGTTTTTACCGTTTTAGGAAAAACTCCACCAACTCCAGATCCCCTGGAATTGTTATCTGGATATCCCTTGCCCACCCCATCACTACCGCCACCTCCTGCCCGGAATGTTCCACTAGGGAAGCTTCATCGGTCCCAATGAATCCGTCCGCCGCGGCCTGATCGAAGGCTTTCTTGATGACGTCGTAGCGGAATCCCTGCGGGGTCTGCGCCATCACAATCTTATCGCGCGGCACGGTGGCTTTGATCATCGCGGTTTCTGCGGTGCGTTCGACTTGTTTGATGGTATCCACCGCAGGCAGGCCCGCGATGGCGGCGCCGTGTTTCTTAACTCCCTGGATCACTTCCTGAATGATTTCCGCGGTGACCAGCGGGCGGACCGCGTCATGGACCAGGATGATATCGTCTGCCGCCGCCTTCACCGCCGCCAAGGCATTGGCGACGGATTGTTGGCGATGTTCTCCGCCTTCCACTAATTGCGGATTTTTCCGCAAAATGTCTTTGGCTTCTTTTTCCAGGCCGGCACGAAACGCGCTGATCTCATCCTTGCGCAGGGCGACGAAAATCTCTTCGACTTCGGCGGAAGCCGCAAACTTGCGTAAGGTATGCAACAGGACCGGCGTGCCCCCCAACTCAGCGAATTGCTTGGAAGGCGCCTTCTTCCCCTTGCTCTTGGGCGCAGTGCTCATGCGTGTTCCCAGTCCGGCGGCG
>CAZETZ010000282.1:0-3422 GCA_964514735.1 uncultured Acidobacteriaceae bacterium | reverse complement strand
AGAGCTACTCCAGCCAGCACAGGAATCAAATCCCCCAGCATGGAAATCGGCGAAACCATGTTGCGCTCATAAATGTCGCCGAAGTGAGAAGTCCCGTCGCGGCCCTTGGTAGGAGAATCCGCCTTGGCCATGTACTGCATCATGGTGTCGCGAGCACGGAATCCGCGCACCAGCAGCGCACCCTGATTGCGGATCATAGGCGCGAACCAATCATCTTTATCAAGAGCGTAAGCCGAAGCGCAGGAGCAGGCCTCCTGCCCCAGCCCGAAATAAACCCCGCCGACAACCTTCCCCTGCTTATACAGATTCTCCAGCGCAGTCTCCATTTTTCGATTGAGGAGCATGTAGCGGTAAATCTCAATCGCCTGCTGCCGGCTCAAATATTTGGAGTCGCGAATCGGCGGGACCGGAGTGTTCAGCTTCCCCTCGACTTCATAACGAACGCCATCGTCCCTGCGGACCTGCCGGACCGTAAAATCAGGCCGCTCCAGGCGGTAGTCGGGGATGGTGTAAGTACGAACAGAATTCATCGGACCGGCGGACTTAGGACGCTGCCCGTTGCTGGGCGCCTTGGCGGCAGGCTTCTTGATTTTCTTAGCCATGGCTACGATTTCTACTGCGTTTCTATGCTAACGCGGAAGGTCAGCTCCTGTCGCGCGGCCAACGCGGACCCAAGCTCGATTGAGAACGTTACCACCGTGACCTTGCAGGGAACTCCAGAGTTATCTAAAACTCATAATAGAAAGCGCTCTTTGTTCACCCGCGGTTTATCCGTCAGACCAACTGATTGAACTTAGCGCGGCGCACCAGCCATGCCGTCGTCCGCGGGATAGGAGGAAGCGGTGTACGAACATATCTCTCCGCGTACAGTTCCGGCGCAGCGGAAACTTCGCTGCCGGCCAACGAACAAGTCCTTTTCAGCGTGGCAATACACGCTGCTTCTCGTAATTGTGTCTTTCCTGGCGATGGCGCAAGCGCAGGACAACCGCAAGACCCTGCACACCATCAAGGAAGTAAACGAGCTAAGCAATATCGAGGCGCGAAACACTTACTCCGTCCATCTGGACGGCATCGCCACCTATTCCGATCCGGAGTGGGGACTGCTGTTTCTTGAAGATGCAACCGGCGCGATCTACGTTAATGTGCACGGCATGGACACGAAATATACCCCCGGAAGCCATCTTCGCGTGGATGCGGTCACCGGCCCCGGCGATGTGGGAACGGTCCTGGTCAACCCGAAAATTCAGATATTAGGCGAAGGAGTCTTGCCCGCCGCCGAACGCCGAAGCCTGGCAGAGCTCAATACCAAAGCCGCGGATAGCCATTTTGTGCAGACTCGGGGCGTATTGCGGGCTGGAGACCAGCCGTGGCAGCGGATCTGTTTCCGTGTTTTCGACGGAAATGTCTCCGCGCTGGTGGTAGTACCGCAGGCCAGCAATCAGGAAGCACGCAAGCTGGTAGGCGCTAATGTGCGTCTGCGCGGCGTGAGCGGAGTACACATTGATGCCAAGGGCAAGGTGGTTGGCGCAATGATCTTCGTGAACCGCTTGGCCGACATCGAAGCGGAAAACGGGGTCACGCAGGACCCCAACGCGCTGGCCGTGATCGTCAACAAAAACAATCCTGTAAACGATCTGCCCATGGCAGAGCTTCGCCGCATCCTGCTCGGGGAGCGTCGATTCTGGGCGAATTCCCACAAGATTGTCCTGCTCCTGCCGGGCTTCGGGTCCACGGAGCGGCAGAGCACTCTGCAACTGGTGGGGATGGATGAATCCAACTACAAACAGCACTGGTCGGAAAAAACCGCTGGGGCAAACGAGAGCTTACCGGCCGCGGCTCCGGCCAGCGGAATCGCTGTAAGCCTGGTGGCGGAGACAGAAGACGCGCTGGCAATCGTTCCCATGGCGGAAGTAAAGGGGTCGGTAAAACTCATCAAAATTGACGGTTACTACCCGAGCGATTCCGCTTATCCGGTCCACTAGCCGCTGGGAGGCAGCAGGGTTCGTGTGCCCTGATCGTCAGGCCAAGAACGTCTCGTCCGTTTTGCGGAGCTGGCGCAACTCGGTGGGCGGTTTCATCGGTACTCCCACGGACTGTCCCAGCAAGGCATCCAGGTTCTCCAGCCAGAGAATCTGGCTTTCAAACACCTGACTGAAGTTGCGCGAAACCGAGTGCGCGACCTCTTCCAGCAAGACCTCTTTGCCCAATCCTTTTTGCATTGACGTCACCGGTTTCGATTCGATCCCGCATGGAATGATGAGGTCGAAATAGGTTAGATCGGTGTTCACGTTGAGCGCCACGCCATGGGAGGTAACTCCCCGAGAAATGTGCACGCCCAACGCGGCAATTTTAGCTTCGATACTTGTGTCGGGAGGGACCGGCGTCTGTCCTGAGCGAAGTCGAAGGGACCCGCTATCCGGGCAAGGCCCGGATTCCAGTGGCTCGGTCCACACCCCGGTTAGCCCAGCTATGCGCTTTGCTGGAATCCCAAAATCCGCGCAGGTGCGGATCAGCACTTCCTCCAGCCGCCTCACATACTCAATCACGCCCAGAGTCTTGCGCTTGCCGTCGTGCGCGGGAAATCCCCGCAGATCAAAGATTGGATAGGCCACAATCTGACCTGGCCCATGAAAGGTCACGTCTCCACCACGGTCGCAGTCGAAGACTTCAACGCCACGTTGAGCAAGCGATTCAGGGGAAGCAAGAATATTTTTGGCTTTGGCATTGCGGCCAAGGGTTATGACAGGAGTATGTTCCAGCAGGAGCAACACATCGCCAATCCGGCCGTCCTTACGCAACTCGACCAGGCGTTGCTGCAGGCGCAGACCGGTGGCGTAGTCAATTGTGCCGAGTTGGAGAACGGAAATCAAAACTTGGCAAACTATCTGGCCTGCGCAGGAATCTCGACATAGGCCGAATAGCTGTGAGGTTCGGGAATGGACTCTCCATTGCGGGCCATGCCCTCAAGATGAAACGCAATCGCTTCCCGCATTTGGCTCTCAACTTCGTCCCGGGTCCCGCCCGTGGCCGCGCAGCCGTCCAAATCAGGAGAATAGGCGGAGTAGCCAGTCCCAGTCTCTTCAATGACGATCAGGTATTTCTTCATTTCTTTAGACCTGCTTGTTTAAAGATACTGTTGAGCGTCCCAGGCGCAAGTTCATCGCCGGGCTTCGCTGGAACGGTCACTAAGCTGGCTTAGTCGAATGCTTATACTGCCGATGGCTGCCACGAGTGCGCTCAAGGTACCAGCCGTCTTGTTCCAGCATTTTGATGACGTCTCGTACCTTCATTTTACGCCGACCTAGAGCAGTTTAAGCGTTAATCGCCATTCCATACACGCTGTTCGAAGCATCCAGCATCGCCTCGGCCAACCTCCGATTCGCCTGGAACTTCCACATCAAAATCCCCAACCGTGCCTCGAA
>CAZETZ010000281.1:0-3430 GCA_964514735.1 uncultured Acidobacteriaceae bacterium | reverse complement strand
CAGAAGGCGCACAACCGCAAGATGCTGGTGCATCCGCGCATCGTGATCGGCGTGCCCTCGGAAATTACGCAGGTGGAAAAGCGCGCGGTCATGGACTCGGCTTATCGCGCAAAAGCCAGTGAAGTGCATTTGGTCGAACAAGCCATGGTCGCGGCCATTGGCGCGGGTCTGCCGATTACCGAGCCTTCGGGAAACATGGTGGTTGACATCGGCGGCGGAACTACAGACATCGCAGTCATTTCTTTAAGCGGCATCGTCTACTCTCGTTCCGTGCGCATGGCCGGCAATCAGATGGATGAAGCCATCATGAATTACCTGAAGCGGAAATATAACTTGCTAGTCGGCGAACGCACCGCGGAACAAATCAAAATCGAAATTGGTTCGGCCTATCCACTCGACAAACCGCTCACCATGGAAATCAAAGGCCGCAACCTGATTGAAGGCGTGCCGAAAACTATCACGGTAGACGACAGTGAAATCCGCGAAGCGCTGAGTGAATGCATCTCGACCATCATGAACGCGGTGCGCGTTGCCCTCGAACGGACGCCTCCGGAACTTTCCGCCGACATCAGCGATCGTGGAATTGTGCTGACCGGCGGCGGCGCGTTGATCAAAAATCTCGACAAGCGCATCCGCGAAGAAACCGGACTGCCAGTTTCCATTGCCGACGATCCACTGTGCAGCGTGGTGCTCGGCACGGGAAAAATGCTGAGCGACTTCAACCTGCTGCGTAAGATTTCAATCGAATAAAACAGCCGTTGGCCTTTAGTTGTTGGTCATTAGCCAACACGCAATGATTCCGGCCAACAACAACCACCGGCGGCCAACGACGGTTCTATGGAAAACCTGCTTCACCGCTACCGCAACGTCAGCATTCTGGTGGGGGTCCTGTTTGCCCAGGTCCTGGGACTCGCGATCCAGGTGCGCCGCACCAGTGGAGACGAATCCAGCCGGTTGATCCGCGTGTGGGCAGTGGGCGCTATTACTCCCCTGGAAAGGACCATCGTCTGGCTACAGAATGGCTCCGGCAACATGTGGCGCGAATACATTTACCTGCGTGGGGTGCGCCAGGAAAACCGCGAGCTGAAGATGGAAATCGAGCGTCTCCGCCTGGAGCGCGTGCGTTTGTCCGAAGATGCGGAACAAGCCCGCCGTCTGCAAGCCTTGCTCGCCTTCAAGGAACAATTCGTCGCCAAGACGGTGGCGGCGCAGGTCATCGGCTCGAGTGGCAGTGAGCAATCCCGCTCTATCTTCCTCGATAAGGGGTCCGACGATGGGATTACGCCAGAAATGGCGGTCATCACCGCCGACGGCGTTGTGGGCAAGGTATTGCACGTTTTCGGCTCCACCTCGCAGGTCTTGCTGATCAACGACCAGTCCAGCGGGGTCGGGGCCATTTTGGAGAATTCGCGCATCCAGGGAGTATTGCGAGGGACCACGCTGGGCGAAGTCGTCCTGGAACGGGTCATGTCGGAGGAAGCGGTGACACCGGGCGAAATCGTGCGCACCAGCGGCGGTGACCTGATCTTTCCCAAAGGCTTGCCGGTGGGCATCGTGACCAAGGTCAATCGCACTCCCGAAGCGTTTTTGAGTATTCAGGTAAGGCCTGCGGTAAATCTGAGCAAGCTGGAAGAAGTCCTGGTAGTGGTACAGAAGGAGCAACGCGTTCCTGCGGTCGCCGAGAACACGCCCGAGCGCGCGGCCGACATACTGGCGCGGCGGCTGCCTTCGGTCCCCGAAAAGCCGGCAGACGGAAAGGCGCCATCGGCCACTTCCAATCCTTCTACCCCAACCGACAACGCGAAACCGAAGCCGAAAGTGGCCCCGCCCAAGCCGCAGGGGACCTCTGCGCCGGAGGGCACAACCGCGGAAGGCGCAACTCCCAAGAAAACCGGACCGCCGCCTGCCGTGGTCAACGTCTCGCAGGATGGGTCCAAGACTCCGGCCCCCGCGGCGCCCACGCCCGCCACTCCCGGGCCCGAGCCTCAGGCCGGCCAGGACAAGCCGCAATAACGTGAACATCACTTACACATCCGGCGAGCAGACGGAGGTTTACCGCTTTAGCCTCCCCGTTGCCATTCTCATTCCGGTGGCGGCGGTCTTTCTCCAGGCCTTCCTTCCCATCCGGATACCGTTTTTCTCCTTATTTGACTTGCCGCTGCTGGTAACCATCTTCTTCGCCGTGGCCAGGCGTGGTCAGGTTTCCGGCATGTTGACCGGGGCGCTGATCGGACTGTTACAAGACTCTCTCGCCCACCAGCCGATCGGCTTGTATGGCATTGCCAAGACCGTGGTGGGATTTGGGGCGTCCTCGCTGGGAGTAAAACTGGATGTAGAGAACGCCGGCACCCGCTTTTTGCTGACTTTTGTCTTCTATTGTGTGCATCAGGTCATTTACTTCAGCGTGGCGCGGGGACTGGTGGGCTTGAGTTTAGGTTGGAACTGGGCCCACGAACTGGAAGCGGCAGCGGCCAATGCGGTCCTTTCGGTGCTGCTTTTCCTGCTGATGGACCGGCTGAAGCAGAGAGCATGAGAATCAGCCTTTGGCCCCTGGTGCTTGGCGAGTGCAAGCCGGACCGCCTCAAGTTGACGCAGATGGCTTTGCACCTCCGTCACTCCTCCGCCAATCACTTTCCACGAAAACAGATTTACAATGAAACATAATCCGTCCGGGTCTGGCCAACCACCGGCGACCAAAGGCGAACACTTAATTTATGTTTGGCCGCGATGAAAAAGTTTCGCAAGGCCGTCTGACTGCGGTCCAGTACCTCATCCTGGGAATTTTTTTGCTTTTGACTTACGGGCTCTGGCGCCTGCAAGTTTCTCAGAGCGATTTGTATTCCACGCTGGCGGAAAAAAACCGCATCCGTGAAGTCCCCATCCTCGCGCCCCGCGGAAAAATTTTGGACCGCGAGGGCCGCGTCATCGTCGACAACTATCCTTCGTTCAGCGCGCTGCTGCTGCGCGACTCGACCCGTGACATCGTGGCCGACTCGGACGCCATCGCCGACGGCCTGCATATGGACCACAAGGAAGTAAAAGAAAGGACCAGGAAGTTCGTAGCCAACCCTCAATCCCAACCCATCTACCTGAAAGACGACATCACTCCCGATGAACTGGCGTTTATTGACGCGCACCACAACGAACTGCCCGAGTTGGACACGGTCATGGCGCACCGGCGGCTGTATCCGCGCAATGGGTTTATGGCGCACTTGATCGGCTATGTCGGCGAAGTCAGCGAGGAGATGCTCAATCATCCGCGCTTCGAACTTTACAATCCGGGCGATGTCGTGGGGCAATCGGGAGTGGAGCTGGAATACAACTCCATTTTGATGGGAGAGAACGGATCGAAGCAGGTGGTGGTGAACAGCAAGGGAAAAGAAGTCGGGCAGTTGGAGGAAAAACCGGCGGTGCCGGGCAAGCCGCTGAA
>CAZETZ010000280.1:0-3436 GCA_964514735.1 uncultured Acidobacteriaceae bacterium | reverse complement strand
TGCAGGTTTCGGAGAATGGCGGCACGGTGTTTGAGGTTGCCAAGCTCGACAGCAGCGGTAATGTCTCCGCCAACGCCAATACCTCAACTCAGCTCGTGGCGACACCGAGCCAGTGCAGCGGCAGTTTTGCCACGGGAATTCAATCCAACGGAAATGCTAATTGCAGTACGCCGGATGTGATTCAGCTGGCCGAGACTACGCCGCCGTCCGGCATTGCGAATTTTGGTGTCTTTTGGTTTGACTCCACGTGTCATTGCCCGAAAGTGATCAGCAACAACGGGCAAGCAGTCCAGCTGGGGTTGCTGAACATTTTTAACTCGGACGCGAACACGCTGGAGGAATACAACGGGACCAATCTTCAGACGTTCAACCTGTATGGCACTCGCACGGATGCATCGAATTACGAGCGACTGGGTCTCACTTACGATGCGACCAACCAATATTATGTAGCGGACGTGGAGAAGGCGGGCACAGGCACACAACGTGGTTTCGGGGTGAAGTTGCAGGGGTCGATCCGCTGGGTTTGGGACACGGCGTTCAATTTCAAACCTTTTTCCGATAACAACCGTGACATCGGCGCATCGGCGCTCCGCGTGCGGGATTTTTATCTGGGACGCAATTTGATTATGTCGAGCGTGGCTTCGACCTATAACGGACGCGCGACTGCGGGGCCGGGGTTAGTGGCAGTGTACGGAGCTCCAGTTTCCTCAACGGGAAATACCGCGGCAGTTTCGAGCACTACCCTGTGCAGCACGACCGCGTGCCCCGCGGGGCAATATTCCGTGGACTACTACCTGGACTCCACCGTGAGCTGCGCGACCCCCGGTCCGGCGGCCGCTTCGATCCTTCTGGGGTGGACGGATGAAACCAGCGCCAAAACGCTGCAAGTGAGTTTATCGGGCGCCGGAATTTCGGGTGGCAACAGTATGGCGCTGGGGAACACTTCGAACTTCGGCAGTGGATCATTCACGCTTTGGTCAGCGGGCACCGCGGCCATCACGTATTCCACCAGTTATATAGCCTGCACCACGGGCACGGGCACGTATGCGCTGCGCGTGGCGGTAAGACAGGTCCAGTGATGTAAAGCCAGCATTTTCCTTTTCTCTTTGGCTGCGGATTTTCCCGCGGCCTTTTTTTGTTGTCCCGAAAAATGGTTGGGACTTCAGTTCACAGTTCCTGGTTCTCGGTTCTCAGATGAGTTGGAGACGCTGACGTGAAACATGTCTTTGCGCTGTTACTGCTGATGGGGTATGCGAGCGGCACGACTTACTACGTGGACCCGGCCGGCAGCAATGGGAACGACGGCTTGACCCCGGCGACGGCCTGGCGGACGTTGCTCAAGGTGGGGATCTCGAGCTTTTCGCCGGGAGATGTGATTCTGTTCAAGCGCGATGCCGTCTGGAACGAATGGCTCACGCCGCCGTCCAGCGGCACAGCCGGCAACTTGATCAAGTTCGACGCCTACGGAAGCGGACGGCCTCCGGAATTTACCGGGCTCTACGCGACCACGGCATCGCAATGGACGAATACGTCGGGGAACATCTGGCAGAACACGCTGAGCGCTACGCAAACCATCGATAGTTTGAAATTTGTGCAGTTCGGTTCGTTGTGGGGAACCTCGCAGGCTTCACAGGGCGCGCTCGCCCATGACCGCGACTGGTTCTACGACTCGACTACGCAAATTCTCTATGTGTACTCGTCGGGGGGCAATCCGGTCACCGCATTCGGCTCGGTCAGCCCGATCATTCTGAGCGCGCAGAGCCTGATCAATATTAATGGGGTCAGCTACATCGAAATTCAGCACATCAAGCTCGATTGGTATGACGGATATGGCGTGCAGATTCAGGGGGCCAGCGATCACCTCTGGCTGGCCAACATGCAAGCAGACAGCCAAGTGCCGAACAATACGGTGCCGATCGGGTTTTACGTTCACCCGACGGGGACGCCGGGAGACATTCATTTCTATAACACGGATTCGCACCGCAACTACGTGGGATACCGTTTTGACGGCACAGCCAGCGCGATTGAGCTGAAGAATTGCCGGGCTTTTGCCAACCGGACCTATGGCCTGATGGACAATACCGGCGCGCTGACTTATTCATACTGCCATCTGTACGCGAACAACCTGGCAACGGGAATTTCCACCGATGTGACCGGTTCGCCCATCGACGGAGGAAATAATCTTGCGCCGGATACGCCACCAAACATTCGCGGGTTCATGCGTTACCCGGCGCGAATCACCCTGACGTATGACGACCCCGGGTTGATTGACGGTTCGCATCAATACATCCAGGCTCTGCTGCCTACATTTCAGGCAAAAGCAGCGCCGCTGAGCATTGCGGTGGTTACGGGTTACGATCTTTCGCAACAGCTGGTTTCCACTTTTCAATCCTGGATCAACGCCGGGTGGGACGTAAATTCGCATTCGGTGTCGCACCAGTACTTCACATTTCCGAACGCTTTTACATTGCAGTACACGGGAACGGCTGCGTCGAGCGTAACGCTTTCGATTGCGAGTAAACATCTGACCATCACCGCGCCGGGGGATGCCAGCGCGCAGGTGAGTTGGGACCTGACAGCTCCCGCGCCCGGCGTAGCTTCGAATGGGCTCGATACGCTCGGCGGAGTGATCGCAACCCTGAATCAGCGTGGGGTGTTTTCGGTCACGGCCGATCCTAATATGAAGTCGGCGGTGCGCAGCCAGGACCTGGCGGATGTCAGCTCACAGGACATCAAAACCGGGTCCTATACGCTGCAAATGGATAAACCACGGCTCATGACCGACGAGTTGAACTGGTCGCTGGCGTGGATGAACACAAACTTGACCGGGCTTCCCAGTAATCGGGTGTATGTGTACCCAGGAAGCTTTGAGGACTCGTCCACCGAAGCCATCGCGGTAACCGCCGGTTATGCAGGCGCGCGCGGGTCCGGCTCCATGCAACCCTCACCCAACGCGGCCACGGTCATGGCCAGCGGAATCAATGTGCAGAACATTCTCAGCCAGGGGATGGCGCCGAACTTCCAGAATTTGACTGACGCTCAATTTGCCAACAAGTTTCGCGCGTTGGTTTTCAAGTCGGCGGTGTGGGGAGTGCCCTTTGGAATTTTCTTTCATGTCAATGAACTGACGGCGGCGCAAGTCGGCCTGATGATTGACACGTTGAAATCCTCCGGAGCGACCTTAATGACCAACACCCAACTGGTGAATTACATACTGGGCACACAGCATAACTCGGGTACGACTTTTTATGCCGACTCAGCGACGGGCGCGGCAATGGACCCGAGGCTAACTCCGGCGTCTCCAGTGGTGGACCTGGGCGCGACGCTCACCAGCGAATTCAAGTATGACCTGCTGGGGATTGATCAAACTCAGTTCGGTTCAGGTTGGGAGATCGGCGCATACGTCTTCGTGCCGGAATATGTCGGTCATGTGAAG
>CAZETZ010000279.1:0-3452 GCA_964514735.1 uncultured Acidobacteriaceae bacterium | reverse complement strand
AGGTTGGGAGATCGGCGCATACGTCTTCGTGCCGGAATATGTCGGTCATGTGAAGTAACTGGAAACTGACATCCGAGAACGGAGAACTGATTTCCAGCCGTGCCTGAAGACATCACGCTCCTCATTCACTTGGGAAAATTTCTAGATCGAAAAGTCTCGGGCAACGTCACGCTGCGGGATTTTCTGATCGAATCGTTGTTGAAAGTCCGCAATAAGACGCGTGGCTTGGTGGCCATGTGTCCGAATCGAGCGCAACGAGAATATTCCCAGAATTGCAGCCACCGCAACATTGTATTAAAAGCGCGCCAGTTGGGGATGACAACCTATATTGCGGCGCGGTTCTTCGTGCACACGATCACGCAACCGGGGACGCTGACCGTTCAGGTTGCGCACACACAGGAGTCGGCGGAAGAAATTTTCAGGATCGTGCATCGCTTCTGGGAGAACCTGCCCGAGGCGCTGCAGCGCGGCGCGCTGCTGAGGTCGCGCGCCAATATCCGCCAGATCGCCTTCCCCCACCTGGATAGCGAATATCGAGTGGCGACGGCGGCGGACCCCAACGCGGGCCGCGGGATGACCATCCATAACCTACATTGTTCGGAGGTCGCCCGCTGGCCCCGCGACGGGGCGGAGACTTTGGCATCGCTGCGCGCGGCGGTCCCCCAAGACGGGGAAATTGTTTTGGAGTCCACCCCTAATGGTGCGGGAGGTTTTTTTTACCAGGAGTGGCAACGGGCAGCGGAAACCGGCTACAAGCAACATTTTTATCCTTGGTGGTATGAACAGAGTTATCGTCTCGAAACTTCGAAGGGGCATTCTCTAAGCCCAGAAGAAGAAGAACTGGTCAGGATCGCCCACCTCGACCTTGGGCAGATCGCGTGGAGACGGCAAAACCGGGCACAGCTAAGAAGTCTGGCTAAACAAGAATTTGCCGAAGATGCAGTTTCGTGTTTTCGCGCCTCCGGTGAGTGCGTATTTGAACTTGATGCGATTGATACTGCATTTGCAAAATGTGGGGTCCCCTACAAAACAGAAGACAACCAGAAATTGCTTACCTGGTTGCCTCCAGAAACAGGAAAACAATACATCATCGGCGCCGATCCTGCCGGCGGAAGCCCAGAGGGAGACTACTCATGCGCACAGGTGATTGAACGCGCGTCAGGAGTTCAATGCGCAGAACTTCGTGGTCACTTTACGCTGCGGGAATTTGCGCTTAAGTTAATTACTCTCGGGAATTCTTACCATCGTGCACTGCTGGTAGTGGAAAGAAACAATCACGGATATGGTGTTCTGGCCCACCTGGTTTCGCAGGGATACCGGAATATTTATCAACAAGAAGGGCAGGATGGCTGGCTTACGTCAGCAGTGACGCGGCCAATGATGATCGAAAATTTGGCAGGCGCTTTAGCAGCTGACCCGACATTGTTTTGCAGTAACCGATTGTTGGAAGAATTTCGGACTTTTGTAAGGCACCCTGACGGAAGCTCAGCTGCTGCAACGGGAAGTCATGATGATTGTGTAATGGCGATGGCAATCGCTTGGGCAGCACGAAAAGCTGATGCCGGAGCGCGGCACAGTGATCGACTCAAAATGTTTAGTACTCCTGTCACATACTGAAAAAAATCATGAACATTACATCGAAGATTCGCGGCGCATTGCGCCGGGTGGCGGGAGTGTCTCTGTTCGCCGGCAACTCGATTGAGAAGCGGCGGACGGCGGCGCTGCCCTCCATCCTCAATACTTACGGGCCACGGACCGATGCCATGCCCAAACCCACCGTCTCCAATCTGCGCCGGTTCTCGGAGACGCCCGTGGCCCGCAAGGCGATCAACACCATTAAAGACCGGATTGCCGGGATGCGCTGGCGGATTCAGCCACGCAACGGGCGCGCGTTGGAGCAACTGCCCGATGGCACGCTTCGTATTCAGGTCCTAACCGACAACCTGGACGCGCCCAATCCGGATGACTCATTCCGTTCCCTCGCCGAGCAAGTGCTGGAAGACATCAATGTCGGCGGCTACGGCGCGATTGAGGTGCAGGTCACTGGCGATCCTGCGCGTCCCCTGGCGCTGTGGCCGGTGGATGGTTCGACCATCCGCATGCGCACCGATTGGGACGGGTCCCCGAACTCGCCGAGGTACGTGCAAGTCACGGGACGCTTTGGCCCGGATGCGAACATCACGCTCAACGACGAAGATCTTATTTACTTGCGCCTGAATCCCCGGACCCACACGCCCTTCGGGCTTGGGCGGCTTGAAGTGGCGTTTGAAACCGTCAACGCGTTCCTCAGCGCGCACCGCTTCGCTTCAAGGCTGGCTTCTAATTCAGTGGTTGAATACGCGTTGTGGCTTCAAGGGTTGACACCGGAACGGCACGAGCGCCTGATTCGTTGGTGGCAGGATGAAATTGAAGGCACAGGCCGAGTGCCAATTCTTTCCGTAGAGAACAAACCCGAAGTCCTACGCTTTGGTGGTGGCACCGATGCCGACCTGCGCCTGGCCTGGCAGGAATTTCTCATCCGCGTCATTGCCAACGCCTTCGATCTCCCCCCGCAATTGCTCGGAGTGGAGCGGGATGTAAACCGCTCCACCGCGGTCGAAATGAACGATCAGGCGTTTCGCCAGGCGATTGTGCCGACCGCGCGCCTGTTCGCCGAGCACCTTACGCGCGATGCCATCAGCAAGAAGCTGGGCTGGAACGATTTGGAATTTGTCTTCGCCGACACCGACGTGGCCGACGAAATGGAAGAAGCGCAGATCCAGGAAATTCTGCTGCGTAACGGCGTGCTGACCGTCAATGAAGTCCGGCGCATGCGTGGCTTGCCGGAGCTTCCGGCGAAAATCGGTTCGTAGATTTCAGTTCTTAGTTCACGGTTCCCGGTTCTCAGCTCAAACAGGATGGACTCATGATGAATCTCGAATTGGAATCGATGGCGATTCAAATGCCGGTTGTAGAACAGCATCCTAATCGCGAGGCGTTTCGCGGAGTGTTGACGCTGGTGGATGTGCCTTCCGACAAGCCTCCCGCGGGATCGCGCGGGCATCGGGTGGTGCTGACGCGGGCGGCGGCGGAAAAGGCGTTGGCTTCGCTGCTGGGCATGGGCCTGGATTATGCGCCGTCGCTCGACCGGCATGATACGCGGCGGAAGATTGGGGTCATCACACGCGCGGAGATCGTGGGTAAGAATTTGGAGCTGGGAGGACATTTGTTTGCCCGGGATTTTCCGGAGATTGTGAAGGAGATTGGAAAATCGCGACGGGCGCCTGGCGCCACACAAGGCAAAACCCCACTGGGAATGTCCTACGAAATTACCGACGCGCGGGTCGCGGATATTCGCAGCAGTATTTGGACATTGACGCATGTGACCTTTACCGGGGCGGCGGTCCTGCGGCGCGATAAGGCCGCGTATCACGACACCTGGATTGAACTCGAATAATCAGGAGAAAACCATG
>CAZETZ010000278.1:0-3469 GCA_964514735.1 uncultured Acidobacteriaceae bacterium | reverse complement strand
CAGGAATTTTTACGGCGTCTTTGACCGCCGCAATCCACTCCCAGCGGGCATTGCCGCTGTAGCCCATCTCGCGGGTGCGGGCGTGCAGGGCCACCGCGCACAGGCCGCAGTCTTCGGCCATCTTGGCCAGCTCTACACAGATGATGTTGTCATCATCCCATCCTGCACGGAATTTGACCGTAAATGGAATCTTGACCGCGCTGCGAACTGATTCGAAAATCCTTTGAATGACCGGCAGGTCGCGCAGCAGGCCTGAACCTCCGTTGCACTTCACAACTTTCTTCGCCGGACAGCCCAGGTTCAAATCCACCAGATCGAAGCCAAGGTCTTCCACAATCCGCGCCGCATCGGCCATCACCTGCGGATCGCTGCCGAATAACTGAGCGGAGATCGGATGCTCGTCTTCGTAAAAATGCAGGTACCGCTTGGCTTTCTGGTCTTTTTTGCGAAGGACTCCGTCCGCGGAAGTGAACTCGGTCATGATGAGGCCGCATCCGCCGAGGTTGCGGATGAAGCGGCGAAAGACGGTATCGGTCACTCCAGCCATGGGGGCGAGCACGGTGGCGGGCACGATTTCGATTCCGCCGATGCACACGCGCCCGGGCACTGGCTTAAGGCTGGCCTGCGTCATGACAGAACTTGCCCCGTCCGCCACGGAATTATCCCAAAACTTACGCATCTGTCTCAATTCTACCCATTGCCAAAAAGAAAAGCCTCCGAAAGGAGGCCTTTCAAATCCGGATTGGTGTAAATCCAATTACTTCTTTGCCGTCTCCGCCTTGGCATACTTTCGGCGGAAGCGCTCGACGCGTCCGGCGGTGTCCACCAGTTTCTGCTTACCAGTGAAAAACGGATGGCAGGCCGAGCAGATTTCTACGTGGATGTCGCCCTTGTGGGTCGAACGGGTCGTGAATGTGTTGCCGCACGCGCATAACACGCGTATGTCATTGTAAACAGGGTGAATTGCCGCCTTCATGGTCTCCAATACCTTTC
Source organism: uncultured Acidobacteriaceae bacterium (assembly GCA_964514735.1). GTDB lineage: Bacteria > Acidobacteriota > Terriglobia > Terriglobales > Acidobacteriaceae > CAWBXL01. The sequence continues at coordinate 2,476 of CAZETZ010000278.1, read as the reverse complement.
ACTAGAACTTAGATTCTACAGGAGTTATGCGGGATTCAGCAACCGAAGTTACGCTCCAGCGTAAAGCAGTTTCATTCAATTTGTCGTTCCGACAAGGAGCGTAGCGACGAGGAGGAATCTGCTATTTGCCGGCAGCGTAGATGGCGCTGCCAAGGAAAGCAGATTCCTCCTTGGCACTTCGTGCCTCGTCGGAATGACAAATTGGTTCTTGACCAATATTCGTTATTCGATCAAATTGACTGTGTCATGAATGACCTAATTGTGCTGGCCATGCTGCACGACGGCCCCAGGCACGGATACCAGCTAAAACGCGATGCTGGATTCATCCTTGGTCAGGGGGACCTGCACAACAATCTCGTGTATCCGCTGTTGCGCCGGTTTGCCGAGAAGCGCTGGGTCCTCAAGAAAGAAGTCCCGGGGAAGCGCGGTCAGACACGTCAGCTGTATACGCTGACCAGCGCTGGACAACGGGAGTTGCAGCGGCGTCTCGCTGAGTACACAGAACAGGACGCCAGATCATTGGAAGCTTTCGTGACCCGTGTAGGAATGTTCGGTTTGATTGGTCCGGAAGCTCGTCGGCAGATCATGGAAAAGCGCAAGGCCCATCTTGCGGCGCGCAAGGCGAGATTGGCGCAGGTGGAGGCGAACCTCGCGGTAGGCGTCTACGGAAAAGCGGTCCTGCAATTTATGCGCGACTGCATACGGCTGGAGTTGAACTGGATCGGCAAGATGGAACGCAAGCGCAAGTAGTGGGTCCGGGGGGATGGTCTAGAAAAGGAAACGAAAATGTTATCGGTCACGTCGTGGAAGTTAGAAATGCTTCCTTGGTATGTCCTGGGGATTTATTGGGGTATCACGGCACTACGGGTCAAACCAACCAAATCAACTGAGCCTGCAGCAGCGCGACTATTCACGTTTGTTCTTCTGGTTGCCGCTTTCGGCCTGCTATTTTTCCATTCGCTACCGGTGAGTTGGTTGCAGAATCGTTTTGTCATGGACGACGTCCGCGTGGCACGCGCCGGAGTGGCACTAACCTACGTAGGTGTAACTATCGCACTATGGGCGCGCTTCAGTCTGGGCAAGAATTGGAGCGCGCGGGTTAGCCTGAAAACCGATCATGAACTCATTCGCAATGGCCCGTATGCATACGTTCGTCATCCCATCTACACCGGATTTCTGTTGGCGATTGCCGGGACCGCGATTGTGGTCGGGGAATGGCGCGGGATATTGGCGTTAGTCCTTCTCGTGATCGCCCACTCGGTAAAAGCCAAGCGCGAGGAATCGGTAATGATCCATGAGTTCGGCGAACGCTATCTGCAATACCGGCAGCAGACAGGATTTTTGTTCCCTCGCATCTAAAACGAAAACGGCAGGGCCGACCCCCTGCCGTTCGCTTTTCCAGAAACTTGGTTTTACTTGCCCTTGTTGACGGCCTTTTTCAATTCCGCGCCTGCGGTGAATTTGGCGACTTTGCGTGCGGCGATTTTGATGGTGGCCCCGGTTTGTGGATTGCGTCCATTGCGTGCTTTCCTGGCTGAGACGGAGAAGGTACCGAACCCGATCAGTGCGACCCGGTCTCCCTTTTTCAATGCAGCGGTAATGCTGTCCACTGCGGTGTCAATTGCGGTCCCGGCCTGGGCCTTGCTGATTCCGGCTCCGGCTGAGATCTTGTCAATCAAATCAGCTTTGTTCATTTCCTCTCCTGACGGGTCTTCTTTTCTAACTGTCTCGCGCCTGCTGGGGAGGGAAAACATTCGCGTGGGAAGACCCAGCGGGTTTATTTAGCGCTCATTGCAAATCAAAGTCAACAGCGAAAACCCGCTCCTGATGCCTACTTTGAGCCATTCGTGTGGCACGAAGGTGCTAATTTGCTGGTTGAAATGCACAGCGGGCTGTGGATATCTGCTGGGGACAGGGTTTTGCGGGACTCATTCAACTTTTTCTTTCCTTGTCATTCCGACGAGGAGCGTCGCGAAGAGGAGGAATCTGCTATTGACCGACAGCTTAGTGGAGCTATCCAGGAAACAGATTCCTCGCGCAGAAAAACCGCGCTCGGAATGACAAAGGGAGAGAGATGTTACGAATCAAGCGGCATCGTCATCATCCGTCAACTCTCCGCGCTCCGCCCTGGCCTTCTCGATGATTTTTTCCTGAAGCTGCGCGGGCACGACATCATAGTGATTCATTTCCATGCTGAAGCTGCCGCGACCTTGGGTCATGGAGGTGAGATCGACGCCATAGGTGAGCATCTCCGCCATCGGGACCTCGGCCTTGACCACAGTGTTGCCGGCTTTATTGTCCATACCCTGGATGCGGCCGCGGCGGCTGTTGAGATCGCCCATGATGGAACCCGCGAATTCGTCAGGGACAGTGATCTCGGCGTGCATGACAGGCTCGAGTAACGTAGCTTTCGCAACTTCCATGGCTTTGCGGAAGGCGATGCGGCCCGCCGTCTTGAAGGAAAGTTCATTGGAAT
>CAZETZ010000277.1:0-3490 GCA_964514735.1 uncultured Acidobacteriaceae bacterium | reverse complement strand
TGATCGAAACCTATGCCATGGAATCCGCCGTCCTGCGGACGCAGAAGATTGTTGAGCAGCATGGCGAGTCAGCCGCTGCATTGCCCAGCGCCATGACGCGAATTTATCTCTTGCAGGCGTTTGAGAAAATCGAATCCGCCGCAAGAAAAATCATCGCCGCAGTCGCCGATGGCGACATGATGCGCACCCAACTAGCCATCCTCCGCCGCCTATCCAAACACGAACCGTTCAACGCTATTGAGTTGCGGCAGCAAGTCGCACAAAACGTAATCGAACAAGGTAAGTACTGACTAACCTAGTAGCGAAGTATCTAACTCGATAAGGTCCAGAAAATATCCATGTAGAGCTAGAGATTTTCGTTAGGCGGTGGCGCAAATCCGGGAAATCAAAATAAAGCGGGAGAGCGCTGCGAAACTGGATGGACACAAACCCTTCACTCCCTTATAGTTGGGAGACTGCAATGAGTGCTCGGAAGGTGCCGCTTGTAGCGTTGGAACGAGCGGCGAAGTCCGGTTTGTCGCTGACCACCAGCGAAGCATCGGGATTAACCGGCTATTCTTCAGATCATCTCGGTCTGCTTCGTCGAAGGAAGGTGATCGAGGGAACAAAACGTGGGCGCGATTGGTTGCTTGACGCGCAGAGTTTGTATACTTATGTTAAAAGTGAACCAAAACGAGGGCGGCGAGCCAAACGTTGATAATATATCGTCTAGTCGATATATTTCACATGTGAGTACCAATGGAAATGGGTTCCATCCGCCGTCGATATCGGCCCAGTATATCGGGGAAACCGGGGTCTTGTTTCAAGCAGACTGCCTGGATTTACTAGCCAATATTCGCAATGACAGCGTTGATCTTGTGTTCGTGGATCCCCCATTTAATTTGGGAAAGGACTATGCCACTCCCGAATTTAAAGATGACATGGCGGCGGAATCTTACCGCGGTTGGTGCAGGACTTGGCTACTCGAACTTGTTCGCGTCTTACGTCCAGGTGGAGCACTTTTTTTATATCACTGGCCCAAATGGCTTATGGATCTGGGCGCGTGGATGAACTCGTTGCACTATCTCGAATATCGGGCATGGATAGCTCTAAAGATGAAAAGCGGATTCCCTATTCGTGGACGCATTCATCCTGCTCACTATGGTATGGTCTACTACACAAAGATAGGTAAGGAACCCACGTTCAATGTGGTACGGACGAAATCACCAACATGTCGCCATTGCGGAAAACTCATACGTGACTATGGGGGGTACCGCGACAAGTTCAAACGTTTTGAAGACAGCGAAGGTATTCCTTGGATTCAAATCAGTGATTTTTGGGATGACACACGACCGGCGCGACAAGACAAAACAAGAGATAATCAAGTAAATGAACTTCCTCTCCACATTCCTGATCGCGCGATTTTGATGGCCAGTAACCCCGGAGACATAATCTTGGACTGCTTCGCGGGGGGCGGCAGTTCTATTCAAGCAGCGCATGCAAACAATCGCCTTTGGATTGCTGCTGATATTGGAAAGCCTACAGCGGCCCTGCGAAGGATCGCTACTTTCATTTCTCCGACTGACTGTGAAACGCCTCCGAGCCGGATTGAAGCGTGTTTCACCAAGAAATTCCGGGACTCACTATTACAAGTCGATCCACAACGCGGGGATAGGCCGATTAAACAGGTCGGTGCTGTTATTGCCGACCTAACATCTTCAAAAGAGAAATACGCGAGTAAAAGTAAAGTCCTAGGATATTAGATTTTTCTTCGTAATTTGGGGCTAGTCAGTTTCGTTCCAAAATCCTGAAATCGTGCGGGAGGTGCTAGTACACCACGAGCCGGATCAAAAATGGGCGCGGAGAGTTGAAACAGACCATCTGAATTTGTAGTTAAGCCATCATGCGAAACTCCAATAAGTAGGAACCCTGGAACTATTGTTGCGGCAACGCCTGTCAACAAACCGAGAAAACGATCGAGTTTCTCGCGCGCATTTGAAAACGAAGTGCCACGATCCGCTTTGTACGTAGCGAGCTGATCTGAAGCAACAATTGAGACTCCAGCCACAATGTGGCCGGCCACCACCGCTTCGGAAAGCCTTTTTAAATCCGCCTCAAATTGAAAATTGTTGCCAAACTGAATCTCCAGACCTATACCGATTTCTTTTGGACCGTACGAGAGACTAGTGGGAACAGATTTGAACCAATCAACGTTTGCTTGAAGGCTCACGGCTCCGGGTGCTCTGCGGGGTGCCCAGCCTAGGCTACTCAAGGATGCACGGAAAGCTTTATTGAGACCGTCAGCTAGGTCGCGGTTACCAGTAACACCTGGTTGTCCGTCCTTTCCTTTTGTAATTGTCTTTCGCGGCGATATCAGAAGAGTGCTTTGAAGAATCGCTTGCCTAATTTCATCAAGGAGGTTGCCGACACCACGGCGGAAGATTAGTGCTTCGCCAGAATTTTCACCCCCTACCGCGGGAGAATAGATATCTTTAATCACCATAAGGAAACACTGCACGTCACGGCCCGCATTATAGCGAATGCCCGATTCTCAGTCAGGTGGCACTATTGAGCCAGTTTGTTTAGGAGTAGCGCTTACGAAATATCCTTTTTGTGCCCAAAACTTAGGTACTAAGCGATCCAAGTCCTGCAGTATGGATCAGAGTATTCCAAATATTCCACAGGAACAGCGCGGTGTCTGTGACGAATGAACATTGAAATCAAAAAAATATCGAATTTGCTCTGGAGTGAAGTCGAATTGGCTGAGCTTGGACGCGACAGCCTCGAGAATTTATTCTGCTGGAACAACCGCTGGTTGAACGACACTTGCTTTTAGGGCTTTTGGTGTCAGAGCTTCCACCCCCAGCCACTTCCTCAACTCCGGTACCGCCGCCCGCGCCACTACTTCCCCCGCCCGAATCAGTTCCGCGGTCCGCTCGAAGTCGTCATACTTAAACCCAGTCACATCCGGCTCGATCACCAGGTCTGCCGCTTGCTTCCAGCGGTCGCTCGTCTTCTCCTGCGCGATGGCGAAGCACTGTCCGATCACATCGAACAGATGCCGAGGTCCTTCGCCGTTAATCCAGTTTCCCTTCAAGTGCACCGCCAGCACGCGGCCCGCGCCCATCTCCCGCAGAGGCACGCTTGGCACCGCATGCGCCAGCATGCCATCGATCAACATGCGTCCATCGATTTTCACGGGCAGAAACATCCCTGGATAGGCGCAACTCGCCCGCACCGGATCCACCAGCGGCCCTGAGCGAAACACCACGCCCTTGCCGGTAGAAAAATCCGTGGCCGTCACCGCCAGCGGAATGCGCAGTTCTTCAAACGTTTTGACTTTTAAAATCCGGTTCAGAAATCCAATCATCCGCTGATTGCTGGCGAAGCCATAGCGGGAAAGCGTCCAACTGGCAAAGTGCTTGAAGCGTACTTGCATCGCGATCTCGTGCAGTTCATCGCAGGACAGGCCGCTACAGTAGGCCGCGCCAATCAGCGCGCCTACGCTGGT
>CAZETZ010000276.1:0-3506 GCA_964514735.1 uncultured Acidobacteriaceae bacterium | reverse complement strand
TTCCTCCGTGGATCCCCTCTGTGGAACTCTGTGTCCTCTGTGATTTCGCTTTGCTTTTCGCCGAATCCCCAAACCCAGACTCTAAAAGCCGTGCCTTCCGCCGTGTCCCGAATGCATTCTTAAAATCACTTGTCATCCATTTTTTGCGTCCCGGCGGAAGCCAGCAGTCTTTGCAGGCGCAGACGGACAACATTGAGGACGGAACGGTCCTCGACGATCTTCTGCATGATAGGAGCAATTGCAGAGACCTGTTCCAGCCCGCCCTCTTTTGCGGAGGATTCCATCTGCTTGCTCTCCTGGTCGAGCGCGAGTTTTTGGTGATGATGGCAATACTCAAGACGGCGCCCGAATTCCAGGGTAGTCGAAAGGTTCTGAAAGACGCGGGTCAACTCCATTACTTCCGGGACGACCGGATAGTTGTAGGTAGCGCTGGTTTTCTGGGTGCTGTCCGTGTAGGTGAGTGTCTTTTTCCCCGTAAATGCCAGATTGCTCTTTTTATTGTCGACCTGTCCCTGGAAATAATGGGCGCGCTTGGCCAGGTCGAAAATTCTGGCAATCCACGCTGGAGAGGCGGTGAATTCCAACTGCTCGGTGTCCGGCACAGAATCGTCCGTCGAGTACCTGGAGGCGCTGATCAGTCTACCGTTCCCCTCGTAGCGCGCAGGACCGTCGGAGCTGATGGAAATCGCGTAGTGGCTGGGGTCGGAGCCGGGAAAATCCTGGCTGTAAGTGAGGATGGCCGCTTGCTGGCAAACAGCAGGCAGCGACAAGGCAACTACCATCAGCAGCGCGCTGACTGTTGGACGGATACGGCTACGGCGGAACCAGTCTGATTTCCTCATGCCATGGCGCGCTGGCGTTCCAGCGTAGTGGACGTATGCAGATGACAAATGGCGATCGCCAGCGCGTCGGCAATATCGGGCGGTTCGGGAATTTCGGCAAGGTTCAATAAGCGCGCGACCATGTGCTGGACCTGGACTTTCTCCGCCTTGCCGTATCCGACTACGGCGGACTTGATGGAGAGCGGCGAATACTCAGCCACGGCCAGCCCAACGGAGGAAGCTGCCAGCATGGCCACTCCGCGCACTTGCCCCAGCTTGAGCGCGGATTTCACATTCAGAGCGTAAAAAATGTCTTCGATGGCGACCTGACAGGGCTGGTGTTCGGCGATCAGCGCACTCAGCCGCTGAAAAATGACCGCCAGGCGGGTTGCCATGGAATCGCGCGGGGAGAGCTTGATGGCGCCGCAGTCGAGGCATTGCAATTTGCCGTCGTCATGTAACTTGACGACCCCGTACCCGGTGTATTCCGTGCCGCAGTCGATGCCAAGAACGCGCATGCAGGAAGTGTAACTCAGCAACAGCGTGGACGCCGTGCCTTTACGAGTTCATGTTCACGCAAAAACCCGGCGTACGCCTTGGGAGAGGAACGAAGTTGATGTTGTTCCAGGTAACGCGCATAGGCCGATTCATCGAAAATCTCGCGAAGGATGGCCGACAAAACCGTCAGCAACCGATTCAGGCGTTTCATCCACGCTCCTCCGCGAAACGAGATGCCACAAACGGCGCTTCCTTGACCGAAGCTGCCTTCCGACCGGTGAGCACGCGGACCCATTCCAGTACGGATTCCAACAGCACGAGCGTCACCATCCCCATCAGAACGCCGGTCACCACCGCGTCCAGCCGATCATTGAAGATCAAGCGTGCATTGCCTCCCGTAGCGGCAAGCTGGCGGGCATGGGCCAGAAAACCGATGCGTGGGTTTACGTCAAACATCTTTTGCCACGAGGCCGTAAACGTCACTGCCACCAGCCACGCTAGCGGGACCAACGTAACAAACGTGTATCGTGCCTTGCCCGTCTTCACGATGATGGTTGTGGCCACACAGAAGGCAACCGTGGCCAGCAATTGATTGGAGATTCCGAACAATGGCCAAAGCGAGTTGATCCCGCCCAGTGGATCTTTCACTCCCTGCCACAGGAAATACCCCCAGGCCCCGGCAATGAGAGCGCTGGTGAAAATAATCGAAGGATACCAACTGGTGCGTCCCAAAGGCCTCCAGATGTGACCCAGGGCGTCCTGCACCATGAACCGGCCCACGCGCGTTCCGGCGTCAAGAATGGTCAGAATAAAAAGCGCTTCAAACATGATGGCAAAGTGATACCAGATGGCCATGACGGCTTGTCCACCTAGGCTGTTGGAAAAAATATGGGCCATGCCCACGGCAAACGCGGGAGCGCCGCCGGTGCGATTGAACAAGGTTTGCTCACCGACCGCATGGGCGAGTGACTGCATCTGTGCCGCATCGACGGTGAATCCCCAGCGATTGATGGTTGCGACCGCGGCATCGGCTGTGCTGCCAACTATTCCCGCCGGACTGTTGATGGCAAAATATACCCCCGGCTGAAGTACGCACGCGGCAACCGTCGCCATGATGGCCACCATCGATTCGGCAAGCATGGCCCCGTAGCCGACCATGCGGGTCTCAGTTTCACGGCGGATTAGCTTGGGGGTCGTACCGCTGGAGATCAGCGCATGAAAACCGCTGACGGCGCCACACGCAATGGTGATGAAGGCAAAGGGAAAGATATTTCCCGCAAAGATGGGCCCGGTCCCATCGACAAAGCGGGTGAGCGGAGGCATGCGCAGTGTGGGGTGAAACACAAGGATTCCCACCGCCAGCAACCCAATGGTCCCCAGCTTTACGAAGGTGCTGAGGTAATCGCGAGGAGCAAGCAATAACCACACGGGCAGCGCTGAAGCCGCAAAGCCGTATACAACAATAAGAATCGCAAGCATGGGAGCGCTCAACGTGAACAATTTGGCCAGCGACGGACTGTGCGCAACCCACTGTCCTCCAAAGATTGCCAGCAGCACCAGCAGAAAACCGAGTACGGAAGATTCGAGAACTTTTCCCGGGCGCAAGTGTCGCAGGTAGACCCCCATCAACAGCGCAATGGGGATCGTCATGGCAATGGTGAATGTCCCCCACGGGCTCGATTTCAGGGCATTGACTACGACCAGCGCCACAACTCCAAGCAGGATCACCACGATACTGATCACGGCGGCGTAGGTCACAACTCCGCCGGCGCGGCCAATTTCCTCGCGCGCCATCTCGGTGAGCGATTTGCCGTCCCGGCGGACCGAAAACAAGAGAATGACAAAATCCTGAACGCATCCGCCGAGTACTGCGCCAGCCAACACCCACAGCGTCCCGGGCAGATAACCAAACTGCGCGGCCAGCACCGGGCCAACCAGGGGCCCCGGCCCGGCAATCGCGGCAAAGTGATGCCCGAATACAACCCATTTGTTGGTGGCAACAAAATCGCGTCCGTTTTCCAGGCGCTCGGCGGGTGTGGCGCGCATGGGATCGAGCGCCAGCACCTTAGCGGCGATGAATTTGCTATAAAACCGATAGCCGCTGGCGTAAACACAAATCGCGGCCACCACCAGCCACATGGCGTTAATCTGCTCGCCGCGGTGCAGCGCGATGGTGGCGACGGCGAG
>CAZETZ010000275.1:0-3520 GCA_964514735.1 uncultured Acidobacteriaceae bacterium | reverse complement strand
TTGGAACGGGTATCTCATAAAGTTGGCGGTCCGGCTAAAACAAAAAAGGGATCTAAATCCCCGGCGAAACTTTGCGATCTTCGCGGTTTTTGGCTATGCTACTCGCCTACGCAAAGCGCGCTCGTCGCTGCGGCATTCTTAAATCAAGAGTATTTCGATCTCAGGAGGGTAGGCCGATGACTTCTCGAATTGCCGTCGTACTCGCGGTTGCATTATCGCTGACTGCCGTCGCGCAAGACCACGCCGCCCATCAGGCCCAGGAGAGGCCGGTCACTCTGGTGACCGGGCTGGGAAACCTGCATCACCCCGTCTCTACCAAAAATGCGGAAGCGCAGAAATTCTTTGATCAGGGACTGCGCTTTATCTACGCCTTCAATCACGATGAAGCCGCGCGCTCTTTCCAGCACGCCGGCGAACTCGACCCTAAGCTGGCCATCGCGTGGTGGGGCGTGGCCGAAGCAGTAGGTCCCAACTACAACGATCCTGCGGACGATCCACGCTTTGTCAAGGCGCACGATGCCATCCAGAAGGCCGTTGATTTATCGGCGAATGCATCACCCAGCGAAAAGGCCTACATCGAAGCCATGGCCAAACGCTTCCCCGCCGATCCCAAAGCCGACCGCCGCAAAGCCGCCGAGGACTACCGTGACGCGATGCGCGAAGTAGTGAAGAACTTTCCCGATGATCTCGACGCAGCCACGCTGTTCGCTGAATCCGGCATGAACCTTCATTCTTGGGCGCTGTGGCACGTGGACGGCACTCCCGAGGCGGGTACAACGGAAATCGTCTCTACCCTCGAATCCGTCATCCGCCGCGATCCCAATCATCTGGGAGCGATCCACTACTACATTCACGCGGTCGAAGCATCTCCGAATCCAGAGCGCGCCCTGGCTGGGGCCAACAAACTAGCGGCCTTAGCGCCAGCCGCCGGGCACATCGTCCATATGCCCGCCCATGTCTACATCCGCACGGGAGATTACGACGCAGCTGTGAAAACCAACGAAGTAGCGGCGGCGGTAGATCGCGCGTACATCAAGGCGAGTGGGGCGCAGGGCATCTATCCCATGATGTATTACAGCCACAACCTGCACTTCATTGCCATGTGCTCGGCCATGGATGGAAATTATCTGGAAGCGAAAAAGAACGGAGACATGCTGGCCGCCCACGTCGGTCCGCATGTGAAAGAGATGCCTCCGCTCGAAGGATTCATGACCATTCCGCTGGCGGTGGACATACGCTTTCATCAGTGGGACAGCATTTTGAAGTCGCCCAAGCCCGATCCGTCCATGCAGGTAACCACTGTTTTTTGGCATTTTGCGCACGGCATGGCGCTGGCAGGGACCGGCAAACTGGACGAAGCGCAAGCCGAGTTCGCATTTATGGACCAGGCAGTGAAGTCCACGCCCGACGATGCCGTTTTCCAGATGCCGATCTACAACAAGACGAAAGACATTCTCACCATCGCGCGTGATGTGCTCGGCGCGAAGATCGCTCTCGGAAAAAAAGATACGCCCGGCGCGCTGTCGCAACTGCGCGAGGCGGTCGCCATTCAGGACACATTGAAGTACGGCGAGCCGCCCGACTGGTTTTTCCCGGTGCGTGAATCGTTGGGCGCGGCGCTGCTGATGTCAGGCGATAACACCGGAGCGGAAAAAGTATTCCGCGAGGACCTGGACCGCAATCCGCGAAACCCACGGTCATTGTTCGGGCTCGAGCAAGCGCTCAAAGCCCAGGGCAAAGACTTCGACGCCGGATTTGTGCAGCGGCAGTTCCAGGCTGCATGGAAGGGCGGAGCGACGGCGCTGAAACTAACCGACCTCGTATAGCTAAACCGTCCGCGTAGGGGCAGCCGCCCCCGGCTGCCCTACGTGTGTATTCTCAATCCCGCGCTTATAATTTTGCTTCTGCCATGCCTGCCAAGGACACTTCCAAACGAATTGAGACCCTTCGCGAGAAAATTCGCCATCACGAATACCTGTATTACGTTCTCGACGGTCCCAAGATTTCAGACGCCGAATTCGACCGGCTCATGAATGAGCTGAAGGAACTTGAGACAGAAAACCCCAAGCTGATCACGTCCGATTCTCCTACGCAGCGCGTCGGCGGCAAGCCGCGCGAGGGCTTCGTCAAGGTGGCCCACTCTTCGCCGATGCTTTCGCTCGATAACACTTACAACGAAGAGGACCTGCGCAATTGGGAGCGCCGCGTGCATGAATTGAGCGGGCACAAAGACATCGAGTATGTTTGCGAGCTCAAGCTTGACGGCATGTCGTTGGCGCTGCGCTACGAAAACGGGCAGCTAGTGCGCGGAATTACGCGCGGGGATGGCTCAACCGGAGAGGATGTTACGTTAAACGTCCGCACGGTGCGCTCGGTCCCTCTGTCAATTCCAAAAGAAAAGCTAAAAAAGGCCGGGGTCCCGTCAGATTTTGAAGTCCGGGGCGAATTGCTGATGCCGCTGACCGCCTTCAAAAGAATGAACGAAGAGCGTGAAAAGCAAGGGCTGTCGCTTTTCGCCAATCCGCGCAACGCCACTGCCGGCACAGTTCGCCAATTGGAACCCAGCATCACCGCACAGCGCCGCCTCGACTATTTCGGTTACATGTTGCTACAAAATGGCCGCACTTATTTCGACCGTCATTGGGAAACCTTAAATGCGCTTGAAGCCGCCGGGTTCAAAGTGAATATGCGCCGAGTATTGGCGAAAAACTTTGAAGAAGTTCACAGTTTCATCGCGGAGTGGGAAGGGAAACGCGAGAGTCTCCCTTACGAGATTGACGGCATCGTGGTAAAAGTGGACCGCGTTTCGCTCCAGGACGAACTGGGTTATACCGGCAAAGCGCCGCGCTGGGCGATTGCCTACAAGTATGCCGCCCGCGCAGGGGTTACTCAGGTGGAAGACATTCTTGTGCAAGTCGGACGCACCGGGAAACTCACGCCTGTCGCGGCTTTGAAGCCAGTGCCCATCGGCGGCACAACCGGCAGCCGCGCCACGCTACACAACATGGACGAGATCGAACGCCTTGGAGTAAAGATCGGCGATTGGGTGGAAGTCGAGCGCGGCGGAGACGTCATCCCTAAAGTCACGCACGTGATAGACGACAAAGAACACCCGCGCGGCCACAAACTATTTCACATGCCGGAGAAGTGCCCGGTATGCGGCGGTAAAGTTGTGCGCACAGAGGGCGAGGCGGACCACCGTTGTGTCAACGCCAACTGTCCTGCCAAGCTCCGCGAGACTATTTTGCACTTTGCTTCGCGCCATGTGATGAACATCGAAGGCATGGGCGACGCGCTGGTCAATCAGTTGACCGACCGCGGCATGGTGAAAAATGTCGCCGATATTTACCGGATCACCAAAGACAATTTGCTTGCTCTTGACCGCATGGGGGACAAGTCTGCTCAAAATGTATTGGACGAAATCGAGGCTTCAAAAAAACTTCCGCTGGAACGCGTGATCTTCGGCCTGGGCATTCGCTTTGTGGGCGAGCGCACCGCGCAGCTCCTGGCCGAACATTTT
>CAZETZ010000274.1:0-3534 GCA_964514735.1 uncultured Acidobacteriaceae bacterium | reverse complement strand
CGGCCATGTCGTACTTCATCTTCTCCATGCCGTCGGCGGGCTTGATGGAGATGCCTCCGGTGTCGAAGGTAATCCCTTTGCCAACCAAGCCCAGCACCGGTTTTTCCGGCGCTCCAGCAGGCTCGTAGCGCATGACGATGAGCGCGGGAGGCTCGTCGGAACCCTGCGCCACTCCCCAAAACGCCCCCATCTTTAATTCTTTGATCTTCTCCGCGCCGTACACTTCGCACTTCAGCCCAACTTCCTGACACATCTTCTTGGCATGCTGCGCCAGGATCGTGGGCGTCATGTGATTGGAAGGCTCATTGACGAGTTCACGGGTAAAGTTTTGCGATTCGCCGAGAATGCGGGCTTCCTCGATAGCTTGCTGCAAGCTGCCCTGGTCGCCGCTGGCCACAATGGCGAGCGCATCGATCTTCTGGTCCTTGCGGTCGCTCTTGTAGGTGTCGGAATCGAAGTTGCCGATAAACGCGCCTTCGACGATCGCCTTCACCGCTTCTTCGGGCCTCCCTCCTTCGCCAGGAGCGACAAAAGCAAAGGAGCGCATGCCGCGGGACTTCAGAGCGCGCACCGCAGCCCCCGTCAGTCTGCGCAGATCAGCCGCGGTAAACTTCTTCGCTTGGCCCCCGCCCAGCAACAACAGGCGCTTGGCCTTCAGCTTGGCGGGTTGGTGGAGCAAGGTCGTCTCAAGGCTTTTGCCGGTAACTTCGCCGCTTGAAATTATCTCGGCAGCGGCTTTCTGGACTGCCTTATCCGTGGTGGCGACAAAGGGATCAGGTTTTTCCTTTTCACCGCGGTCAAGGACCACAGTTACCAGGCATTCAGTGTCCAATTCAGAGGGGGTGGAGAGCGAAAGAATGGTTTTCATAATGGTTGTGAATAGCCAGTATCGTCGGGGAAGCCGAATTTAAGCAAGGTCGCATCCGACCTTCGATCTCAGAAACATTTCTCTGCGTCCGCTGTGTGTCCTCCGTGGCCTCGGCGGTGTAGATCTGATTTTCCCGACATGAAGAAAATCTTAGACCGCAGAGCTCGCAAAGCAGGGCCGCAGAGACCGCTGCGCAATGCTCCCCGGCCTACTACAACCTTGATTGCTACTGCCTTTGAATGATGAATTCAGTTACCAACGGACGCTCTCCCTCGTGATCTGTGCGGGCTTCCGGCCTTGATCTACCCTCACCATGTGTTATTGGGCCAGGGGTGTGCGTGAACGGGGAGATCACGAATGCTGATTCCAATCCGGCATGAAAATATGTCGGCGCGGCGCTGGCCGGTCATTACTATCGGCCTCATCGTCGTCAATACGGTTGTCTTTCTGGCGACCTACAGCTCCATGCAGGAGCAGGCGCCGGAGATAGGACACGCCAAGGCCCACATCCTGCTGCTCGCGGCCGCGCACCCCGAGTTGAAGGTCACGCCCCAGGCCCAGAAACTGATCGACAATTTCAGCAAGCAATACCCCGAGGACTGGACCAAGATTCAGAGTCCAAACCACGATGTGATCGATGCCTGGGATGCCAAGATTCGTTTGGTCGACGATCCCGTCAAACTCCAGTCGGAAATGGATTCGTTGAGCGAGCAATATGCGACCCTATCGGCCAACAGCATCACGCATAATTACGCCTTCGTTCCCGGCGATACCAAGCTGATTACTTATTTGACGGCAAACTTTCTGCACGGCGGCTGGCTGCATTTGATCGGCAACATGTGGTTCCTGTGGCTGGCCGGGTTTGTGCTGGAAGATGTCTGGGGCCGTCCTTTGTTTTCCGCCTTCTACCTGATTTCCGGGGCGGCAGCCTTGCAGTTTCACGCCTGGACAAATGTAGGGAGCATGGCGCCTACCCTCGGCGCCTCCGGGGCCATCGCCGCGCTGATGGGCGCGTTTCTGGTCCGCTTCCCCAAGATGAAGATTGAAGTGATGTGGCTGTTTTTGTTCCGCAGGTATCGGTTCAAGGCGCCGGCCTACTGGCTCTTGCCCCTTTGGCTGACGATCGAGATCCTTTACGGTGGCTTGGGGGGCAACTCCGGTGGCGTGGCCCATTGGGCGCACGTCGGAGGCTTCATTTTCGGGGTGCTCATTGCGCTGGCCTTACAGCATTCCGGGCTGGAGCACAAAGTGAATGCAGCCATCGAGGAAAAAGTCGGAGCGGCGATAGACCCACAACTCGAGCAAGCCAGCGATCTGATGGACCATGGCAAGCTGGAGGAAGCCGTGGTTCTTCTGAACAACCACCTAGCGGCCCAACCCGACTCACTCGATGGGTTGAACCTGCTGCGCGCCATATATTGGAGGCGAAGCGAAATGCCTGCCTACCAGGAAGCAACCCTAAAAGTCTGCGGCTTGCACCTGAAGTTGCAGGAGGATGAGGCGGCCTGGCACGACTACGAGGATTTCAGCAAAGCCGGTGGCGAGAGATTGCCGGCAACCATGTGGCTCGACCTCGCTCGCGCGCTGGAGAAGAGCGAAAACTTTCAGCACGCGCTGGATGAATACGCAAAAATCGTGGCCGCATATCCGGAAGAGCGTCAGTCGTTAATGGCGCAGCTGGCTGCGGCAAGAATTTGCCTCAAGCGCTTGGGCCGTCCCCAGGATGCGCTGCAGTTCTACCAGGCGGCGGAGGCTTCACCCATTCCACATCTCGATATCGAGCAGAGCATTACCGCCGGCATTCGCGAAGCGAAGAACGCGCTGACCCAAGCCAAAGCCGCAACGATCTAACCAATACAGAAACAACTGCGGATTCCCCATGCCCGTGTTCCTGTTGGCGGACCATTGCGCCAATTTATTTCAGTCTCCGCTCCGGCAGAATGTTGAACCGCTTCCTCCCGCCGATGCGATAGGCTTCAAAATCATCGTGATCCACAGTCAGAAGCGCGCTGAGCGATTCCCGGGCGGCCAGATGCACAAGAGTGGCGTCGGCAAAGTCCATGGGCCGGTCTTTGTACTGGACCATCAGCGTATGAAGTTCGGGCAAATCGGAATCGCTCATGGGGTGGACGGTGAGCGCACCCGAGCGAACAAAGCTCCACGCTCGGTCCATATTCAAGGAACGGGCGGATATCAGGTGAAAGAATTCTGTTAAGACAGCCGTCGTCGTGAGCAATGGCATTTGCAGGGTTGCCAATGCTTCGAGACAAGCAACATGCCAATACTCGTCGGCGTTCACAATGGCCACAATGGCGCCGGTATCAATCAACCCGGCGGGAGGCATTGGACTCCTGAGCGTGTTTTTTCACTATTCTTTCGCGGACAATGTCGCGGGCGCGAGTTGCCAGGGTGGGGTCTCCACTGCGTATCGTACCCACAGTCGCCATAACCCGCCGCCGGAGCGCGGCTTGTTCAGCCTCATCGCCCTTGCGCAAATTACGGCGTTCTCGTAACCAGTCGGTTGTTAACCGCTCCAATACTTCCGCCAGGGAGGTCCCCTCGCGCCGCGCCTCACTCGACAGGTCGGCTTTTTTCTCGGCGGAAACCCGCCAACTGTAAACTGCGGTCTTCATGCACTACATTGTAGTGCATGAAGACCGGCGCAG
>CAZETZ010000273.1:0-3559 GCA_964514735.1 uncultured Acidobacteriaceae bacterium | reverse complement strand
TCTCCAATCAGGGGTTTGGTTTGGAATGGGTTTAACTACCCGTAAGGGGTCACCGCAAATTCAAAGTGGGACACGCTGGCTTTATTTAATCGGGTCTCGCCTGACTATTTCAAAACCAGGCAGACGTCGTTTATCGCTGGCCGCGATTTCAATGACAACGATAACCTGAGTTCTCCGAAGGTCATGATTATTGGGGAATCCGCGGCCCGCAATTTCTTTGGCGCTGCAAACCCGATTGGGAAAACAATCGCCCTAAATAAGCATGGTCAACCGAACGAGAAGGAGCCCTATCAGGTCATCGGTGTGGTGAAAGACGCTAAATACTCCCAAATTAACGAAGGTCCAACCAAGACGGTGTACCTTCCCTCCGGTCAGGATGCAGATCCAGCCACCGATATTCGCTACGAATTACGCTCCGACGGCCCAATGGAGGCATTGACTCCCTCCATTCGCTGGGCGATCGCTGAACAGAGCCGCGACATTTCTCTGGAGTTCCGCAGCTTTGAAGTCATGGTGAACGAATCGCTGGTCCAACCTCGTGTTGTGGCCCTGCTCTCGCTCACCTTCGGAGCGCTGGCACTTCTGCTGGCAATGGTTGGCCTGTACGGCATAACCGCATATGCGGTCACCCGGCGCCGCGCCGAAATTGGCATTCGCATGGCACTGGGCGCGCAACGTGAATACATGATCTGGCTGGTGCTGCGAGATGTGTTGTTGCTGCTGGCAATTGGCATGTCATTAGGGCTTGGCATTGCTTTGGCGACGGGACGTTTGGTCACGAGTCTTCTTTATGGGATCCGGCCGAATGATCCGGTCCAACTGGTCGTTGCTGTATTGGTCCTCGCGGTTGCGACTGCGATAGCCGCCTACATTCCGGCGCGGCGGGCGGCCAGGGTCGATCCTATGGTGGCGTTGCGGTACGAGTGACGAAAGGAAAATTAATGGGCCTGTTTATTCAGCATCTTCGCTACGCATTCCGCATGCTCGGAAAGAACCCGGGCTTTACCGCGATTGCAATTCTTTCTCTCGGTCTTGGAATTGGCGCCAACACCGCCATCTTTACCATGATCAATTCGCTGATGCTCAAGTCGCTGCCGGTGCGAGAGCCGCAACAGCTGGTCTCGTTCGGCAAAGAGATTGACGGTGGGCAAGTGGATGGAATCCGCCCTGGGCCGCTGGATATTTTCACTTACGATTTCTACAAACAGATCGAGGCGCAACACGAGCCTTTCCAGGACGTCTGCGGGTTCGGCAGTTTTCCGGTGCAGGTCAGCGTGCGGACAAGCGCGCAGCCGGGCGAGGCGGCGACCCAGGCTGTCAGCAATCTGGTTTCGGGGAATTTCTTTAGCGTATTAGGCGCGGAGCCAATTCTGGGCCGTCCGATTACTCCGGTGGATACGGACGCTCCGGGACGCAATCCCGTCGCCGTGATCAGCTATCGCTATTGGCAGCAGACCCTGGCGGGCGATGCCTCTGTAATTGGCAAGGCCATCACGATTAATGCGACTCCGTTCACCGTGATCGGAGTGATGCCGGAGAAGTTTTATGGCGTGGAGTTGAATGAATCAGCTCCCGACATGTGGCTGCCCATCACCATGCAGCAGGAAGCAATGCTGCAACCGTCATTGTTGAATCCGCACGCGCTTTACTGGATGCACCTGATGGGGCGGGCCAAGGAAGGGACCAGCACCGCGCAGGCCCAGGCTTGGGTCAACAATCAGATACATCAGTTCATGGTGGCACGGGAAGGCTCGCAGATTTCCGACGCGAGTCGCAAGGACATCCAGGGAGTTTATGTCGAGTTGCTGCCGGGTGGCCGCGGCCTTTCCCACTTGCGCGACCAATACATGCAGCCCCTGCGCATTTTATTGTTCGTGGTCGTGCTGGTTCTGGTGATTGCCTGCGCCAATCTGGCGAATTTTTTGCTGGCCAAGGTGACATCGCGTGAACGCGAAATCTCTACACGGTTGGCGCTGGGAGCAGGCCGCTGGCAGATCATGCAGCAAGTGCTCACTGAGACTGTGTTGCTCGCTTTATTGGGCGGGGCACTAGGTATGTTGCTGGCCTTCTCGGGGATGCGGGCGCTGATCTACTTTGTGTCTGCGGGAGCTACGCACACCGCTCTCGATCCCAACCCCGATTTTCGTGTAATGGCCTTCGCCTTTGGCGTTTCGATGTTGACCGGGCTTCTGTTCGGGATCGCGCCTGCGTTGCGGGCCTCGCGCATGAACGCGGCTCCTGCGCTAAACGCGACTACGCGCACCGCGTCTGGTTCCGGTGGGCGATCGGCGCGCCTGCTGCCAAAAATCCTGGTCACAGGACAAGTGACGCTCTCGCTCGTATTGCTGGCGGGCGCAGGATTGTTTGTGCGTACGTTGCAGAATTTGCAAAACCAGGACTTCGGTTTCAACCGGCACAACGTTTTGCTGGCCCAGCTCAATTTCAAGTTTGCGGGATATAAACCCGCACAACTCAATAACCTCCACGAACGCATTCTGGACCGTCTGGCCGCTTTGCCTGGTATCCGCGCAGCGGCGCTTTCGGGGGCCCCGGCAATCAACCATGGCCGCTGGATTTCTCCCATTTATGTTCAGGGTAAGACAGTCAAGCCAAATGAGGACATCTCTACCTCCATCAATCGTGTGTCGTCAGGATATTTCCAGACGATGGACATTCCTGTGCTTCAAGGCCGCGCAATCGGCCGGCAAGACACGGCCACATCTATGAAGTCGGTTGTCGTGAACAAGTCCATGGCTGACTACTTCTTTCCCCACGGCGACGCCATCGGCCATCAGTTCACCATTGCGGACCCCGGCGTACCTGGCACCTGGCAGATTGTGGGCGTCGTGCGCGACAGCAAATACTTCAACCCGCGCGAGGAGCCGCAGCGCATGATTTATGTGCCGCTGGCGCAGATGACGGGTGACGATAGCTTTGCCTACTGGTTACAAGTGAAAGCTTCCGGTGATCCCGCCGGCGTCACGGGCGAGGTGCGTGCAGCGATGGCCGAAGTAGATCCCAATCTCCCGCTTCTCGACGTGAAAACAATTGGCGATCATCTTGCCGTGTTCACCGATAACGAGAGAATGATCTCGCAACTGTCGAGTCTATTTTCCATGCTCGCATTATCTTTAGCATGCATTGGCCTCTACGGAATCATGACCTACAACGTGGTGCGCCGGACCAATGAGATTGGCATCCGAATGGCTCTGGGAGCGCAGAACCAACGTGTGCTCTGGATGGTGTTGAAGGAGTCGGTAGTGCTACTGGGAATCGGCGTTGCTCTCGGCGTCCCGGCAACCCTGATGGCGACACGCTTGGTGCGGTCCCAACTTTTCGGAGTGACGTCGTCGGACCCGGTCACGCTGGCAGCTGCTGTCTTCATTATTGCTTGTGTGACATTGATGGCAGCGTACATCCCCGCGCGGCGCGCGGCCAAGGTCGATCCTATGGTGGCATTGCGGTACGAGTGAGGACGTGATGACAGGATTCATTCAACACTTCCGTTATGCCGTGCGGCAATGGCGGCGCAGCCCCGGATTTACAGCGGTGGCGATGC
>CAZETZ010000272.1:0-3573 GCA_964514735.1 uncultured Acidobacteriaceae bacterium | reverse complement strand
ATGCTCACGCTGCTGATGGGCCTCTCGATTGTGAAGGCGGCGCTTATCATTGGATATTTCATGCACATGAAATATGAGATGTCGCGTATGAAATGGATGACCATGGGCTCGTTGACGGTGTGCCTGGTGCTGATGTGTATTTTCTTGCCGGACGCGCACCGTATTGTTACGCTGGGATTGCGATGAAAAAGAATTTGCTGATCGGATTGTTTGCTTTGATGCTGTGGGCCGCGCCTGCGTTTGGGCAAGGGTGCGCCATGTGCTACAGCTCGGCCTCCGCCGCGAGTAAAGATGGGCTGCGGGCGATCAATAAAGCTGTCCTGGTGCTGCTGGGGCCTACGGTGGGGTTTATGGCCGTGGGGATGGTACTGGCGTTCCGCTATAGCAAGAAGAGGGATGAGGATCAGGACAAATAAGTTGATCCACCTTTCCTTAGATTACATTACAACCCTTCTTAGATTCGCTCCACTGCTGTATCATTTCCGGCCAATATGAGCACCGTGGATGCATCCGAAGAGTGGCGGCGGCTTACCGAGCTGTACCGCGGGATGACCAACGGGGAGTTGCTGGAGGTCGCGCGCGACTTCTCCGATTTAACCGACGCAGCTAAACCCATTCTCGCGCAGGAACTCCGGGGTCGCGGGTTGGTGATGCCCAAGAAGGAAGAGCCTGCGCCGCTTCCCGAGCCTGACCCGGATGATCCCTATGCTGAAGACAGAGAGCTGGTGACACTTTGTACGGTCTGGAGCGAGGCCGACGCTCTGCAAATGCAGAACCTGTTGGATCGGGCGGGGATTCCATTCTTCATGGGGCCGGAAAACGCTACTGGAGTGGATAAGATCGCTTCAGGCTACGCAGTGGGGATTGACGTAAAGGTGATGCGCGTCGGTTTGCCCTGGGCGCGACAGCTTTTGCCGTACTATGAGCCGAAGGACGAACCGGATTTGCCTCAGGAGAAAGAGCCGGAAGACCTGGCAATTCGTTGCCCACAATGCGGCTCGGAGGATGTGATCTTCGGTGACGAGGCGAATGCTCCGGAGGATACCGGTAAACTACGGTCGAAATTTGATTGGATTTGCGGGGTGTGCGGGCATCAGTGGGAGGATGATGGGGTGGTGAAGGAGAAGTGATCTAAACGACCTCGAGTAGGTTGGTTTGGGGTGGCGCAGCCGCTTCAGCGCTGCGATTCAAGCTGAAAGATTGACCGGCTTTAGCCGCTGCGGGGCTTCATCCAACTCAAGCTTGGCCGAACTATAAAGGATATTCGCCAACCTCAGATACCAGCCACTTCTTAACCGGGTTCTGATGGATGTATTCCCTGAATGCAAGATACTCTTCCATGTCTCTGACCCGTCGATCATAGTAACTCTTTTGCCAGATTTCTCCGCCGAATTCTAATTCCTTTTTTGCCCGAAAAGAAAACCCGCCCTTAATCAGCTGCAAAGCTCGCTCCAGAGTCAGTGTCGGACTGATCAGCAGATGAAAGTGATCGGGCATGACCACAAATTCGTGCAGCAGATATTTGCCTTGCTGGCGATAGTGAAGCAGAACGTCGGTGAAGAGCCGTGCCATTCTTTCAGATTGCAACAACCTCTGTTTCTGAAATGTGGAGGCCGTGATGAAGTAGCAACCCTGTCCGGTATTGCCGTGAAAAGGAGCGGTCACAAGGCACCTCAGCGGCTGAAGCCGTCCTAGTAGGAAACTTTATCGCAGCGCTGAAGCGACTGCGCCACCCAAAAGCAAAAAAAAGGCACCGTTTCCCCATTTGGAACAGCATTGGGGTCCGACAATTGAAAGACGCAGGCTCCGAGGGACCGAGGCCTTTTGCTTTTGGTACAAACGAACATTATTTTAGCCATTTAAAAATCATGTCCACAGCTAATGGAAGAGCAAATATGCCAAGCGCAATAGTTAACCCGATGAGCCATTTTGTAAGCGTTTCGAGTGTATGGTTCAGTTGAAGAGTTCCATATGCGAGATCTGTCAATCGTGCCGTTAATTTTGTATTGATGGTTGTGACATGCAAATGGTGTTGAATACAGGCAAACAGCATAAGACTGAATGGGGTTATGTCTTCCTTTTTTACTTGCTTAGATAAATCTTTCATTTGCTGTGTAATAGTTTGCTGTTGCTCATCAATCATCTTCAACAATGCTGCGGACGTAACGCGAGGGTCGTTAAGGATGTCAGTAATTGGCGGATTCAATATACTTATTATTTCCACTTTAGACTCCTTGTGAGGGCGTTGGTAACGTCAGCATCATATGTTTATCGACGATCAGAAAATATTGTCAACCAAGGATCAGAAAATATTCTTGCAATTAAACCGTTTCTTCTTTTGTCATTCCGACAAGGAGCATCGCGACGCGGAGGAATCTGCTATCTGCTGACAGCATCGGTGCATTTGTAAGGAGGAAGCAGATTCCTCGCACAAAAATGTGCTCGGAATCACAAAAATGGAGACGGTGTGAACTGCATCCTCCGCATTCCTCCACACGAGCTTCTCATTTCTCCGTTTGCTCTATAATAAAAAGATTCCCCAACCCCTCCGAGGCCGTCTGTGTGCCTCGCCGGGTTGGGTGACCCTTGACGCCGATGTCTACGGAAAGCATTGTTGTTCGCGGGGCTAGAACCCACAACCTTAAAAACGTTGATTTTGAGATTCCGCATAACGCCCTCACGGTGGTGACGGGAGTGTCGGGGTCGGGCAAGTCTTCGCTTGCCTTTGACACGATTTATGCCGAGGGGCAGCGGCGGTATGTGGAGTCGCTGTCGGCCTATGCGCGGCAGTTTTTGGAGCGGATTGAGAAGCCGGATGCCGACCTGATTGATGGGATCGCTCCAGCGGTGGCGATCAAGCAGAAGAACTCTACGCGCAATCCTCGATCTACCATTGCTACCGCTACCGAGATTTTCGATTACTTGCGGCTGCTGTTTGCCCGCGTGGGACGCACTTATTGTCTGCAATGCGGGAATGAAGTTAAGAAAGATACCGTGGATGAGGTGGCGGAAGCTGTGCTGGCTTTGGGGGGTGGGACGCGGTTGAATGTGCTGTTTCCGCTGCACAGTTCTCAGACGCCGCCAAAGGCGGAGGAGAAAAAGAAGTCGCGGGCGAGACGGCCCCGCGACCCTTCGACTTCGCTCAAGGCAGGCAGCCGTGGGGAAGTCCGCGCTACTGTCGATGATGCTCTCAAAGCCAAGCTGTTTGACCTCCGCAAGCGGGGGTTCTCGCGGCTTTATCAGAACGGACAGATTTTTGAGTTCTCTACCCCGGAGTCTTTGCTGGACATCAACTTTGCCGAGCCGGTGTTTTTGGTGGTAGACCGGATCGTGGTTTCACCTGAGGGGCGGGCGCGCATCGTGGATGCGATTGAAAGCGGCTATCGCGAGGCCGACGAAGTCATCTTTGAAACCGCGCCACGGGAGGATGGTAGCGCCGAGCGCCTGCGGTTTTCGCAGCGTTTCGAGTGCAAGCGGTGCCATCTGAAATACGAGGAGCCGGAGCCCCGGCTGATTTCATTGAACAAACCTTATGGGGGGGGTCCGCGGTGGCAGGGTGTTGGAAAACGAATT
>CAZETZ010000271.1:0-3574 GCA_964514735.1 uncultured Acidobacteriaceae bacterium | reverse complement strand
GGGAAGGGGATCGGGAATCTGGGGGAACGGCTGGCGGGAACGGCACTGGAAAAAACGACACAGCTTGCCCAGCTCATTTTCCGAGAACGAGAACGTGGGCATGCGTACCTGCAAGTACGCGCGCACCCCGTTCCGGTTCGTGTCCGCCGGATTCAGCGCCGGGTTGCCGAGGAAGTGCAGCATCCATTCCGGATCGACGCGCGCGCCTTCGGTCAGCAGCTTCGGCGGCAGGAACTCCGGATTGTCGATGTAGCGCTGCTGACCCATGAGCGCAGTCTTCTGCCCGGGAATGAACTGATGGCATCCCATGCAGTTGTACTTGCGCACCACCCACCAGCCGTCTTGAATGTCACGCCGATAATCGAGCGGTTTGTATTGATAGCTGGCCGGAAGCGGGCTTTCCTGGCTGCCTTGCAGGAAAGTTGAAATCGCCCGAATCTGCTCTTTGCTCAGGTGCAAGTTAGGCATGCGCAAGGCTTCGGTTTCATCCTTATCCTTCGCCTTGCCGCGGTCGTAGACGTTTGGCTCAGCCAGCTTGTGCTCAAAGAACCCCTTGTGGTCATACCATGACTCGGTGGCAGGCCCTTCCGGGAGCCGCGCCAGGTCCTCCGCGTCGCTAATGGGCTCAGAGCCCTTGCCTCCGCGCTTGGCAATTTCCGTGAACAGCGCGAAGTCGAGCCGCTCGATCGGCTTGCTGCCTTCAAACGTCAGCTCGGTGCCAATGCGGCCTTCGTCCTCCATCCCGGAAATTTCGTGACACCCCGCGCAACCGAAGTGGCGAATCCACTTCCCGCCTTCCGCTTTCAGGCTGGGATCATCCATGAACGACGCATCCGGGTAATCCGACGGGTCTTTTCTCTTCTGCGTGATGAGGAAACTGGCGATGTCCTGCGCGTCTTCCGGAGACAGGCGCAGACTCGGCATCACCGTCATGTTCTGCACTTGCAGTTCGTGTCCATCGTTGGGGCAGCGGCTGTGGTCCAGATCGAAGAGGTAGGGCTTGCCGTGTTTGGCATAATCTTCCGGGCCAATGTCTTTCTTCTCGTAGGTGCAGTAAGGACGCGTGCGCTCGCGGGCGTTGTGCACCCAGCGCACCAGGTAGTCGTAGTTGGCCTTCTCGCCCACGCGAGTGAGGTTGGCGGCAAAGGTCCCGCCGCGTGTTTCTCCGCCTTCTCCGATGGAGTGGCAGGCCAGGCAACCGCGGGTCTCAAACAATTCCTGTCCGTGCGCCGCATTACCCGGCTTCTGCTTGGGCAGGGAATCGGTAAGCCCCGACTGCCACAAATATGCCGAGATGGCCCGAATCTGATTGTCGTTCCAACGGAAGTTCGGCATCTTGGTCGTCGCGCGGAAATCCGTCGGTTTCTTTAACCACACCGGAATCCAATTTTTATTCAGCTTCAGCCGCGCGTCCTTAAGATTGGGGCCAATCTTCTTGACATCCTGCAACAGGCTCTTGGTGGTGTGGTCGAGCTGGGTAATGCGCAAATCCAGCTTGCTGTTGGCCACCCGCAACCCGACTGCCTGGTCGTTCAAATGGTTGGCTTCTTCGTTGGTGGCGGCCGCATCCGCTTGTTTCATCAGATAAGCAGCCTGCTTGAGGTTGTCCTTCTTCTCCTGCTCCATCTGCTTGATCTGTTGTCCATCGGAAGCCAACTCCTCGGGCTCACGATCGTAACCTTCATAGCGATGGCAGCCGTTGCACCCCTTCTGACGAAACAGGTCTTTCCCGTCGCTGATCGTCCAGCCAACATCTCCGCTGACCAGGACCATATCGGCGGCATGACAAGTCTGGCAGCCCGCTTCGGTGTTCCCCTTGGGGAACAGCGGCCATAGCCAGTGTTCATAGGTGCCGTGCGCCTTTTCGATGCTGGTCGTGGCCCGCCCATTCCCCTGATGGCAGGGAGAACAGCCGAACTTTTCCGGGTCGTGGACCTTCAGCAACTCCGGTTCGGGATGGCTGGCAAAGGCTTGTGCATACTCGTCCGGTTTCTTCGCGCCCGCGGCGGTCATCACGGCCGCGCTGATCTTCAGCGGTTCGCGCGTGCCCAAATGGCAGGACTCACAACGGTCCACGATATTGGCTTCGGCCACGTTGATCTGCTTGATTTCCGGTTTCAGCTCCTCGGTCTTTTTCCGCAGACCGTCAATCTGCTCCGGGGTGAGGTCGACCATGTGGTCGGATATGTAGGCGTCTCGCTTGGCCCGCGCTTCGAGCAGCGGCTTGAGCGCTTCGCCCAGTTCCGCGCTCAACTTGGTGCGTTGGTCTTTGAGATCGGTATAGGCCTGGAAGAGTTCTTCGTAGGTGAACTCGGTCTTGCCGTCGATCACATCCTTCACTTCCGACTTCTTGGCTTTTTCTTCGTCAATATCTTTTTGCTTGCTGACTTTCGCCGATTTGCCGGTCTCGGTTTCCCATTCGTAAGTGAGGGCGTTGATCTTGGCGCGCCGGTCGGTGAATACGTCCTGTACCTTCTGGATTTTCGCGCTCAGCCCGCCAATCTGTTTCTGGATTTCGCTGCGTTGCGCGGCGGTTTCTTGGTCCGCACGGTCGGCGGCCTGGGCCAGCTCCCGATATTCCGCGTTTTGCTCCACATCTTTTTCGGATTGCGCCGACGCCGTCTTTGCCGTCTTGAGGAACGTTTCGTAACGCTCTTTCCACACGTGCTGGTAGGTTTTCCACGGACGCTGTCCGAATCCTTCGTCCCACATCGCCCACAGCAGCGTTGCCAACAAAATGCACACCGCCACCATGTAGTGCCGCGTATAGGATTTGGTGACTACCGGGTCCTGTTCGGGGATTGGTTGTTCGGACAACGTTGTCCTCCGCAAATCGCTTTCTCTGTGTCGCCTCTGTGTAACTCTGTGCCCCTCTGTGGTTCAAGGTCCTGCTCTTCCTGACGAAAAACAAAACCTTTAACCGCAGAGAACACGGAGTTACACGGAGATTTCACTGAGGTTCAAACATTGAACCAAGGCGTAATCCACACGTACTTGATATGCCACAACAAACGCAGCGCCATCTTCAGCGGCAACGCCACCATGGTCAACAGAAAAAACTGCATGATGGAATACTGAAGCAGGCTCATGTGCTTATAGTCTTTCGGATTTTTCCGCCGGAACCACGCATGCAGCCCGAATCCGGCGGCAACGTAGTAACCACCCACCACGAGCGCGCCAAAGATCACCTTGCCCAGGTTGGTGGTGATGCCAAAAATGTCGGGCAAATCCCGGTTCACTTCGTAAATCAGCCGGTTGTGGTCCCAGGTCTGCCCCGGCCAGAACCACTGCCATCCTGGCCCGCGGATAAAGGTCCCGATGATGATCATGGCCACCCACAGCACGATGAAGCCAAACAGAAACGATCCAATGGAAAATTTGCGCTGCTTCCAGGTGTAGTAGCCGCTGCCCCGCGGATTTGTGTCGATGTAAGGGATCAACATGAGGCCGACAAGGATCAGCGTCGGCATCACCACGCCGGCAATCCACGGATCGAAGTAAACCAGCATTTCGCGTACTCCAAGAACAACCCAGTGATATTTCGCCCGCTACAATGTCACGTTTGAGTTCGCCG
>CAZETZ010000270.1:0-3634 GCA_964514735.1 uncultured Acidobacteriaceae bacterium | reverse complement strand
TTCCGACGATGAGCGTAGCGAAGAGGAGGAATCTGCTATTGGCCGACAGCTTCGTGTGCTGCCCAGGGGAGCAGATCCCTGGCGACGCTCCTTGTCGGAATAACAAAGAAAATCTCTTGTTCAAATTGCGCCACTGCCCCTACGCTTTCCTGTCAATCCACTCCTGTAGCCGGCAGCCGTCTTGTTCGAGAAGAAAGCTTCCCAGCCGGATGCCATCTCCGAAAATCTGGTGCGACTCGGGATCGCGCGCGGCGCGGGTGATCCACTGTTGGCCCACGTTGTACTGAGCAGAAGTAAACCACTTTTGCGGCAAGACCTCGACCAATCCTGCCTGGAGATAAAAAACATATAACGCCATGGCGGGACCATCCGGATTCATCGCCGCATAGGTGGTCGGGACGATCAGCTCATCTACAGTTTGCATTTCAGCCGGAACTTCGATCTTGTTCATGCCAGGGGCAAGCTTCACCGGCACTTCAAACTCCGCGACGGGCGGGGTCGCAGCATAGATGCGATCGGAAGATTGCTTGAACCAGCCGGCAATTTCTGCAAAATCAAAGGCCTTGAGCTGGGCTGGTTCAAAACACACCAGGCGAATGTTCCGGCCCTCCGGACACCAAATTCCCAGCCGCGCAGGAGGAACGAGAAACGGACGGCAGTATGTATTCAGCGCCAGACGTGGCTTGTCCGTCTGCCGCTCCAACGCCAGCGAAACCACATACCCAAGCGGGCCTTGCTCATCGTGATGACTCCAGACAAAACGTTGGCCGGAGTCCGAACGTAATGCGGGAAATGTCTTCCAATACCACGGGGCCGGACCGATGACATTCTGAAGTTGTTGCCGAAGAGTGGAGATACTTGCGGGCATCTGACAACAGTGTAAACCCGCGGCTCAGACCGCCGGAACACCGCGTGGCTTCACGTTAACGCGGATGAAGGTGACGATCTCGTCCATCGCTGTGCCAGGCTGAAAAATGGCGGCAACCCCGGCTTTTTTCAGTCCCTCGACATCCTGGTCCGGGATGATTCCTCCGACCACCACCAGCACATCGTCCATTTTGTTCTGCTGCAAAAGATCCATAACGCGGGGGACGATGGCATTGTGCGCGCCCGAGAGAATAGAAAGCCCAATCACATGCACGTCCTCCTGTAATGACGCGCTGACAATCATTTCAGGAGTTTGCCGGAGGCCGGTGTAGATGACTTCCATGCCTGCGTCGCGCAGGGCCCGGGCGATTACTTTAGCCCCGCGGTCGTGGCCATCCAGGCCGGGTTTGGCGACCAGGACGCGGATTTTCTGCTCCGGCATGGCAAACCATTTAACCACAGACGACCACGGAAGCCCCACTGTGAACCTCTGGGTAACTCTGTGCCCTCTGTGGTTATAAGGTTTTGACGTCCAGGCTCCTCCACAAATACCAGCAGGCCACGCTGCGATGCGGTTCCCAGCGCTTGGCGATTTTCATCATCTGATCGGGTTTGGGCAGTTTACGTTTCTTGTAGTGCTTCTTCATCGCCACCTGAATGCCGTAATCTCCTGTAGGCAGCACATCCGGCCGCCGCAAGGTAAACATCAAAAACATATGCGCGGTCCAGACGCCAACGCCCTTTACCTGGGTCAGGTGCTTGATAACTCCGTCATCAGACATCTCCGGCAAGCGGGAAAAATCTAATTCCCCGCGGGCCGCTTTTTCCGCCATGTCTTTCAGGTAGGACGATTTCTGTTTCGACAACCCCACTGAGCGCAACTGCGCATCCGTCAATTTGAGAATGCCCTGCGGCGTTACTGGGTCGCCTGACAACGCAGTAAACCGCTTGAATATGGTGACTGCCGCTTTGCCGTTTAATTGCTGGTAAACGATGGCCTCTGCCAGGCTATGAAATTCCGGCGGACCGAATTCCATGCGGCAGGGACCGACACGTTCGATGATGGAAGCCAATATAGGATCGGCTTTCTTAAGATGCCGGACGGCAGAGCGCATGCGGTTTAGACTCGTCACCGGGAACAGAGGATAGCATTTTTGTTGGACAGATCGCCGGCGCGCGGTTGCAGCGAAAGATAAGTCGGAAGGTGTACCATTCTTGCTTGAGAACACGGTCATGCATCCACCCTGCGCGCTTGTCAGACAACTCGCTGTGGTCCTATTTTGTCTACTGGTCCGCCAAGCTTTCCCGCTCGACACTACCGACCCGAACCGGGCGTTCGCCGGCGCCTGGGAAGCCCAGTTTCAAGGCAAAACGTTCGTGACCCTCAAACTGGAAGAACAGAACGGCAAGTTGGCTGGTTCCATCAGCCACTCGCAAATTCAACTCGGTCCCCAAGGCGATCTGATCGACGCCGAAGCGCGGGACGGAGAGGATGCATTCACCGAAATCAAGCTGGGCGGCAACATCCTGCATTTGACCGCGCAGGCAGCCAACGGCCAGGACACGACACAATATGAAATGGAACTAAAGGGCGCAGACCAGGCAGAATTCCGCCTGGTTGGTTTGCCCGCGGGCGCCACTGTGCCAAAACCGTGGACGCTGACCCGGGCGCAAGCTGCCGCTCGTCCTCTCAGCATCAAGGACAAACTGGCCAACGCGGCCCAAATCTGGATGGCGGGACAATCGGGGAACAATCCTGCCGCATCAGGTCCCACGGCAGCACCGGCCAGTTCCGCCGCGCCGAATTCCACAACCGCCGCCGCTTTGCCGGCGCTGAAAGTTTCCGACACTTCTCTGGATGCCGGCCTCCGCAAAGCCATCGATGCTCTGCCACGCCGGATCAACGATCAGTTCAACAATCTGGGAGACATGGTGAATTTTGTCTTCGTTGGCTCACAGGAGCAAGTACAAACTGCCCTGACCGCAGCCACTTGGAATGTCGCCGATACGGATACAAAAGAATCGGCCATCAAGGCGGTGCTTGAGACTTATCAGAAAAAAGATTACCTGAGCATGCCCATGAGCCGGTTGTACCTGTTCGGCCGCGTGCAGGACTTTGGATATGAAATGGCGGAGCCTTACGCCGTAGTCGCCAGCCGCCATCACTTTCGCATATGGAAGGCGCCGTTCACCTGGAATGGACAAACCGTTTGGGTCGGGGCCGGGACGCACGACATTGGCTTTGAAAAAGACCAGCGCAACGGCAAAGTAACTCATAAAATCGATCCGGCCGTGGATGGCGAGCGCGATAATGTAGGCGCCAGCCTGCAAAAAGCCGACAAGATCAAGAGTGTCAGCTATTACCTGCCTCCCGATCCGGTGCAAACCGCGAAAAATGCCACGGGCGGGGAATACCACTCGGATGGCCGGTTATTGGTGATCGTTCTGAAATAAACGGCTTTCAGGTTGCCCCTGTACCATCGTTATCAGATGGATCCCTGTGAAGGACCGCAACATCCGTTATTCTAGAAGGTTATGGCTTCCAGCAGCAAAACCGTGATTGAAGACGATCGCCTGCGCAACTTAGCAATCGACCGCGAACGCAGATTCGATGCTTTCCGCCAATGGGGATACCTGGAGGCCGACCTGGATCCCCTGGGTTTTCTGCAACCGATCCCCCGCCCCGAATTACAACTCCAAGGCCCGCTGGCGGAGCAAGCCCGGCAAGTTTACAGCTCAACTGTCGGTGCGGAGTTCATGCACATCG
>CAZETZ010000269.1:0-3659 GCA_964514735.1 uncultured Acidobacteriaceae bacterium | reverse complement strand
TTCATTGACACCGCCGACTCCTACGGCCCTTATGTGAACGAGGATTTGATTGCGGAAGCGTTGTGGCCTTATCCCGAGGGGTTGGTGATCGCGACCAAAGGCGGCTGGGTCCGCAGCGGGCCCGGGATTTGGGGACATAACGCCACCCCCACGCACTTGCGGGCCGCGGTCGAGGGCAGCCTGAAGCGGTTGCGCATGGACCGCATTGATCTCTATCAACTGCATATTCCTGACCCGATGGTGTCACTCGAAGACTCTCTGGAAGCTTTGGTCGAAATGCAGGCCCAGGGAAAAATCCATCATATTGGCCTTTCCAATGTGACGCGGGAGCACATCGAACGCGCGCGCAAAGTATGTCCCATTGTTTCCGTGCAGAACCGCTACAGCTTTGCCGATCGGGAGTGGGACTACGTGGTGGATTACTGCGAAAAGAACGGCATCGTATTTATTCCCTGGTTCCCGCTGGCCGCCGGGAAAGCGGCGATGGAAGCAGTTCAGAAAGTGGCCAATGCGCACCATGCTACGCCCATGCAGGTCGCGCTGGCCTGGTTGTTGCAGCGTTCGCCGAAGATACTGACGATTCCGGGAACGTCTTCGGTGAAACACTTGAATGAAAATCTGGGAGCTCCAGACCTGCGCTTATCCAAGGACGAGTACAACGAACTGGCGAACGTCGAGGAGCTGACTTTCTCTCGCGGCTGACCGGACTTCAAACTGATGCCCGTAGATCAACTTTCTTAGTCGTGATCTTCAGCGTTGTGGACGGCAGTTTCGGCCCCGGCCATTCTTCGGTATAAGCTTCAACCACAATTGTCCCTGCGGTCTTGCTGGCCTGCACGATCGCTTGCGCGAGTCCGTTGAACAAACTGCGCTTCGGTTCCTTATCAGACTCCTGGCAGTTGGGATCACCGTTGCCCACTCCCAGCAGCGCACCATCACCAGTGATCTTGAAGCTGATTTGATTGTCGGCGGTGGGGACATGGCGTCCTTCCTTGTCCAGCACTTCCACCCGAATGATCGAAATGTCCTCGCCATTGGCGTCAATCTCGGTGCGGTCAGCGCTCAGTTTGATGGTTTCCGCCTTGCCGGTGGTCTCACGCTTTTCGGTGAGCACGACTTTTCCATTTTTGCTGCCCCGGGCTTCGATCACGCCAGGTTCATACTTTACCTTCCACTCCAGATGCGTGAGTGGCTGGACTTTCTGACTGCCCTGGCTCGTCTCGTTGAGAAACAGTTCGACTTCATCCAGGTTCGAGTGTACCCAGACGCTGATGAGCTCTCCGTTCCGCTGCTCCCAATTCCAGTGGGGAAACAGATGCAGCACGGGCTCCTGTCCCCACCAGGCTTTGTAGTAGTAAAAGTTATCTTTGGGGAAGCCGCACATGTCCACAATCCCGAACTGTGAGTTGATGGACGGCCAGCCGTAAGGCGTGGGTTCTCCGCGATAGTCGAAGCCGGTCCAGGCAAAGCCGCCGGCCAGCCATTCGCGCGCGGCATAGAACTTCCACCACTCCTCGGCCGTTTCCGCCCATCGCGGATAGTTCAGGTCATACGCGCTGACCCAGTTGCGCGGCTTATCGGTTTCGTAGATGCCGCGCGTGGAAACGGTGCTTGCAGTTTCCGAACCGACCAGCGGCGTTTTGGCGTGTGTTTTGCGGAAGGCGTCAATGTCGCCCAGGTTGTAGTTGAGGCCTTCGACATCGAGCGCCTTGGAGATTCCGTTTCCCCAGTTTCCATTTACTGCCGCGGTACAAAGCCGCGTGGGGTCGAGCTCGTGGCTGCGTTCCACCATCGTGGCCATCACATGCTCGCCCTGTTCGGAGCCTTGCAGGATCCACTCTTCATTGCCCATGGACCAAATGACGATGGAAGGCGAGTTGCGGTACCGCTTGATCATCTGCTCCAACTGCGCCAGGCCCTCGGGATTGGAGCTCATCAAGCGGGTTTCGCACATCATCATCATGCCCAGTTGGTCGCAGGCTTCCACCCATTCCGGAGTGGGCATGTTATGCGAAGTGCGTACGGCGTTCGATCCCATGTCTTTGAGTACGCCGACGCGGTACCACTGCAAACGGTCGGGCAAGGCCGCGCCTACACCCGCATGGTCATGATGGTTGCAGGTGCCTTTGAGTTTGACCGGTTTGCCGTTGAGGAAAAATCCCTTGTCCGCATCGAAAGCCACCGTGCGCACGCCGAAGCTGACGCGCTCGGCATCGCGCGGTTTGCCGTTGGACTCGACGGTCACGATTGCCGAATAGAGATTGGGGGTCTCCGGCGACCACAACGCGGCGTTCGCTAATTTCGCAGTGGCCGTGAAAGCGGCTGAACTTTCCCCGGCAACCTGCTGCGGCGCGGCATCGGCAGTGGCCACCGTTTTGCCATCTGCATCCAAAATTTGCCAGCGAACCCGGCAGTTCTCAGCCTTCATGCTTTCGTTTTGCGCTACCGTGCCCAGATTCAGCGTGGTGATATTTCCTTTTACATCGGCGCGGACATAACTGTCCCAATGGCCAAGGTGCAATGCGTCGGTCTTGGTGAGCCATACATGGCGGTAGATTCCCGCGCCCTCGTAGAACCAGCCATCGCCGAAACTGGCGTCCACGCGGGCCACAACATAATTTTTTCCGTCGTAGTTCAAAAAGTCGCTGACATCGAAACGGAAGGGCGCGTAACCGTTGTTGTTGCGTCCGATGAAATAGCCGTTCAGGAAAACCAGAACGTCGCGGAAGGCGCCGTCAAATTGCAGAGTGGTCCTCCGGCCGCGGTCGCTGGCCGGGACCTCAAAGCTGCGCCGGTACCAACCCACGCTGGTTTCGGGATAGCGGCGGCCCAGCGGCTTGTAGCCGTGGCCCTGGAGTTCCTCATCGCGCACAAACGGCAACTCAATCGCCCAGTCGTGGGGAAGATTCAGCGAGCGCCACTTCGAGTCGTCGAATTTCTCCTGGGAAAACTTAAAATCACCCGACTTAGCGAAGTCTCCCTGGCCGTAGCCAAACCCCAGGTCGCGTCCGGGATCGCTGCCGTGGCCGAACTGAAATTTCCAGTCAAAATCGAACAGCAGATGCTCGCGCGGGGCCACAGCCGCAGCCTCAGCGGAAGCCGCGCTTGGATATGCAGCCAGCAATGCATGCGCGCGGGCCAGCGCAGAACCAGCGATGAGAGATGATGCAGAAACGGCAACTCCTGAGCGTAACAACTCACGGCGAGTCAAATCACGCATGCAGTCCTCATTAGAAATTGAAGTGATTTCTTTTGCTATGTCTAGGTAAGACCCTAAATATTACGCCATCTGAGATGCCGGAAACAATCCAGCGGAAGTCTGAGTAGTGTCTCAGTTTGGTTTCTCTCTGGTTAAAGTTGAGTGGTCTCGGGAAGGACCAAAATCTGGAACCACAGAGAACACAGAGTTCCACAGAGCAAATCCACGGAGGTCATGGTCGGTTTCCTCCGTGAATTTCCCTCGGTGGAAGTCTGTGTTCCCTGTGGTTTCCGCTCTGGCTTTTTTCCGAACTCCCAAAACAAACGGAGACACTACCACCTTTTCCGCCGTTTGACATTAGACTGCAGCCAAGCCTCATAACCTGTTTCATCGAGATCGCCGGCCGCAAGCGCGAGAACAGCTTTTGTCGCATCTTCCTCAGTAGCCTGGAAGGTGAATC
>CAZETZ010000268.1:0-3681 GCA_964514735.1 uncultured Acidobacteriaceae bacterium | reverse complement strand
AGCGGACCTTTGGGATCGCCTTTGGGTGGAGGAATGGTCTTAACGATCGCTTCGAACAACGGTTGCAGGTCCTCACCACCGCCCTTGATGTCGGTGGAGGCGGTGCCTATTTTGGCGTTGGTATATAAAACAGGAAAGTCGATCTGATCTTCTTTAGCATCGAGATCAATAAACAGGTCATAAACTTCGTTGATCACTTCCTGCGGGCGGGCGTCGGCGCGGTCAATCTTATTGATGACGAGAATCGGAGGCAGCTTGGCCTCCAGCGCTTTGCTCAACACATACCGGGTCTGCGGCAGCGGGCCTTCGCTGGCGTCCACCAGCAACATGACGCCATCTACCATTTTGAGCGCGCGCTCGACTTCGCCGCCGAAATCGCTGTGGCCGGGCGTGTCTACGATATTGATCTTTGTATTGTGATAAAAGATGGCCGTATTCTTGGCCAGGATGGTGATGCCGCGCTCGCGCTCCAGGTCGTTGGAGTCCATGACCCGCTCGATGATGTGCTCATTGGCGCGGAAAGTGCCGCTCTGCTTCAGCATGGCGTCAACCAGCGTGGTTTTGCCGTGGTCCACGTGGGCGATAATAGCGATATTGCGGATAGAAGAACTCAAAGGTAACCTTTCATAGAACCTCCATCTACTTTACATGATCTCCCGGGAAGCCTCCTGTCTTGGCCGCAAACGAAGTGTATACATCATATAAACATCGGTGTATACTTTGTATATCTATGGCCAACGCTCAAGTGGTGAAGTGGGGTAACAGTCTCGCAGTCCGTATTCCCAAGCTTTTAGCGGAGGAGGCCGGGCTGTCCGAAGGTGACCATATTCTAATGGAAGCTGCCGGGGGACAAATCAAGTTGCGGCGCACTGATCGTATCCCGTTATTGCAGGAGCTGGTTGCGCAGATTACTCCCGAAAATCGTTATGAGGAGATTTCCACCGGGCGGGAGCGCGGCAAGGAACGGATTGAATGGTAACCCGTTACGTGCCCAGCGCGGGGGACGTAGTGTGGCTGGATTTCGATCCGCAAAGCGGGCGCGAACAAGCCAAACGGCGTCCGGCGCTAGTGTTGACCGACCAAAGCTACAACCGGGCCAGTGGCCTTGTAGTAGTGTGTCCACTGACCAGTCAGCGCAAACCTTACCCGTTTGCCCTGCCGGCGATTGTTGATAAGGTGGAGGGCGCGGTGCTGGTTGATCACCTGAAGAGCCTCGATTGGGAGACGCGTCGTGCGACCTTCCACTCCAAATCCGACCCTGCGCTCTTAAAAAAGGTTCGCGGATATATCGCGGTATTGCTGGGCATCCGCTAAAGCTAGCCTGCCACCAGGGCCGCTTCCTTCGGCATCGCTTTCCCTGCCAACCGCGCCTCCAATTCCTTCACCGCGCGGCGCGCCGCATTGATTCCACTGGCGGTGGTCGAGACCGGTCCTTGTGAGTCCGTGTTGGCAAAAAACACCCGGTCCATCGGCTGGCGAACGATGGGCTGAACCTTGGTGTAAAGATCAGGGTTCACCATGTACATCGGATGGCCGCGACGATAAATGTGCACTTCGACTGGATCAACATTGGTGCTCGGCATCAGCTTCTGGAAATCTCTCAACACTCGCGCAGCAATTTTTTTAGAGCCGGATTCGGTGAGCAAATGCGTGCGCTCCTCCTCCGCCAGCGGTGTGTAGCAGGAAAGGATGTTGTACTTCCGTTTGTAATCCGGTTGATTGCGCACCACCCAGTCGGCAACGATGAAGTCGGTGAAAGTATTTCCTGGGCACCAGTTATCGTATCCTTTGTCAAACACAGTTTTGTCGAAGATTAGGTTCACAACCGGGTAAGGAGCATAGCGAATCTGGTGCATGGCTTCGCTTTGCTTGTCAGGCAATCCTTCGATAATGCGCCGCGTAATGAACTTCGGCGTGGCCATAACGACGGCCTTCGCGCTGACGGTCTTGAGATCGGCGCCCTGCATGTAAGTGACCTGCACATCATTTTTCCCTTGCACGACAGCAATAATGGTCGCTCCGGAAAGCAAACGGTCCGGGAATTTGGGCTGCAAAACTTGCGCCAGTTTTTCCGTGACTGCGCCCAAGCCCCCCGGCCAGGTGTAGCGGTCATCTCTCCGCGTTTCTCCCGCAATCCCCTGCAATTCATTGACGGCGATCGCGGCGGCGGTCTCATCGCTGCTCGCGCCCCAATTTGAGGGGCAGTAGGTGTCCCACCACAACTTCACTTCCTCAGGATAATCCTTCAGGAAATCGGAGAAGGGAAGACCATAGAGTTCCGTGCTGCGCTTGGCCAGATCAATGGCCAAAATCGCTTTCTTAAATTTCTTGAAACCCTCGCGTATGGATGGAGAATAAGGCAATTTGTCGAGGCCGTCTCCCCAGGTGTCGGGAATAAATTCATTATTAATAATTGAGCCATCCCAATCCTCTACGGGCAAGGGCTGAAGCCCGAGCTCCTTGGAGAAGCTATAGGTAGATTCATCTTTGGTGAGAAATGCTGAACCTGTGGCATATCGCGCACCCTGGTAGTCCATGATGTAGGCGTTCCCGCCCCAGTGCGGTTCTTTTTCGAGCAGCAGAAAATCACGCTCGCGCAGCAGATACGCGGACGTGAGACCGCTTACGCCGCCCCCTACAATCACCACGTCGTGTTTTGCCGACGCAGGCGGCCGGGAGAAAGCCTTGCCATCGCGCACTTGATGGCAGATGGCGTTCTCTTCGCTGTCTAATTTCGTGGCGTTTGGAGTTTGTGCCTGCGCGATCAGCGCCAAATCTACCGGGCATCCCGCGGCGACCGATCCGGCCACCACAAACTTGATGAAATCTCTGCGATTGGGGCTCATTTCAGTACTCCTGTTTCGCTTTTTCGTCGGACAAACAAATATCGGTTACGACCTAAACCACCGCCCTCTCGCAAAGAACGTGACGAGGACGGGGCACACTGGAATCGGTTATTTGCTCACTACTCACTCTGTTTCAATTTCAGCTCGCGCCGCAAGCGATACCAAGTCACGATTGTCAGCAACGAAAATACAAAAATAATGGTGGAGATGGCGTTGATCTCGGGAGTAATGCCACGGCGTAGGCGTCCCCAGATTTCAAGCGGTAGCGTATTGTCACGGCCAATGAGGAAGAAGCTGACGGCGATTTCATCCATCGAAAGGGTGAAGATCAGGAGCGCCGCGCCGATGATGGACAAGCGTAAATTGGGCAAGGTGATTCGCCAGAACGTCTGCCAGTAGTTCGCACCGAGGTCGAGTGACGCTTCTTCTTGGGACCGATCGAATTTTTGCAATCCAGCAAACACTTCGGTTGTCGCCACAGAAATTAGCGCTGTGCCATGACCAAGGATAATGGTGAGCAGACTGAGTTTTACTTTCCCTTCTCGGAACAACATGAGCAAAGAAAGACCGGTGATGATTCCAGGCAGAATTAGCGGCAATAGAACGAGTCGCCGGAACATGGCTTTGCCGGGAAAATTCGCACGGTCTAAGGCCAACGCTGCGGGGATTCCAAAAGTCAGTGAGATGGCAACAGCCGATAACGCTACCAGCAAGCTGTTTAGGACCGACGTCCAGATCGCATCATCTGCAAACAGTTGCCGGTACCAGTCAAGGGTAAGATTGCGCGGCGGAAATCCACCCACGCCCTGGCCATTGAAGGAATAAACAATCAAGG
>CAZETZ010000267.1:0-3684 GCA_964514735.1 uncultured Acidobacteriaceae bacterium | reverse complement strand
TGGGTGGATGTGGATGAGATTCAACCCGCCGCAGTAATCACCAAACGTTGAGCGTGTGGAGCGGACACTCCCTTCGACTTCGCTCAGGGCAGGCTCTGTCCGCTCGGCGCAACTACTCTTCGGGGTCCAAGATTGGACAAGACCCTAGGCTTTTGTCACCATGCCAGCAGGGCGGACAGGAGTGTCCGCCCTACACATGCCACTCACAGAAAAAGCGCTGATCGCGCGCATCCGCCGCCAGGTAAAACAACGGCGCGGTGTTGTCACCGGTATCGGGGATGACTGCGCCGTGTTGCGCGTTCCGCCAGATCACGAAGCTCTGGTCACGACTGATTTTTCTCTGGAAGGCGTTCACTTCCGCCGCGAATGGCATCCACCGGAATCCATTGGCCACCGTTACCTGGCCCGTGGATTGAGCGACATCGCGGCCATGGGCGGAGAGCCGATTGCGTTTTTTGTGTCTCTGGCATTGCCGCGCAATCTATCGCAATCATGGGTAGACCGATTCTCAAAGGGGTTGTTGAAGTTGGCGAACAAAAGCGGCGTCAGTTTGGCAGGCGGCGATACCGCTCAGTCGCCCGGAAGCATACTGGCTGATGTGGTAGTTTTCGGTTCGGTCCCAAAAGGGAAAGCCGTCCTGCGCTCAACGGCAAAGCCAGGAGACAGGATTTACGTGAGTGGAAAACTTGGGGAATCTGCCGCTGCACTTGCGCAAATGACCCGATCCAATCGCAAGCTCAACCCACGTGATTTTCCCCAGCACTTTTTCCCGGAGCCGCGGCTGGCACTGGGCCGCATGTTGCGGCAGAAAGGCTTGGCATCCGCGATGATTGATGTAAGCGACGGTCTTTCCACCGACCTGGCCCACATCTGCGAAGAAAGCGGCGTGGGGGCAGAGATTGACGCCTCGGCAATTCCTACCGGAGTGGATTTGCCATTGACACTCCACGGCGGTGAAGACTACGAGTTACTGTTCACAGCCCCGGCAAATAAAAGGATACCAGCCAATTTGGCGGGGGTACGCGTCACGCCGGTCGGCTATATCACACGGTCGAAACGAATCTTGATCACCGATGCCGGTGGCAAATCCCGCCTGGAGGCAAAAGGCTGGGAGCACTTTAAAAAACGCAAAGTGACTAAAGATTAGCGGGCACCCTGGATGTCTCTATTTTGTTGCTGACAACCAGACTAAAGTGGTCTTTATGTCATGCCGTGGATTTTTCTTCCTCGCCCCGATTTTCTTTTTGAGCGTGTTTGCCGCCGCGCAAGCCACCGACTCCAGGTCTCGCGAATTCAAAATAGACAACGACTTTGTACAGAAACAATTCGGCTCCACCTGTACCTTGATTGAAAACCAGACGCCAATGATGGGCGATATGAACGGAGACGGTGTGGAAGACCTGGTGATGGCGGCGCGCTGCACCAATCCCATGATTGACCAGACGGAGCACAACTTTATTGTGCTTGATCCTTACTATGCGTTTTTTGGCTACGGTAATCCCAAGATCACCAGCGGATTTGTTTCTGACGATCAGGCCAACAAAGGGATGGTGGTGCTGGTCATCCACGGGCAGGGCGCAGAGACCTGGCATTCGCCGAAGGAAAAATTCGTGCTAATCAATCTTTCGTACAAGCAAATTAGTGTAAAGAAAATGATGCTGCGGAAGAAAACGATCATGGCCATCTACACCCAGGAAACCGATGGCAACCAGTCCATAGCGGCGATTTTTTGGGATGGGAAGAAGTACCGGTATGAGCCGATGGGATCGGCGCTCGAGTAGCTACCAGCCCCACAAAGTCCTTGTTAGCGACGTATCAATTACCTCAGCCGTTTTCAATCAGGCGTTACCCCTACGGTTCGAAGTGAATAATATCCAGAATCACATGAGTGTTGCGGTTGACCAGCACCAGATGTCCACCAAGTACCATGTGGGCATAGTTGGGTGGTGGTGGCGGAAGCTCACGCTCGAGTTCGGGTGGACACGGTCGGATTCTTTTCTGTAGCCCGGGAGGCAACGTGCCCCGGACTGCCAGTTGCTTTTCCAGGCCAGGTGGCAAGCGGTCTTTCTTGGCAAGTCCCGGAGGCAGGCCGTTCTCGTGATCGTGGTACCAGCGCCAGGCAAGGTCGCGGTCATGGTCGCTATATCTGTACCGGCCCTGATCATCATCGTCATCGTCGTGTTTCCCATGACCATGACCGTGTCCATGTCCCTGGGCCAGGCCAGACATGCAGAGCACAAATGGCAGTAATGCCAGCAACGAAAACCATTTTCGACGATTCATGGTTATCCCCTCCTGACTGCGAGAGCTAGTGTTCTTCAACCCATACTCATCTATTAAACGTTATAAGACAATATGCGGTTAGTGCAGAATTTTCCGCGCTTGCAGTTCAGGGTCCTTCTCGCTCCGTTTCGATAGAGTATAGGTATTGGTCCGCTCAATATTGTCTCCCGCTTTCAGGACAGTTAACGGGCCATAGGTTTCCAGTTCCACATACGCATCTGGATCGGAGTTGGTGTAGATCACGGTGCTGCTGCCCTGCCACGGATACTCGGCTGCATCAATGCGAGATGAATCAATCCTCAGGGCATATTTCTCGTTCATCCACAGCAGCGAGCTGCCGTCGTTGCCGATCTGGCTGCGGTATTCGTGGGCGCGCGTCAGCGAAAATAAGCCGTCCTGTAATTTTCGATCTTGCGGCTTTTCGAAATTAAGCAAAACGTAGCCTTCCGGGAACTGCGATTTCTCCGGTAGCTTGATGAAAGCGCGCTGCGGATCGCGGAGCTGGGTGATGACTCCGATGCTTACTTTCACTGGGTCGCCGCTGACTTTTTCGTATGTTGTGGTGATGGTCAGGACTGGCTGTTTCGGATCAAGTTCGATCCGGCGGTGTACCCGGATGCCGTATGCAGGATCCACCGGTGAAGTCAGATCGATCCTATTGCCCTGCTTGCTGGAGGCAAGCGGCGTGGCGTCGAAAGTCGGCGGCGGCGGCCAGCCGCGGCCAATCATTTTCTGCCAGTCGGCTTGGGGAGAAGGCCAGGATTTGTCGCCGCCAAAATTGGCCCATTCTTTGGCGGCGGGATCGGCGGGCTTACCGTATAGCTTTTCATTCTCCCAGAAGACATCATCTTCGCCGACAAAATGAAATTGCATTACCCGCCCCACCGCAGGAACTACCACAGCCTCCACCGTGCCGTTGCTGAGCACCCAGGCCCCAGCCCAACCGTGATAATTGAGTGAGGAAGCGCCTTTTTCGTGGGTTTGTTTATCGGCTGCGCCACATATGTTGGCGGCAAGAAACAAAATGAGAGCCAGAGCTGAGTAAACGGGAACTGCTTTTCGGATGTGCATGACGGGGTGAATTATAACGGGCTGGCGGCGAAATCGAGTCTGGGAAGCTTCCTGGAGTCTTTCACACGGGGGGGAGGACGCCCTTCACGAGGTTCGCATCGCCGCCAAGCGACGGGGTACTAAATAAGAGTCCCGAGGTGTTGTTGAACCTATTCCTCTCAGCCAGTAGTTCGCTTTAGACCCTTGCCGACCTGTTTTGCTGTGTCCCTTGCGGGATGCTGCAAGCGATCTGTGCTCGGGCTCCGGGCTAGCCGCCAACTGGATAAACTAGTTCAACGCCTC
Organism: uncultured Acidobacteriaceae bacterium; assembly: GCA_964514735.1. GTDB lineage: Bacteria > Acidobacteriota > Terriglobia > Terriglobales > Acidobacteriaceae > CAWBXL01. Next base: position 48 of record CAZETZ010000267.1, on the reverse strand, counting down.
GGGACTCTATCTTGCCTTTGACTTGTGCTCCTGTTCGCCTCAACCAGC
>CAZETZ010000266.1:0-3691 GCA_964514735.1 uncultured Acidobacteriaceae bacterium | reverse complement strand
CGCCAAGACGGAAGTTCCCGCCACCGCGGACCACTTAAAAGCTCTACAGCAATTCACCGAGGAATTGAAGGAAGGATTGGGATTGCCCAGTTTGTATAACGAATCTTTGGGCACGGTGAGCGAAGCTTATCAGTACGATCGGGTCAAAGATCGCGATAAGCCCGCGGCTGAGAAACCGAAGCGTCCCTGGGAAGTTGCGGGGAAAGCTGAGGCCAAGGCGGCCAAAAAGGGCCGGGCTTAATTCATCTTTTTTTCCCGGACTCGGACTTTCGTTCCTTCTGGCAAGGCCCCGTTTAACAACTTGATGGTCCCGTCTTTCACGATTCCTTCGAATTCCTGTGGAGTAGCTAGAGTCGCGGGCGCCCGCGCCCCACGGCCACTGCCTTTATCCATGGCTTCATTGGCCAGGCGGTCGGCTTGCTGGTTGTGTTCCCGCAAGGCATGATCGATGGAAAACCAGTCCAGCTTGGCGATCAGTTGTTTGGCCCGGGCATGCAGGTCCTGCAAAGTGGCATTTTTGACTTTGTAAATTCCCTTGATTTGCCTCACCAGGAGTTCAGAATCGCTGATCACCTTCAAAGCTTTGGGGCCGTGCGTGACAGCGTATTCCAGCGCTGCGATGAGTCCCTGATACTCCGCGAAATTATTGGTCTGATGGCCCAGATATTCGCTGAGGCCGGCGATGGGTTTGCCCGCGTTGTCTTCGATGACCACGCCATATCCCGCCGGGCCGGGATTACCACGGGCGCCGCCATCGCTGTGCGCGATCAGATAAAGTGCGGGAGGAGAGGGCATGGCTGAAGTTTACACTGCGCCAACGGAGGGCCGGGAACTGAGAGCTGTGAATCCTGCCTCAAGGGCCCTGATGTTGCGCGAAAAATTTCCAGATCGCAGCCGTCGCATCCAGGTTCTTGCTGGCCTTCCCCACGAACATCGCCGGCAAATATTGCGCGCCACCCGGCCAGGTATGGCCGCCACCTGCAATGGTGTAAACCACGACTTCGGTCCCTTGCTTGCCCCCGCCGTAAGTATCGCGGCGCACGGTCGTGCCGTCATGCGACTGGTCGGGAATGTCCTGCGTATCGGGCTTCGATGAAGTCTGGTCCCATTTCCGCCAGAATGAAGATGCTTCCGCCAAGGAGACATTGCGGCCCCGGTCGCGCAGAATGGCGCCGCCGTCGATGTGGACCAGGGGGTCCTTGGTCCCGTGCATGAACATCACCGAGATGGGGCGGGAAGGCTTGCATACCGGGACCAGCGTGTCCGGCATGGTGGCCGCTACGGACGCAACCGCGGCGAATTGGCCGGTCAGCTCACAGGCCAGCCGCTGGGAAAAGAACCCGCCGTTCGAAATACCGGTGGCGTAGATGCGCCTGGGATCGAGGTTTAGCGTCTTGGATAAGTGCGCGATCAAAACGCGGATGAATCCAACGTCATCCGCCGGCGACAGCCCGCGGGTGTCGCTCCAGCTTTTGTTGAAACTCTCCGGATAGGCCACGATGAATCCATTGGCATCGGCAAGGTTGTCAAACTTGGTAAAGCGCGGCATGTTCGATGCATGGCCTCCGCCGCCGTGAAAAACCAGCACCAGTGGCGCAGGCTGATGCGGAAGATTTTCCGGAACATGAAGAAGATAGGAGCGGGTGGCATCGCCAACTTTGATTTCTTCATTCACATCATCGGGCGATTTGCCGGCGCCGCCCGTACCCATGAGCATAAGCACGGCAAGCGATATGTGGGCCAGCTTCATTGGAAATTTTGCTTCATCGGCCCGCCCCCAGGCGGGTCGCCAGGCGAGGCGGCAGATTCGCCGCGTTAATCTTGTCCTGCGCGGTCTTCAAATCATACGGCACGCGCCGGAAGCTCACGGTGCGAGTGCCGGTATCGAAGGTAGCGAAAGCGGCCCGCCAGTCGCCGTCTCGAGGCTGGCCGACGGACCCGGGGTTAATCAGATAACGAACGCCTTTTTCCAGCGTAAACTCCCAACTCTCGCTCTTGCCGACCGTCTTGTATTCGGGATAGAAGGCGTCATCGCCCGCGCCGTTGTCGTAGAACCCGCCCTGCAAATGAGTATGGCCAAAAAAAGTAATGGGGGCCGCCGACTGGCGCAGCGATGCGAACGCCTCCTCGCTGTTGACCACATATTCGTCTTCGTCGAGTGGAGAGCCGTGAACAAACTGCGCATCCGGGGCCTCGACAATCGAAAGGGGTCCCTGCGGCAAGGCCCGCAGCCACGCGCTGTTTTCCTGCGTAAGTTGATCGCGCGTCCACAGCGCGGCCACGGCGGCCACGGGATTGAAGTCGTTGAGATCGGTAAGGCCGGTCACCGCTTTGTCATGGTTTCCTCGGACAAAAAACTTACCCAGGCCGCGCGCTCGCTCGGTTACTTCATTCGGGCTGGCGCCATAGCCAACGATGTCCCCGAGATTGACCACCATGTCGCACCCGGGGGCGGCGGCGAGGCAGGCCTCCAGCGCTTCGCAGTTGCTATGAATATCGCTCAGAAGAAGAAGTCGCACGCATCACCGGGAAACTGGCGATTATAGCCTGATTGCGGGGGACACAGTTTGGAACGCAAGAGGGAATGCCGATCGATGGGAGGCGCATCACCGACCTCCCTTTCCTAATTGTGCGCTTGCAGCGCTGGTCGTATCAGAGGCTGGGGTCCACATTCACAACCGGACAACGCGCCCAGTGTCCGGGAGCAATTTCCGCCAACTTCGGCAAGCTCTGGGCGCACTCCGCAACCTTGCGATCGCAGCGTGGTTCAAAGGGGCATCCCGGCGGCATGGCTTGCAGCCCTGGCACCGTACCCTCAATCGTGAGCAGAGGCCGGTTGCGATCGGTCTTTAAGGTGGGAACGGCCTGCAACAGTCCGCGCGTATAAGGATGGGCCGCCGCTTGGAAAATGTGTTGCCTTGGGCCAAGTTCGACCAGGCTTCCCGCATACATCACTGCCACCCGGTCGGCAACCTGCGAGACCACCGCGAGGTCATGGGAAATAAAAAGCATGGCCAGGCCGAATTTCGCACGGAGTTCTCCCAGCAGTTCAAGAATCTGTGCCTGGATGGTTACATCAAGCGCCGTGGTTGGTTCATCGGCGATAAGCAATTGAGGATGGTTCACGATCGCCATGGCAATCATGATGCGCTGGCGCATGCCGCCGGAAAGTTGATGGGGATAGTCTCGCGCGCGGCGCAGGGCGTCGGGGATGGCGACATCGTTCATGGCAGAAACGGCGCGCTCCCACGCCTCCTTTTTTCCCACCGCATGATGGGCAGTCACCGCTTCAGCGATCTGCGCGCCCACGCGCATCACCGGATTCAGCGCGGTCATCGGCTCCTGAAAAATCATGCCGATGGCTGAGCCGCGCAGTCCGCGCAAGTCTCTCTGCCTCAGCTTCAGGAGGTCCGAAGCCGGACCGGTCGCGGTGAACAAAACCTGTCCGGACACGGTCGCCTGCGGAGGCAGCAGACCCATCACGGCAAGCGAAGTGACCGACTTTCCCGAGCCCGATTCCCCTACCAGTCCAAGCACTTCTCCCGGGCCGATGCTGAAACACAAGTCGCGAACGGCGAGCGGGCGTTTTCCGCCTTGTCCCGGAAATTCAATGGTCAGGTTCTGGACGTCCAGCAGAGAGGCCACAGGAATCATAGTAACGGCTTTTGGGCCACGGATTTACACAGATTTA
>CAZETZ010000265.1:1343-3708 GCA_964514735.1 uncultured Acidobacteriaceae bacterium | reverse complement strand
GCAACAGCTAAAGACCGCAGTTTTATGGATCGCTTCGTATCAGGGCAGCGGCTTTAAGCCCTGCCGGATGCGATCAGGAATTTGATTTGGCGCCCATGGGGCGCAATCACATCCAGTGTGTGGGCAATTATTGCGCCCCCATGGGCGCGTAACTCAGCTATTGTGGCATTGGCGGCCGGCCTGAAGGCGCTGCCCTGATACGAACCATCCTGCTCCGTCCCTTCTCTCCCCTGCACATCTACAATGGTGAGCTATCAAATCTATGCTCACGGAAGACAAAGCCCGTAATTTTGCTAAGCACTGGATTCAAGCCTGGAACTCGCATGACCTTGACGCCATCATGTCTCACTACAGCGAAAACGTCGTCCTGGTGTCCCCTGTGGCCGCCAAGTTGTTGGGCGATCCCGCCGGCACGGTGAAAGGCAAGGCGGCATTGCGCGCTTACTTCCAGAAGGGACTCGAGTTTTATCCACAACTCAAGTTCGATTTGATTGACGTGATGTGGGGACTTTCCAGCCTGGTTCTTTACTATACGAACCAGAACGGCGCCAAGTCGGGCGAATATATGGAAGTCGGCCAGGACGGGAAAATCACCAGAGTAGTCGCAAATTATGGGGGTTAATGTCCGATTTTGCACAGGCGAGAAATCAATTGAGACAATAAATTTTTTCAACTGGATTCTCCCTTTTCTTCCCCCTCCGCAGATGCGAAAATAGAATTCTCCTATGAGTGCAGCCGCCCCCCCTGCCATTACTCCGGAAGTTATACGGGAACACGGACTCACCCCGGAAGAGTACGAAAAGATCGTGAAGCTGCTGGGCGGGCGCGAGCCGACGCGCACCGAGTTGGGCATTTTCAGTGTGATGTGGAGCGAGCACTGCTCGTACAAATCTTCGCGCGTGCATTTGAAGCGGCTGCCTACCCGCAGCAAGCTGGTGTTGCAGGGCCCGGGAGAGAACGCCGGCATTATTGATATTGGCGATGGTTGGGCCTGCGCGTTCAAGATTGAGTCGCATAACCATCCTTCTTTTATTGAGCCTTTTCAGGGAGCGGCCACGGGCGTCGGCGGGATTTTGCGCGACATCTTTACCATGGGCGCGCGGCCGGTGGCGGTGATGGATTCTTTAAGGTTTGGGCCTATTTCCAGTGTGGAGCCGACACTCCTGTCGGCTCAGGCAGGAGCGGGCATGAGTGCCCGCTCCACACAGACACAGCCGACTTTGGCTGAAATTCACAAAAATCATTCTGTTCTGGAGGGTGTGGTCAGCGGTGTCGCTTCTTATGGGAATTGCTTTGGCGTTCCTAATCTTGGTGGCGAAACCAAGTTCGAGCCTTGTTACTCCGGCAATCCTCTGGTCAACGCTTTTGCTCTCGGTCTGGTCCGCGAGGATCAGATTTTTTATGCCAAGGCCGCCGGTGAAGGAAATCCTGTTATCTACGTTGGCTCAAAAACCGGGCGCGATGGCATCCACGGCGCCACCATGGCCAGCGAAGAGTTCCACGAAGGCTCGGAGTCGAAGCGGCCGAACGTACAAGTCGGCGATCCCTTCATGGAAAAGCTGCTGCTTGAGGCTTGCCTCGAGGCCATGCAGACTGGTGCCATCGTGGGCATTCAGGACATGGGCGCAGCCGGATTGACTTGCTCCACCTGCGAGATGGGCGGACGCGGCGGGGTTGGCCTGGAAATTGAGATGGACAAAGTGCCTCAGCGTGAGACCGGCATGAATGCGTACGAGATCATGCTGAGCGAGTCGCAGGAGCGCATGTTGCTGGTGGCGCAGAAGGGGCGCGAAGATGAAGTCTTCCGCGTGTTTGAGAAGTGGGGACTGGATGCCGTCGAAATCGGCCAGGTCATTCTCGAGAACAAAATGCGCGTGTTCGAGCACGGCAAGCTCGTTGCCGAAATTCCCAACGAAGCTTTGACCGACGATGCCCCGGTATACAAACGCCCGCTGGAGCGCTGGGAGCCTCCAGTTCCGCGCGAGAAGCCGGAGAACATCAAGCTCGGCAAGACGGACCTCACTTTCGATCTAAAAAAATTGCTAGCCTCCGCCAATATCTCCGGCAAACGCTGGATTTGGCAGCAGTACGACTCGATGGTCCAGACCAACACCGTCGAAGGCCCCGGACAGGGCGACGCCGGCGTGATCCGCATCAAAGGTTCGAACCGCGGATTAGCGATGGCCCTCGACGGCAACGGACGCTGGTGTTATCTCGATCCCAAACTTGGAGCCATGCACGCCGTCGCCGAAGCCGCGCGCAACGTGGCTTGCTCTGGTGCAACTCCGGTTGGCGCAACCAACTGTTTGAATTTCGGGAACCCGGAAAAACCGCACATCATGTGGCAATTTTCGCAAGTGATTGA
>CAZETZ010000265.1:0-1333 GCA_964514735.1 uncultured Acidobacteriaceae bacterium | reverse complement strand
GCGAGGAACTCGATGTTCCCATCACCGGCGGCAACGTCAGCTTCTACAACGAAACTTTGGGCGAAGGAATTTATCCAACCCCGGTCCTCGGGATCGTCGGCATCATCGAAGATGTCCACCAAGCTGTATCTCCCAACTACAAAGAAGCAGGCCGCACTCTGGTGTTGCTGCGTGCCTCCGAGCCTGGCGATGCCACCGATGCCGAAACCGAATTCGGCTCCTCCGAATATGCGAAGGAAATTCTGGGCTCAGTCTGGGGATTCCCTCCAGCCCTCGAACTTGACCGCGAAGCCACTTTGCAAAAGGCGTTGGTTGAGCTATCGAAAGCAGGACTCGCGGAGTCGATGCACGACTGTACAGAGGGCGGTTTGGCCGTTGCACTGGTCGAGTCCGGGTTCGCTAAAGGCTTTGGAATCAGCGTGGATCTGGTGTCGAGTGGCTTGCCGCCTGAGTTCGTGCTGTTCGGCGAAGACGCGAGCCGGGTAATCATCTCTTGCGACCAGAGTAACCTCTCGCGAATCCAACAATTGGCGGTAAAATACAACCTCTCTGCCGATGTCATCGGGCAAACCGTTTCCGATAAAGTTAAGATCAGGTTGGATGGCCGGGTGGTCGTGTCGGCGTCGGTGAGTGAGTTGCGCGACGGGTATGAGGGCGCTATTGAAGCTGCGCTGAAGGCGGATCCGGAATTAGTTGCGTAGGGATTTTCTCTGTGCGACTCTGTGTCCTCTGTGGTTAAAGGTTTTGGTTTTGATTTTCTATCGACAAAAATCAAAAACTTGAACCACAGAGAGCACAGAGTTTCGCGGAGGGTTTGAGCTAAAAGCTGAGAGCTAATTATGACTCCTGACAAATTTCACGACGAATGCGGCGTAGTCGCGATCTACTCTCACCCCGAAGCGGAGACGCTCGCCTACCTCGGGCTGCATGCTTTGCAGCATCGTGGACAGGAGTCGGCGGGAATCGTCACCTCGAACGGCATGCAACTGCGCGCCCATAAAGCAATGGGCCTCGTGGCAGACATTTTTACGCCCGATGGGCTCGCTCCCATGCGCGGAACATTGGCCATCGGACACACGCGCTACTCCACCGCCGGCGACTCGGCCCTGCTCAACGCCCAGCCCATCATGGTGACGTCGAATAAAGGCGTGACCGCGCTGGCGCACAATGGAAATCTAGTCAACGCCACCGAAATCCGTGCCAAGCTGGAGGCACAGGGCTCGATCTTCCAAACCAACAGCGATACTGAAGTTATCGTTCATCTGATCGCGCTTTCCAAGGAACATACCCTGCCGGAAGCCATTTCCGATGCGCTGCGCCGGGTGGAAGGCGC
>CAZETZ010000264.1:0-3754 GCA_964514735.1 uncultured Acidobacteriaceae bacterium | reverse complement strand
AAATTCAACGTCATTGGAGGAATTCGATAAATCCAGCTTCCGATGCCATGCGGTCCGGCCACGACACAAACGCCCTTCCCACCACCATCGAAGTGCCGCAGGCACGGCATGCGAAAGCCCGGCACGGAAGTGCCGGGTAGCGAAAGTGAAAGTCCGAGTCCCGGCAGGGACGGCACCAGCCGCATCTCCGTTTAGTTCTCCATCAGTTTTTGGCCCTTCATCGTGATCGCCATTGGTCTATAGACCCGTCCCGCAGGTGTATCAAGAGTCGTTATGTCGTCAACCTCAATCAGTCCATATCTCCATAACCGTTTGATCGTAGATTGATCCAACTTTTGATTTTGTGCGAATGCTCGCAAGGCTTCTTTATCAGTCATGGTGACGAACCTAACTCTGGATTGACTTGTGCGGATTTGTGAATGCCTGTGATTATCTCAGCACGGAACCTAGCTTGTTACTGCCCTGGATGCGGGGCGCAAAAACCGCGAGGCTTGGTATTAGGCTATTTTCCGGCTATAGCAGCCATGCTTTCTAGTTTGGCGTTGCTTCGGGTGTTGAGTTCAATCCGTCGCTGGCAAAGTATTTTTTGAGCTTCCAGTTTGAGGAGGAAGGCTTTTCGACGCCCAGCAGCAAGGCCAACTATTGCGGCAATAGCTGCCAGTACAAGAGCTAGAGTTGCATCGGGGTCAGTGTTGCCGGCGGGGTGCTTCATGAAGCTCAGTCCACTGGATAAAAGCGCAATTGCCATGAAAGTTACAAACGCATATTTCAGCGTAGTTGTCGCGATTATCCATCGGGCTTCGCTATAAAGCTCATCGGCATATTTTTGTAGGATTGCCTCGTCGTACGTTGTTTCCTTCATGTGTTGCCCTCTCAATTTTTTCAATCGTTATGCGGAATTGCGTTTACGCCTAGTTGTCTAGCCTTCGCAACATCAATGAACGCATATTGCGGGCGATGCTGTCCGATTGCTGGCGCAACTTCTTGACTGAATACATTCGTTGCATACTGTACTGCGGCTACAAACTGCCGCCAAGACTCACTGCCTTGTGCAGGGTGCAGGATTGGGGAGAAAGCAATATTTTTGGTAATAGTAGGCTGATGCCCAGCCCCGAGCAATGTGGTTTCAAGGAACTCAAACTGTTTATGGTCTGCGTCCAGGTAATAACCGACAAACATATGGCCCGGTTTAAGCACCAAGATCGGCTGAATCCCAATTTTGTATAAGAGAGAAGCAAATAGCACCGCGCCATCAACACAATTTGCCTGCTGGGTACGTACGCTCTGATCAATGAAGCGGACTGCCTGACTATAAACGTGGCCCGTTGGTGAAGAGGCCGATGCCGTTGTGATGCTGGAATAATGGAGTCCTCGGCGCTGTAAGACATTCCACAACGCAAAAACCTGCAAGCGAACGCCGTCAGGGCCGCTTTGATATCCACTAAAACTGTTTACAGCACGATAATTCAGCGCTTCCTGGAGAACCGACTGCACAAACGGATGGCTCTCATTTACATATGCGGCGAACAGGACGGATAAATCCTTAGGTTTTCCCTCCGGAGTTACGAGAGCAAAAGGCACGTCATTGACTGAGCGTACGCGAACGGATCGGGTCTCATGTCCTTCCATTCCATTGATACTGACTTTGTAGACGACCGTTGCCGGAACCGATTGGTTGAGGTTCGCCAGTCGCTCGAAATTCCAGCGTATGAGCGGCGCGACCGTATATTGTTGGCTGGCCTCATCAAGCGTGACATCCGACGTGCTTACTTCTGAAAACCCCTCGACCTGAATCTCGACGTGCACTTTTGTATTGGGAGCAGTCGGGCGAATGAGTACTTCAGCTAGTCCTAAGGCGTCTCCAAGATAGTGGGAATTCGCGGGAGCTTTAAAAGTCCGCCCACTCATCGAAAGTACGAACGAAGGATAAAGTTCATCGTCGAAGTCGAATTTTGGTTCCCATGTCGCACCTTGAAGGTTGTTTGTTGTTTGCGTGGTGGAAGTAGGCGCATCGGATTTTGGCGCTGCCTGAGCAGTTACTGAGTCAGGAACGCAAGCGTAGACCCGATCATAGTCGCCCTCCATGTGCTTTCCCGCAGGGCAAGGATGCTCTCTGGTTGGTTGTTGAGCCAGGCATAAGCCGCAAAATAGAACTACGGCGAAAAACTGTTTCATTGTGCACCTCAAGGTTGGAACAAACTGCGGGGCCCAATTTCTAGGATAGAAAGATGACCTAGATGGGAATTCAGTACAAGTTACCGAGGTCATTCAAAATCTTACTGACACAGCACCTACGCGATGGATGAATATTGAGAGTTGCGATTCGAAGGGCAACTCCAATGTCTAGCAAAATCGGCGAGACCTGGGGCACCCGGTTTACTAGCTTGAAGAAGGAACGGGCCGCATCGCCCCCAAATCCAGCTTCCCTAAATACAGCGCCATCCCCACCACCGCATCGACGCCCATTGCATGCAACTGCTCAATCTCCTGATTCGACGAAATCCCGCCCGCCGCAATCAGTTGTTTCGATGTCGCCCCACGCAGCTCGCGGACCACTTCAAACGGGATCCCCTTCATCAACCCTTCATTGTCAATATGCGTGTAGAGAAACCCAAAGCACCACGCATCCAGCGCGCGAATCATCTCTACTGGAGTCAGCACCGTCTCCTCGCGCCAGCCGCGGATGGCGACCTTGCCGCCCTTGGCATCCACGGCAAACACCAGCTTGTCCGCGCCGACGGTCTGGGCGATCTCCTGCGCGAAAGCCGTGTTCACTTTTCCCGTCGCAATCAGACTCGATCCCAGAATCACCCGCCGCGCACCCAGCGCCAGAATTTCCCGCGCGGTCTCGATCGTGCGAATCCCGCCACCGACCTGGCAGGGAAGCCGCCGCACGAAATCTCCGATCAGCGCGCGATTGTCTCCCGTGCCGATCGCCGCATCGAGATCAATCAACTGGACTAACGGGAAAGCGGAGAACCGCTCCACCCACTCATCGAAATTGTCGAACTCCAGGGCCTTCTTACGCCCCTGCACCAACTGGACGATTTTTCCACCCATCAAATCAATCGAAGGAATCAGCACGGAAACCTCACCGGAATACCCGCCGTCTGCAACTGCTGCTTCAAATCAGAAAACGAACTCAACCCAAAATGAAAGATAGAAGCCGCCAGCGCCGCGTCGGCATGGCCTGCGCCAAAAACTTCTACAAAATGCTCTGCGCCACCCGCTCCCCCGGACGCAATCACCGGAATGCGCACCGCATCGCCGACCGCCGCAGTTAGCTCGCAGTCAAATCCTTTGCCGGTGCCGTCGCGGTCCATGGAGGTCAGCAGAATTTCACCGGCGCCGCGTTTTTCCGCTTCCCGGGCCCACTCGACCGCATCCCGCCCGGAAGTTTTGCGTCCACCGTGAGTGAAGACTTCAAAGCCGCCATTTACCCGCTTGGCGTCTATGGCCACAATCGCCGCCTGCGAGCCAAAGCGGTTGGCAATCTGCGTAATCAAAGTAGGATCAGCAATCGCCGCCGAGTTGATGCTGACCTTGTCTGCGCCCGCGTCGAAAATTTCCCCAGCATTCTGCAAAGTACGAATCCCGCCGCCCACGGTAAAGGGAATAAACAATTCACGTGCAGTACGACGCACCGTATCCACCAAAGTTTCCCGGTTCTCATGCGTCGCCGAAATATCGAGCAACACAACTTCATCCGCGCCATTCGCGCTGTGCGATGCCGCCAACTCAGCGGGATCGCCGG
>CAZETZ010000263.1:2550-3759 GCA_964514735.1 uncultured Acidobacteriaceae bacterium | reverse complement strand
TGATTCGTTATGCCGCCGACCAGATTCGCGCCGGCGAAGTGCTGGGCATGCCGACTGATACTTTCTATGGACTCGCCGCCGATCCCTTCAACCTGCGCGCGGTAGACCGGGTGTATGACATCAAGTCGCGCTCGCGCCACAAGCCACTTTCGCTGCTGATTGAAAGCGTGGACCAGGCGGAAGAGCTGGCCCAGCCCTTGCCCGACGAATTTTATGCGCTCACCCGCCGTTATTGGCCAGGGCCGCTGACGATTATCGTGAAGGCTTCGTCGCGGCTTCCTTTGAAAGTCACGGCGAACACCGGCAACGTGGCCCTGCGCGTGCCGAATGCCAAGATTCCACTTGAAGTGGTAAAGGCTGCGGCCATCCCGATCACCGCCACTTCCGCCAATCTCAGCGGCGAATCGGAGTGCACCACCGCGCAGGCCGTGCGCGAGCAGTTGAACGATCGCATCTCCATCATTGTGGACGGCGGCACTTCGCCGCGGGAAATTGCTTCCACCATCGTGGACCTCACCGACGAGGAGAAACGCTGGTATGTCCTGCGGCAGGGCGCGATCTCCTCGCAGGAGATTTCGGAGTTCTTTGCCCAGGGATGAGCGGCAAAGCTAAACGCCATGGGCTGCTGAAGCTGCTGGTTTGGTTGCTTTTGGCATTTCTGCTTTGGTTTGGTTGGACCTGCCTCTGGGTGGTCCGGGAATCAGCGCAGCAGGAAGTGCATCCAGCAGATGCCATTGTCGTCTTCGGGGCCGCGGAATACTCTGGCCGGCCCTCTCCGGTGTTACGCGCCCGCCTCGATCACGCCTTCTATCTTTTTCAGCGAGGAGTGGCCCCGGTTGTAATCACCACCGGCGGCGCGGGCGACGATCCCAAATATAACGAAGGCGGCGTGGGCCGCGATTACCTGATGCATCGCGGCATTCCCGAGGCCAGCCTGATTGCCGAAACCATGGGCTCGGATACGGCCCGGTCCGCGCAACGGGTGGGTGTGATCATGCGCGCGAACCATATGCGCAGTTGCCTCGCGGTCAGCGATGCATATCACGTATTCCGCATACGCAAACTGCTGGAGCATGAGGGACTGCAAGTGTATGTGGCGCCGCGGCCGGATTCGCGTCCGCGGACAGCGCTTCTGAGGGCGCAAGCCGTGGTTCGCGAGGCTGCAAGTTACATTGCCTGGCGGCTGCACCTGCCGGTGTAGCGCATTCC
>CAZETZ010000263.1:0-2450 GCA_964514735.1 uncultured Acidobacteriaceae bacterium | reverse complement strand
TCAGGATGACAGGGATTGGGAGTACTACCAACCCATTTTGTTACGCAGTTCCGTGATGTGCGCGACATGATGCCGGCCATGCCACGAGTAAAGACAAAGATTTTTTTCCAGCGGCATCAGACCCAGCTCCGGATGATTAAACGCCCGCTTCCATTCTTCCGGCTTGATCGCTCTAAGCGCCCGCACCCAGCGATCATGCAGCAGTTCCAGCAGCGACAGGGAAACTTCCAGCGGCGTGGACTGCACGTCCGGCAAACTGGCCCAGCGGTCTTCCATGTAAGGCTTGATCGTGGGCTGGTCTTCGGTGAGGCCGAGTTTGAAGCGGATATACGCATTCATGTGGCTTTCCGGGACGTGATGGACCACCTGACGCACCGTCCAGCCGCCTTCCCGATATGGAGTTTCAATTTGTTCCGGAGAGAGTCCCTTTACGGCGGCGCGGAGTGCGGCTGGGGCCTGGGCGATATCTTCGATCAGCTTTTTCCGTTGTTCTTCGCTGGGCGCACCATCGTAGTTAAATTTGCCGATCGGATAACGCGGGTCGCTCATGCTGCCTCCGGTTAAATTAGATCATGGGATTGACCGGAAGCTTTATGAAAAAGGCTCATTCTGATCAGGAGAATTGTTAATGGTTGTAAACAGCTTTTGCGGGCGCCTAATGCGTGGCCTGTTCGTTTGTGTATTGCTACTCCAGGCTGGATGCAACAAGAAAAATGAGGTTAACCCCGATCATCCTCGCCTGACTCCACAGGTTCGAATGCAGGACGTAACATTCCACAGTGCTGCTCTTGATCGCGACATGCAATACCGGGTGATCCTTCCCAGCGCGGTCGCATTGGGAAAACTTCCCGTGGTGTATTTGCTCCACGGAGGCGGAGGGAATTATCGTGACTGGTCAAACTATTCGGACGTCGCAAAGTTTGCCGAGTCTGGTTTGGTCCTGGTTATGCCAGAAGGAGGTTCCTCCTATTACACCAATGCAGCGGACCGGCCACAGGACCGTTATGAAGACTACATCGTGAAAGATCTTATTGCCGATGTTGAGAGCAGATTCCCAGTGGCAAGCAGCCGCGAAAACCGCGCAATCATTGGCGTCTCGATGGGCGGTTTCGGCGCGGTCAAGTTGGCACTGGTTCATCCCGAATTGTTCGTGTTTGCAGGAGGATTGAGTTCTGCAATCGATGTGCCTAGCCGTCCGTTCTCGATGAAACGGATTGGGCAATGGCGATCTCATCGCGTTATTTTTGGGCCTTGGGGCGGCCAGACACAGCGCAATAATGATCCATTGGTGCTGGCCCGTGCCGTTGACCCCAAAAATGTGCCCTATCTTTTCTTGACGTGCGGGGAACAAGAGGGATTGTTGCCGTCAAACCGGCAATTCGCCAAAATCCTGGCCGAACGCCATTTCCGCTATGAGTTCCACGCGGGACCTGGGGCTCACGATTGGAACCAATGGAATGGCCGATTGCCGGGATTGTTTCAAAGCCTGATGGAGCACATTCGTACGCAGAAATAATGCCGGCTGGCGCAGGATAACAATCAGCGCCAACCGGCCGACCTTACAGAGTGACCCTCATATCGCTGGACTTGCCGCCAGCGGCAGGTATGTAACACTTCAGCGTGTAATCCATCACCATACGGTCAGCGTTGAAGCGCCAGCCCAGGGTGCGGATCGTGCGCTTCATGCGCTTGATCCAGCCACGCGGCAGGCCGTCACGGTCGCGCTGGTAGTAGAGCGGTATTACTTCCTCTTTCAGGACGCGGTACAGGTCCGCGCCATCGCGGGCGTCGTGCGCATCCAGGTTGGAGTGGGTCTTACCGGTGCCGATGGCAAAACCGTTCAGGCCGTCGTAGGCTTCCGCCCACCAGCCGTCGAGCACGGAGAGATTGAGGCCCCCATTTAAAACCACTTTCTGGCCGCTGGTCCCCGAGGCTTCTAAAGGACGCCGCGGATTGTTGAGCCACACATCCACGCCCTGGACAAAATGGCGTCCCACGTTGATGTCGTAGTCTTCGACAAATACAAATTTGTCGGCAAAGCGGGCATTGCGCATTAATCGCGCGACCTCTTGCAGCACGCGCTTGCCCGGTTCATCCCGCGGATGGGCCTTTCCGGCAAAGATGAACTGCACCGGATGTTTGGCGTCATTCCCCATTGCAGCCAGCCGTTCCATGTCCGCCAGGAGCAGATTGGCGCGCTTATAGGTGGCGAAGCGCCGGGCAAAGCCGATGGTCAATGCGTCCGGGCCCAGAATGCGGCTCAGCTTTTGCAGAGTTTCCGGAGATTCGTTGCGGCGCTCGGCCTGTTCGATGGCGCGCTTGCGCACGAAATCGACCAGGCGCGATTTCAGGCTGAGGTGGGTTTCCCAGAGTTCGCCGTCGTCGACATCGTCAATGCCTTCCCAGATTTCGGGCTCGCTGCTCCGCTCCTGCCGGCCGGTGGCGAAATG
>CAZETZ010000262.1:2035-3780 GCA_964514735.1 uncultured Acidobacteriaceae bacterium | reverse complement strand
ATTCAGGACGGTGGTATTCACCGCGTCGGGGTGGGTGAAATCCATTTTGGCGGATTCGGCCGATCCTGGGGCGTGCGCGGGATTGGTCTGATAGATCAGGCCATTGTCGCGGTTTTTCCAATCGGCCTTGAACGGCGGTTGGTTTCCTGGGCCGGAGAAAAGCGGGGCCATGACCGGAGCGTAGGCGTCGTTCTGGTTCATGGGGGGAAGATTCAGCAAAGTCTCGATGGTGTGGACCAGGTTGACGGTGGTGTAGAAGCGGGAATCGACGAAGGGATGATCTGCCGCGCCGGGCGAATATTTGCTGACGACGTAGGCAGTGGAACGGTGGGCATCGACGTGGTCGGCGCCGTCCTGGGCGTCGTCTTCCAAAATCAAGATTGCGGTATCGTCCCAATAAGGACTGTGGGAGACAGCTTCCACCACGCGGCCGACTGCCAGGTCGTTGTCGGCGACCGACGCTGCGGGACGCGGTGCTCCCGCTTTGGTGCCGTGGGTGTGGTCGTCGGGTAGATAGAGCAGGACGAATTGCGGGAGTTCAGTTCCCTTGCCTTGCTGGCGGGCGCGGACGAACCCTTCAAATTCATTGAGGAATTCATCGGCGCGCAACTGGTCGGGATATTCGGTGTTGAAATCGGGAAACAACGGGTCGAAGTGATCGCGCCAGGCCGCTTTCACTGCTTCGGTTCGTTGCAGCATGGGGACAGGCCACGGCCATGGACTGGGCGAACCGTGGGGCTGACCGATGTTTGCGGGCAGTAACTCTCCTTGCTTTACAACCGGGTGTTCACAATTTGCGCTTAATGGCGAGGGCGTGCCCTGCTGGGGCGAGAAGGAACTTTTTCTTTGCGGCTCGCACCAGGTCACGCCCATGAACTCGCCGTAATCACGATAAGTGAGGCCGTGGGCGGCTACGTTGTCCCAGATGTAGCCGGTGGATGGCGCATCCACATCCGGCTGGCCGAGCAGCAGCGGGTACTCGTCGGCGACCGATCCCTGGTAGTCATAGGTGCGCTCCCTGCCGCGATAGGTGATCTGCCAGGTTTTTTCGTTGTAATCGGTGGTGATGGCGGCCATGGACCACTCGTGGCCGTCGCCTGAGACTTCACCGCTGTCGTAGAAATTGTCGAGCACGCCGAATTGCAGGGCCAGGTTGTGCTGGTTGGGGGTGACGTCGGCGCCGTACATCACCAGCGACGGATCGCCGTTGCCTACTTTTAGATCGCCGAGAATCTGGTCGTAGGTGCGGTTTTCTTTAAGGATGTAGATCACATGGCGGATGGGGTTTTGGCCTTGGGCAAATTCGATTTTGCCGGGGTCGCCGCGGAACAGCTCGTCTTGCTCCACCCGCTCGGTGAAGTCATGGAGATGAGTTTCTATTTCGGATAATTTCAGCCGCGCCAGCGAGCCATAGAGAAGCGATGCGATGTAGGCATTTTCGTGCTTCTTTTTTTCCGATTCGGTTGCGCCAGGAAAATTGTTTGGGCCAGTGCCTCGGCCTTTGGCGGTAGCGATGAGGAGATCGTTGCCGACGACCGCCAGCGAAGTTGGATACCACTCGGTGGGGATGAAGCCTAAGGCCCGGTCGGTGGAGGGTCCCGCGCTTGCGGGGGAAAAATTCGAGGTATCAAAAACTGCGACCGCGTTGATGGCGGCGGCGGCCACGTAGAGCCGGGTCCCGTCGGCGGACAGCGCCAGGGCGTTGGGAGATGTTCCGGCGAACTTCTGGATTTCTACCCCGGGAT
>CAZETZ010000262.1:0-2025 GCA_964514735.1 uncultured Acidobacteriaceae bacterium | reverse complement strand
GGGTGGGGGGGGGCGGGGGCCAGGGGGGGGGCGGGCGAGGGGGGGGAGAGGGGCAAGGGGGTTGGGGGTGTGTCCGGCGAACTTCTGGATTTCTACCGCGGTATCGAACCAGCGGACGACTTTGCCGCTTGTAGTGGAAACAGCAGCCACCCGGTCGGCGTTGGAGAGCGCGACGAACAGCAGCTTTTCATCAGGAGTCAGCAGCATGGCCGTGGGGTGGGAGCCGGGGGCAATTGGGTCTTGTGGCAGGAGCAGAGGAATCCAGCGGGCGACAGTTCCCTTGCGCAAGTCGAGTTCGGCGATGCGGGACAGGTTCCACAGGCTGCACCAGGCGCGGCGTCCATCGCTGGAGGCGACTACCGTATATGGAAACGATGCGGGGATGTTTGCCTGAACGCTCAGGTCGAAATGCTTTAGGACGCGGCCATTCTTGGAGTCAAGCAGGACAACATTGTCGGAGAGATTGTTGGCAACCAGCAGGAGGTCCGCAGATGCTTTGCCTTTCTTTTCCGGGCGAACCACAGCCAACCCAGCGGGATAGGGGACCGCTCGGTGGGAACCAGTCTTCTTAAGCGCGGAGGCAATCTTTTTTCCGTTAGCGATTTTCTGCGGCTTGATTTGGATGAAGCGTTCTGGCGCGACCTGGCCTTCGCGAAAGCGGTAAACCGCAATTCCGTCTCCTGTGCTGCCGGGGTTCTTGCCTTGCGGGTCGGTGATGGATCCCATGGAGGCGTAGAGATGAGCGCCATCCGTACTGAAGGCCAGACCGATGAAATAACTTTGGTGGGCGTTTTCAGGAAGACGGGCTTCGGGGAAATCGGTGATTTGGTTCGAAGTCAGGTCGAGAATCGCAATGGACTGGCGGGCGCCGTTGGCCTGAGTGGCGTGGCCATCGTTGAGGAACGCGGCGTAACGTTGGTCGGGGCTGATGGCGGCGGTGACCGGGAAGCCGTTCACGGGACCCAGATGACCGGGAGTGGGGGTTGTGAGCAGCTTGCTCGAGGGCAGCGGAATTTGGCGAGGGGCGTCTTCCGCTGCCAGAAGCGAAACAAATAGTGAAAGTAGGAGAATGGAGCAGGTGAAGGGCTTCAAGGACTCCCCCGAAAACAACATCTTACAAGATTGGAAGTGGACCACCCCAGGTCGCGCAATAGCGGCGAGACCTGGGGGCATCCGATTGATTCTGCTTAATGAGTTTCTGTGGCGGCTTGAGTGACCGGTGGTTGAGGTGGCTCTTCTTGTGGGGCGTTGTGGCGGACATCGGCGCCGCGGACCCAGAAGATTACGTCTTCGGCGATGTTGGTCGCATGGTCCGCTACTCGCTCCAGGTTTCTGGCGATTAGCAGAGCATCTAGCGCCTGGCGTGTGATCTCCGGACGATCGTTCATGGCTTTTACTAAAGTGATGAATGCGTCGTTTTTCATGCGGTCTACGACGTTGTCCATCTCCAGGACAGCTTGTGCCAGCTCGGCTTTGCCTTCGATGAAGGATTCCAACGCGCGGCGCACCATGGCGGAGACTGCTGTTGCCATGCGCGGGATGTCTACCGGGAGGTCTACTTTCGGGAGCTCGACCATGTCCATGACGCGCTCGGCGATGTTGACCGCCTGATCGCCTACGCGCTCGAGGTCGGCGTTGATTTTACTTACGGCGAGGATGAAGCGCAGGTCCACGGCCATGGGCTGCTGCATGGCGAGCAGGTCGAAGGACATTTCGTCAATCTCGCGCTCGACGAGATTGATCTGGGTTTCGCCTTCGAGCACCATGTGGCAGCGCTTGAGGTCGCGGTCAATGTAGGCCTGGCAGGCGCGGTCTACGGCCTGCTCGGCAAGTCCGCCCATGCGTAAGAGACGGGCACGGAGTTCGTCTAGTTCCTGGTGGAATCGGCTGCGCATAGTTTTTATCCAAACCTGCCAGTGATGTAGTCTTCCGTCCGCTTGTCGGATGGATTGGTAAATATCTTTTCGGTCTTGTCGAATTCAATCAGCTTGCCCAGCAGGAAGAAGCCGGTGAATTCGGCCACAC
>CAZETZ010000261.1:1511-3792 GCA_964514735.1 uncultured Acidobacteriaceae bacterium | reverse complement strand
TAGTGCTCTTCCGAAACATAATTCCGGTTCCACGCGGGAATTTCCACCACAACTTTCCCCGGCCCCTGAATCACCGCTTGGCATCCCAGCCGCGAGTTCAGTTGTAAATCCGCAGCCATGTCGAGGCGGTCGGCCTCGTCGTCATCCATGGCGGAGAGATTTTCCGCGCCTTCTTTGACCCACACATGGCACGTCGTGCACGCGCAATTGCCGCCGCAGGCGTGGTCGAGCTTGATGTCGTTGTTGAGCGCGACGTCCAAAATGGACTGTGGCTCGCCGTGGTTCAAATATTTCAGCTTGCCGTGTTCGAATTGCACGGTCTTGCCTTCGGGCAGGAATGTCACCTCGACTGTGTTTTCACCGGGAGCATCCACTGTCGCCGCCCCGCCGTGCTTCTTCTCTTCTGCCATATTGCTCCTGTTTCCTCTGTGTGACGTTCCTCTGTGAAACTCTGTGTTCTCTGTGGTTAAAGCTTTTGATTTTCCCGACGGAAGTCAAAACCTTGAACCACAGAGGACACAGAGTCGCACAGAGGTCATTCAAACTCCGCCTTGGCCACCGGATGCGGCGCCTCCGGGCCTTCGCCCAGATCTGTCTGGTCCATTTTTTTTCCCTTGAGCGCTGTGGCCACCGCGCCGTCCATCATTAATTCTGCCAGCCGGGTCGTAGCCTGATTCAGCGCATCGATTGCTTTGCGGATGGCCTGGTAGTCTTCGCTGCCCTTCACTTCGCTTAAAGATTTCTCCAACCTGGAAATTTGTTTTCTTTCGTCGTTGGAGAGCGATCCCCAAGCTGGGTTCTTCTTTCCTTTTTCCAGGGCAGACTGGATCGTATCCGCCTCGTTGCGCGCTTCGATGATCTGCCGCTGACGGAAATCTTCTTCGGCCGAGTCGAAGGATTCGAGAATCATGTTCTCGACTTGCTCGTCAGTCAGGCCATAGCTGGGCTGGACCTCGATCTGGGCTTCAGTTCCGCTGCGTTGCTCACGGGCCGTCACTTGCAGGATGCCGTTGGCGTCGATGAGGAACTTCACTTCGATGCGCGGCATGCCGGCGGTCATCGGAGGGATTCCTTTTAGGTCGAACCGTGCCAGTGAGCGGCAGTCTTTGGCTAGCTCGCGCTCGCCTTGCAGCACGTGGATGGCTACATTCGCTTGTCCATCTACTTGCGTTGTGTAGTGCTGCGTCGCCGATGCGGGGATCGTCGAATTGCGCAGGATGATCTTATCTGTAACTCCGCCGGCCACTTCGATGCCTAACGACAGCGGCGTCACGTCGAGCAGCAGCATGTCTTTGGTGGCTTCCGATCCACCTCCGAGGATGTTGGCTTGGACTGCCGCTCCTAACGCTACAACCTCGTCGGGATTCAGATCGGTGTGTGGCGGGCGCTCGAACATGTCGTGGATCAGTGCGCGCACTGCGGGGATGCGGGTTGAGCCGCCTACGGCCACCACTTCGTCGATCCCTGCCGCCTTGAGGCCAGCGTCTTTCAATGCCTGTTTGCAGGGGCCGGTGGTGCGATCCAAAATCGGCTTGATCAACTGTTCGTATTGCGGGTGCGTGATTTCTCGCTCATAGCGCTTACCACCCGGCAATTCGAGATCTAGAAGAATTGTGGGGCGATCCGAAAGTTTGATCTTGGCATCGATGACTGCTTTACGAAGGGCCTGAATCGCTTCCGGGTTGCGGCGTAGATCAATCTTAAGATCGCCAAGAATATCATCCAGCGCGATGGTCAGCAGCAGATTGTCAATGTCATCTCCGCCGAGGTGGGTATCGCCGTTCGTGGCAATGACTTCAAAAATGCCATCGTGCAGCTTGAGGATCGAAATGTCGAACGTGCCGCCACCCAAATCGTAGACGGCGACGACTCCGTTTTGCTTTTTGTCGAGTCCATATGCCAGAGATGCCGCGGTTGGCTCGTTCACCAATCGCAGTACATCGAGGCCGGCGATCTTGCCTGCATCTTTTGTGGCTTGGCGTTGAGCATCATTAAAGTACGCAGGAACAGTCACGACTGCTTTGCTCACGGGTTCGCCGAAGTAGCGTTCGGCGTTGCGTTTGAGTTGGCGCAGGATGAAAGCAGAAATTTCCGAGGGCGAAAACTCCTTATCGCCCAATTTGATGCGCAGGACTTCCCCCTCGTGCAGATCGTCCGCCAGACGAAAGGGGAAGAGCTTCAGTTCTTCTTGAATATCCTCGACACCACGCCCCATGAGACGCTTTACGGAGTAGATCGCGCGCTCCGGAGTTTCGATCAGATATTTGCGGGCGGCATTGCC
>CAZETZ010000261.1:0-1411 GCA_964514735.1 uncultured Acidobacteriaceae bacterium | reverse complement strand
CTAATTCTCCAGCGCTTCGTTAACGTCTCGTACTAAATTCCGGTAGTAGTTGCGGCGGTTCAGTAAATCCACCATCTTTCCCCGGACTTGTTTCCGTCCTTCTTCCAGGACATCTTTCTGGTCAATCAGCTTGTCCCAGTCGTGCCAATATGTTTTCAATTCATCGGACAGAGCCTCGAAATCTTTTTCCAGTTTCTGCTTATGGTTTTCCAGGTCTTTCACCAACTGCTCATCCCGCTCGCCCATCTTCTTGCCCATGCGCATTTCTTCCAGCTGCATGTTGAGTTCGAAGACTTCTTCCAACAGCGCCGGTGGGACTACCTGTTTCTTTTGCCCTCCGGTAGCGCGGGCTTGCTCGGTCGCGGTCTTCGATTGCTCTTCCAACTCCACGCCTTCGAGCTTCAGCAGATACTCTGTGCGCTTGATCGGGTCTTTTAGGGTGCGATACGCGTCGTTCAGGTGCGAGCTTTGTTCTTCGCTCCAGTGCCTCTCTTTTTCTCCGGAGTTGGCATAAACGTCCGGGTGTAACTTGCGACTTAATGCATAGAATTCTTTTTCCAAGGCCTTGACGTCGATGTTCAATTTCTTCTGCAATCCAAAGAAACTGAAGTAGTCCGCCGGCGCGGGCGGCTGCACTTTGCCGCAGGCCCCGCAGAACTGCGCAGCGCGCATGTCGCCGCAGGACCAGCAAGAGTGGCTGGATTCTTCTGCGCGCGGGTTGATGATCTCCAATGCCATAAGACACGTTTCACGGCCTGATGCTTTTACTGGGACAGTGCTTGGCCGCTGGATAGGAGCGGGCAGAGCCTGTCCTGAGCGAAGTCGAAGGAAGTGCCCGCTCTACACAACCTAACCTGAGAAAGATGTGCCGCAGCCGCAGGACTTCGATGCATTCGGGTTGGTGAAGACGAAGCCTTGCTGCATCAGCGTCTCTTGGTAGTCGAGCGTCATGCCGTGCAGATAGATGAACGACTTGGGGTCCACAAAAACCCGGACATCGCCGAACTGGAAGATGCGGTCGCGCTCGCGCGCCTGGCTGTCAAAGCGTATGTTGTAGCTCAGCCCGGAACAGCCTCCGCCTTGCACACCCAGGCGCAGCCCGCCCTGCTCGGGCGAGACATTTTCTTTCTTGATCGCCACGCGGATGCGCGCCAGGGCCTTGTCGGTGACCTGAATGCCCTTGGCGGGCGCGGTTTTTGGTTCTTCAGCTACGGTGCTCATAGTTAGCCCTACTCTGTGGAACTCTGTGTCTCTGTGGTGAAAGGTTTATTGCTGACAGAAGATCAAAACCAAAACCTTTCACCACAGAGGCACGGAGTCGCACAGAGGAAAATCTTGTTTCTTACTTTGCGACTACGGCTTCTGCTTGCTTACCATCTTCCTTCTTCTTCTTCCAGTCGCCGATTGCCGC
>CAZETZ010000260.1:0-3979 GCA_964514735.1 uncultured Acidobacteriaceae bacterium | reverse complement strand
AAGCGCGGTCTTTGGCGCGAGGAATCCGCTTTCCCTGGAGCGCGGCGAGGACGCCGCCGGCAAAAGGCGATTCCTCCTCTTCGCTGCTCGAATCGTCGGAATGACAATCATGCCTGGGGTTGCTTAAAATAGCCTCCCCACCGAGAAATTCACTTTCGTTTGTCCTGTGGCACTGACGCTCCCGCTCAGAGCCACCGGGCCAACTATGGTTTCTGCAATCACTCCCAGATTCAAGCTGCCGCGAACTACTACCGCGCCTGGATCGTTAAACGTACTACCCGCCTCCAGCCATCCTCCCCAGTACACTTTCTTTCCAACCAGCGGCGGCAAATGGTAAAGGTCACGGCGGAAGCCGAGCGCGGAGTAGGCGTAGTGGTTGCCGCGGAACTGGTCGGGCAGATAAGCACCCAGGCGGAAGGGGCCTCCCAAAGAGAACAACTGAAGAATTCCGGCGTCACCATGAAGGGTCGCTCCTCCCGAAAGGTTCAGGAACAGGGACGTCTTTTCACTCAGCGGCGCAAAAGTGGAGGACTGCAATTCCAGTTGATTGAAGGAACGTGCTGCGCCGGGACTCTGAAAGACATGGGAAAGATTCAAAGTCACCCGTTCGCCCTTGCTGGGAACGGTGGCGCTATCCAGGCCATCCAAAACATAGCGCAGGCGGACCTGTCCGCTGCTGCCGCTCAAATTCGGCAAGCCGGTGCTGCCGATCAACGGGGCCAGATCGGCGATGAAAATTTGATAGCCGGCCCGGAGTTCGCTGTTGCGGGCAAGCGCGACGCCAAAATCCAGCCCGCCGCCTCCCCGCTCCTCGCGCAGTACGCCGATCCGCTGATCGTTGGAGAACGAATTGCGCGCGGTTTTGTCGAAGAAAAAATCGGGGGCCACGAACAACCGGCTTGCCCCCAGCGGTTGATAGAACTCGGTGGCAGCGCGGCTGCTGGAACCCAGCAGGATATCGCTGCGCCATTCGCCGCCATGGCGGTCTACATCCATGAAGGTGACGCGGGCGCCCGCGGCAAAATCGAATGTGCCGACCCCAGAACCGCTTACGTTCACGGCGAGGTCGAGAAAGGGCGGCCCGTAAGTCTTTTCGTGGGCCAAAATGCGCAACCCCGGAGCGTCATCGCGGACAAAACCCTCATAGCCCAGCCGATCGAACTTGCCTTCGCCGGCGGTCTGGGTGAGACGAGTTGCGAACGCGCCGGTATCCAGTTTGGTGTTGACAAATTTCTTGAACTCTTTTTCCAGCCGTTGTTGTTCCGACGGGCTTGTGCCTGCGACTTCGAGCGTGGCCACCGAGGCGGGCATGGAACGTTTGCGGGCATCCACCGTGGCCCTGTATTGCTTCCACTGCTCTTCGGTCAACGCATAGGCTTTCAACTTTTCCCGGTTGTGCTCGGCCGCGTCGTAGCCACGCTGGATGATGTCCTGGATCTGTTCTGGGCCGAAGTCCAACAAGGTGTAACTGCCGAGGTTGGGCGCGATAATGACGTTGGCCCGGCTCAGAGCGCGATGATCATTTTCCAGGGTGACGATGGCAAGACTTTGCAGCAACACTCCTTGCAGGGTTTGCAACTGCTCCGCCCCGGCCAGAGGCGTACCCACGTTCACTGCGATGATGACTTGCGCGCCTATGTCATGGGCCACGTCCGTGGGAATGTTATTGACCAGGCCGCCGTCCGCCAGAAAGGTATGGTTCCACTCCACCGGGCTGAAAATTCCTGGAATCGCCATGGTGGCCCGCAGCGCCTGGGACAAAGATCCATCGTGACGGACCACCGCGGCGCCATTCAGCATGTCCGTGGCGATGCAACGAAATGGGATGGGGAGATCGTCGAAGCTGGCAACGTTAGAGTAGGGGAAAGCGATGCGGTCCAGCAGAAGACCTGACTCATGTCCCGGACTGAATCCGTTGGGGCTGTTGAGGCCGCGCTTGACTCCGAGCAAAGCGGCGACTTGCTGCGAACGCCGGTCCTCTTTGCGCCGGAAGGAAAGCTGGCGGTAGTCCGGCTCGGTCTGGAAAACCTTGTCCCAATGGATATCGTCAATCAACTTCTGCCGTTCTTCCGCATTCATGCCGGTCGCGTACAGCGATCCCACGAGCGCGCCCATGCTGGTACCGGCGACGTAGTCCACGGGAATGCGGTGTTCATCCATCCAGCGCAAGACCCCGATGTGGGCCAGGCCGCGGGCCCCTCCGCCACTAAGGACCAAGCCGATGCGCGGGCGGGGATTTTCCTGGGCTTGAGTGAGACAAAGAGGCCAGAGCAACAAGCTGAGTAACAAGGAGCAGTGGCAGCAGTACCGGCGCATGAGCTACCTCCGCATGTGACATTAGCAAGTTCCGCGGAAGCTTGCATGATTTGCCTTAGTTGGACTGGTCCTTTTGTGGAGTAAGCATGCTCATTGCCAGCGGCGGAAGGAAACGATCCTTACATGACCGCGGGGACCGTGATTCCCATCACGGACAGAACGCGAATGAGCTCTCGCCGTACAACCGAAGCCGTCGTCAAAAGAAATTGTTTACGCCCCTCGTCCGCTTCCGCGAGGATGGGATAACCGTGATAGAAGGTGTTGAACATCTGTGCCAGTTGAAACGCGTGTTTCGCCAGGTAGGCAGGTTCGGTGGTGGCGATGCACTGGTCAATCACGTAGGAAGTTTTCGCCGCGGTCAGCCACAGCTCCCAAAGTTCGTTGTCAGTCAGATATGCGGTGAAGTCCGCGACGGTCCTCTTGCTGAATGTGGTTGGATCGAGTCCGCCTTTACGGAAGATGTTCGTGGCCCGCACCACGGCATACTGGGCATAAGGGCCGGTTTCGCCTTCAAAACTAAGCGCTTCTTTGAAGTCAAAGGCCATTACAGAATTCTTGGTGTACTTCAACATGAAGTAGCGCAGCGCTCCGATGGCAATTCGGGTGGCGATGTCCAGACGTTCAACATCGCCGAGTTGCGGATGGCGGGAGTCCACTTCTTTTTTGGCTGAAGCGATCAGCGTGTCCAGCAGATCGTCGGCTTTGACTCCAAATCCCTTGCGCCCCGAGACCTCTATATAAGAGCGGGTCTTATCTTCATCGGAAAGCTGATATCCCAACTCGGCTGCGCAGCGCGGGGTGAGAGCGACCATTTCATAGGAAAAATGCGTATAGTGCTCCGCGGCCTCGCCGTGCCCCAAGCCACGCAAGGCCTCGATCACCGTACTCTGCGCCTCGGATTGGCGGGCATCAATGACGTTGTAGATTTCCGCCACATCGCCAAAGTGAGGATGATCTTTTTCGCCGTCGCTAGTTGAAATCCAGCAGTCATGATTGTTGGGATAGCGGAAGAACTTACGATAACCAAAGTCGCGTCCCAGCAGGCCAAACTTCCACATGTGGTAGGCAATGTCTTTGCCGACGTAGCCCACCGTGCCGTTAGAGCGCACGATGACTTTCTGATCTTCCTCTGTGATTTCCTCCGTGCTCTCTGTGCCCTCTGTGGTTAATGGTTTTGCAGTTCCCGCCCGCCGCATTACCCAGCAGCCTTTGTTCTTGCCTTCGCTCTCATACGTAAGCACTCCAGCTTCTTTCAGCTTGGCAAACGCCGCATCCCAAAACTGTAGGTGAAGGATTTCGCTCTCACGAGGAAGGAAATCGTATTCGATGTCCAGCCGCTCCATGGTTTCAAGGTGGCGGCGGAGCACGGCCGTGGAAATCAAATCAGCAATGGCGGCAGTCTCGTTACCACCTTCCTCGATGGCATGGAGCGTTTGCGACCGGACCTGAAGATTTTGTTTGTCCTGCTCGTACCACTGCGAGACACGGGCATAGAGGTCCCAGCAGTAGTAGTCGAACCGCGGTTGGCGAGTGAGTTGTTCGATCTCAGCTTTAGATTTCTTTTCCAGATGAAGAAAACCAACGATTACATCGGCAACCTGCGCGCCAGTGTTGTCAATGTAGTTTTGGACATCGACTTCCCTGCCCGCAAAACGCAACAAGC
>CAZETZ010000259.1:0-4015 GCA_964514735.1 uncultured Acidobacteriaceae bacterium | reverse complement strand
GCACTTCGAACAGATTTTCATGTTGTACAGCGATCCGGCCTCGGAGATTGACGGGGCGCTGGAACCTTCGACGTCGCCGGACATGGAGACCCTCGACGAGTACGCCGTCGAGCACAAAGTTTGGCGGGTTTCCGACCCCCGGCTGGTGCAGTTGGTCCGCAACAAAATGTCGGACAAAAAACTTATCATTGCCGACGGGCACCATCGATATGAGACTTCGCTCAACTACAGAAATGAACGCCGGACTGCGGTGGGAGGGACAGCGAATCCGGATGCGCCCTATGAATTCACCGTCATGACCTTTGTGAACATGGACCGGCCCGGGTTGGTGATTCTTCCAACGCATCGTGTCGTTCATGGTTTGACGGATTTTGTGTCCGATGGATTGCGGGACGGCGCCAGGACTTATTTCAGGGTGAAGGAGATTGACCCCGAGTTTGACGCGGTCGAGGCTGCCAGGCTGTTGCGAGATGCGGGAAGCGAAAGCACCGCGCTGTTGGCCGTCACCCACAACCGCGCGTTTCTCATGGATGCTCCCAAACCGGCGGGACCGGGTGGGTTGGCCGGCCTGTCCGCGCGACAGCGATCGTTGGACGTCGTGCAACTGCATAAATGCTTGCTCGAGGGAGTGCTCGGGTTGTCCGAGGAGTCCATCCGCAATCAGCAGAACCTCAGCTACATCCGCGATACTGGAGAAGCCCTGGCCCAGGTGCGCCGCGGTTCTGCCAATGTGGTATTCCTGATGAATCCGGCAAAAATTGAGCAGGTCCGCGATATTGCCTTTGCCGGCGAGGTCA
Source organism: uncultured Acidobacteriaceae bacterium (assembly GCA_964514735.1). Taxonomy (GTDB): domain Bacteria; phylum Acidobacteriota; class Terriglobia; order Terriglobales; family Acidobacteriaceae; genus CAWBXL01. The sequence goes on along the minus strand of CAZETZ010000259.1, from coordinate 3,218 downwards.
TGCCGCAAAAGTCCACCGATTTCTTCCCCAAAATGATCAGCGGCTTTACCACCTATGCACTGGAATAGCTGCAAACTACCGGCGATCCAATAAGATGTCCTCAGCGGGCCTGGCCTGCCGAGGACTTTCACCATTCCAGTTGGTCCACACCACGAACAGCGGCTTTGGCTCCGGTGGAGTGGGATTCCATGTTTGCTGATTGCGTTGTTCGCAGTATCTCTACCGGAGGCCCCTGAAGATAAGCGGATAGCGATCTATTCCGTAGTGGCGAATTATTCTTTGCCGGTCCTCGAACGGGATGGCCGCGACTACGTCGGATTGCTGGAAATTCTCGAGCCCTTGGGCAAAGTGACCTCACAGACCTCCGGGGTGCAATGGAAACTTCGCTATAACGACGTGGACTGTCAGTTCGCCGCCAATTCACGCGGGGCGCGAATGCAAAACCAAAACCTGGATCTCGCGGCAAATTTCCTGTTGGAAAATGGACGCGGGTTGATACCGCTGGCCTCTCTCAGCACCCTTCTGCCGCGGGTCCTTGGCGGGCCGGTCACGTTTCATGAGAATTCGCGCCGGTTGTACATCGGCAGCGTGGCGGTCCACTTCACGGCGCAGATTGGCGACAGCAATCCGCCCGCGCTAGTGATGAACTTCACCTCCCCGGTCAATCCAAGAATTGCAACCGAGCCGGGCAAGGTGCAACTGCTATTCACCCACGAACCGCTGGTGCCGCCGGGCTCGACGAACTTGACGTTTGATAGCAGGAGCATTCCCTCCGCGGCGTATCAGGAGAGCAATGGCGCCGCGGAGATCGTCATTAATACGCGCGTGCCGCTCTTTGCCAGCTTCAGCGACAACGGGCGCACGATTACGCTTTCTCCGGTAGCGCAGGCGAAAACTGCGGAACCGAGCGCGCCAGTTGCTTCCGCTCAACCTCCACCCGAAAACGTGCCCGCGCCTGCCGCGGAGACTCCCGTGGCCAGCAACCCGGCGGCGGTGTTCGCCGTCATTGACGCCAGCCATGGAGGAGAAGAGCGCGGGGCGATGCTCAGCGAGCAAATCGCCGAGAAAGATGTGACCCTGGAATTTGCCCGCCGCCTGCATACGCTGCTTGAGACCAGAGGATTGCCGACCCTCATGTTACGGGATGGGGACGATACGATGAGCCTGGACCAACGCACAGATTTGGTGAACCAGGCGCACGCAAAAATCTATATCTGCATTCACGCCAGCGCGCAGGGTAAGGGTGCGCGTGTGTACACCGGCTGGCTGCCTCTGCCCAACGGGGAAAGCAGCGGGCCCTTTCTTAACTGGAATACGGCCCAGGCTGGATTTCTACCGCTGAGCCGGGCGGTAGCAGCAGACCTGACCCAGGAACTGCAACGTGAGCACATCACTGCACGCCTGCTTGCAGCCCCGATTCGGCCGCTAAATACCATTGCAACCGCCGCGGTGGCGATCGAACTTGCGCCCAACGGCGATCCCGCGGGTCTTGCGGCCGCGGAATATCAAACCTCGGTGGTCAACGGAATCGCTGTTTCCCTTGTGAATATGCGCGCCCGTCTGGAGAGTGGGCAATGATTCCACGTCACATGAAATTTGGCATTGTAGCGATGGCATGTACGGCCCTGGTCGTCGGTCTCTTTGCCGGGCGCGAACGCCGCCTGGCGAGACAGCCCGAAACGGGCGCGACCTATACCCGGCCAGTGGCGCCCCCTGCAAGCGGCGCGACCGAGCAAGTCACACTTTACGTCGCCTATGACGATCCGGGAGTGCTGCTGCCGCAAGCCTCCGTCATTCCGCTGGCTGGCGGACGCCAGCAGCGGGCCGAGGGATTGTTGCGCGCATTGATGGATGTATACACGGCAAAAACATCGCAACATCCCCTGGGTCCTGGAGCGGACGTGCGCAATGTCTACCTTGTGGAACCCGGGCTCGCGGTCATCGATCTAAACTCGGCGTTTGCCGCTGGCCACCGCTCCGGCATTCTGGTGGAGGAGTTGACCGTGGTCTCGCTGGTGGAGACCCTGACCTATAACATTCCCGGGATCACTCGGGTGAAAATCCTGGTGAATGGGCAAGAGCAAGACACCCTGGCCGGCCACGCCGACCTCTCTCGCATTTACGAAACCGCCGCCGCTGGAGATTTGCTCAGTCAAATGCGTGCGCAGTGAGCCTCCACTGAGAACTGGGAACTGAGATCGGAGAACTGGCGACCTGCCAGCCTTTGCAGAGTAGTGATACGACTGCAAGGCTGAAACATCGGTTCTCCGATCGTAGTTCCCGGTTGCCAGTGAACTTCGGCGAATTAATTTACAATCGGCGCTTATGCACTACCGCTCGGATAACCGCACCCCAGATCAACTGCGTCCAGTGAACATTGTTCGTGACTTTATTACCACCGCTGAAGGTGCGGTCTTAATTGAAGTTGGCAACACCCGGGTGATCTGCACCGCGTCAATCGAGGAAACTGTTCCGGCATTCATGCGCGGGCGTGGTAAAGGCTGGATCACCAGCGAGTACGGAATGCTGCCTCGTTCCACTTTGACGCGCAGTGTGCGCGATGCCACCAAAGGGAGGCAGAGCGGCCGCACCCACGAAATCCAGCGGCTGATTGGCCGGTCATTGCGCGCGGTGACCGACCTGGACCGCTTGGGAGAGCGCACGATCTGGATTGATTGCGATGTGATCCAGGCGGATGGCGGCACGCGCACGGCATCTATTACCGGAGCGTTCGTCGCCCTGGGGCTGGCGCTGGAAAAACTTGTTCAGGCCGGGACTTTGACTTCGGTACCGCTGCGCGATTTTGTGGCAGCGGTGAGCGTGGGGGTTGTGGATGGAGAAGTTTTGCTCGACTTGAATTATGAAGAAGATTCCCGTGCCGATGTGGACATGAACTTTGTGATGACCGCAGGCCGCAAGATGGTTGAAGTGCAAGCGACGGCTGAGCACCAGGTATTTGACGAAAACCAGCTAACAAGAATGTTGGGTCTGGCGGGGCAAGGAGTGCAATCCTTGATCGCGAAGCAGCAGACGGTTCTAGCGGGGCTAACCTTACGGCAGTAGAAGGGATGACATCCTGATTAGTTGCCCTTCCATCTATTTCCAATGTTGTAGTTGCCCGCGAACTCCTAGCTAAAGGTACGTATCAGGGCAGCGCCTTTAGGCCTGCCAATATTTGGATATGGTCATTGAGGTCCCCGGCCCATGGGGCGGAACTA
>CAZETZ010000258.1:0-4028 GCA_964514735.1 uncultured Acidobacteriaceae bacterium | reverse complement strand
TGGAGCGGGAGACCGGGATCGAACCGGCGACATCCAGCTTGGGAAGCTGGCGTTCTACCGCTGAACTACTCCCGCTCAACACCGCTACTTCAGCTATTTTTAACCATCCCAAAGACTGGTCCGCGCTGAACATCTGCATTCTAGCAGCCGCCAAGCGAATATTTCATGGTGTTTTAAGACAAACGGGTCACATTGGGAAAACTGTCGAAACCTGTGTCAAAGCTCAAAATCTGGCGGATTCCGTTTTGCTCCATTACGGATAGATGCACGGCATCACGGGCGGAGAGCTGTTGGTAGGCCAATACAATCGACTTCGCCCGCTCCACAGTCTTGTATTCCACCGGAAACACCTGATCGACCACGCCAAACAAAGCGTCAAAGGCCGGCTGGATTGCGTCGCGACGATCAATGGCAATGTAGCGGTGTAGGATTTCCTGAAAGACCTCGGCATCCGTAACTATACGTTGACGGCTGCTGATCAGTTTTTCCAGCAAGCGCTGCGCGTCGGCTTTATGAGGATGAGCTGTGCCTACCAAGTACATGGGAACATTGGAATCGACCAGGATCATGGACGCGGGTTGTCCGCATAGCCAGCTTCGATTTCCCTGAGCATAGTTTCCACGTCGCCGGTGGGATATTCGTGCTGGATGGCCAGTTTGATGGCTTCAAGCTTCTGCACGACGCTGCCTTGTGGTTGGTGGCGGCGGGCTGAATCCAGGGCCTGCCTGACCCATTCCGCCAGAGACATGTGGCGGGTCCGGGCGGCACGTTGGATCTCGCGGTAATCCTGCTCTTCCAGGATTACTTGTAGTCTCTTAGCCATAGAATGAGTTTATATGACTCATATATATGAGTCATATAGAAAAGCAGATTCCTCGCGCAAAAACCGCGTTTCGGAACGACGACCGAATTTTATAGCTCCGGTTTAAGTCCAGCGAAACCAACGAACTGCCAGGATGAAGGAAACTCCTCCCCAAACCAATAAGACCAGCAAACGGACGGGTTGATGGGTTAGGGGAGTTCCCTCGAGGATAGTGGCGCGGAGAGCATCATTGAGCGCGGTGAGCGGGAGCAGGCGGATGAAGGGTTGCACTATTGCGGGAAAGCGCTCGTAGGAGAAGAAGACTCCGGAGAAAATCCACATGGGCATCATGACCAGGTTGATGAGGCCGCTGATGGTTTCGAGTTTTTGGGCGCGGCTGGCCGTGAGCAGGCCAAGCGATCCGAAGGTGATTGAACCAAGAAAGCCAAGAAACAGAATGCCGAGCCATGGTCCCAACACCCGCATGTGAAACAGCAGCACACCGAAGGTGAGCATCAAAAGAACTTCGACGATCATCATGATGATGCGGCTGGTGGCGATGGCCAGCAGGAAATCGGTGCGGCGCATGGGAGTGGCCACGAAGCGCTTCAGCAGTTTGCGTTGACGCATGTCTACCAGCGCGAAACCTACTCCCCACATGCCGGCGTTCATCAGGTTCATGCCCAGCAGGCCGGGGATCAGGAAGTCGATGTAGCGGGAGCCGGGTTCGCTGGAAGTGACGGAGGTGGTGGGCGCGGGGTCGTGGCGCCCGGATGCAGATTGCAGGGCATCGTTGACCTGGGTCTTGGATAAGACACTTTCCGGGCGGGCGGGATCGTAGCGATATTCGAAGCTGCCGTTTTCTTTGCGGGTGACGACTAAGTCATATTTTCCCAGGCGAAATGATTTCAGGGCCTGGGCCTCATCGGCGATTTCGGCGCGGATGGAGTCGCGCTGCGGAGAACGGCGCAACATCTCCAGGGCTTGTTGCGCGGCAGGGCCGGAGACGATGACCACGGAAGTTTTGTCCGCAGGCTTGTTGCGGAAGGCGACGCCTAGGCCCAGCGCCAGTAACAACGGAAACGCGAAGACCCAGAACAGGACCTCGGGCTCACGCTTTAACTCCCGCATGCGCGCCATCAGGAGTTGCAGGAAACCGGACCAGCGGCTGTTGCGCTCCCCTAGAGTTATTCTTTCCTGCGGCGGGGCGGTTGGGATTTGTTCGGTTGTGCTCATTTCGAGTGATCTCTTTTTTTCAAAAATCTGGAGGCATCTCAGTTCCCGGTTGCCAGTTCCCGGGTCTCAGTTGCTAGGCTTCGCGAAGATGCCTTCCGGTCAGCTTTACGAAGACGTCTTCTAAACTTGCCTGGCGCGTGGTTAGTTGTTCCAGCCGGGTATCGTTTTCCCCGACCGCTTCCAGTAAAGCAGGGATTGTACGATGCGGTTCTTGAACGGTCAGGCAAATGACTCCATCGTCGTGGCGGGCTGCTTCTACACCGGGGAGGGCGCGCCATTTTTCCAGGTCAGCTTCAGAAGAATTGCTCACCGCAAATTCGACCACATGATGACCACCGAGACGGTTGATTAAATCGTCTGGAGTACCCTCAGCGATGATTTGACCGTGGTCCACGATAGCCAGCCGATCACAAAGACGTTCGGCTTCGTCCATATAGTGCGTGGTCAGCAATACTGTGCCACCATTTTTCTGGAAGGTACGGATGATGTCCCAGAGTTGGCGGCGGCTTTGCGGGTCGAGGCCGGTGGTGGGCTCATCGAGGAATAACACTTTAGGATTTCCGACCAAGGCTGTGGCTACGGCTAAACGCTGTTTTTGTCCGCCGGACAGTTTTCCCACCCAGGCGTCGGCTTTTTCGGTGAGCTGGAGCTTTTCCATTACCTCATCTGTAGAGCGAGGTTGGCGATAAAAGCTCGCAAACAACTTTAAGGTTTCACGGACGGTTAATTTTTCGGAGAGGCGGGTTTCCTGGAGAGAGATTCCCAGCCACTCGCGCAGGTCACGGGAATTCTTTTGCCAGGTGCGGCCGAGGATGGTGACCTCTCCCGAGGTCGGGGAGAGCAGGCCTTCGAGGATTTCTATGGTGGTGGTTTTGCCTGCGCCGTTTGGGCCCAGCAGGCCGAAGCATTCTCCGGGCTGGATTTCGAGGTTCAGGCCGCGGACGGCTTCTACTTTGCCGTCGTAGGTCTTGCGGAGATCGCGGCATTGGATGGCTGCGGGCATGGTTGCATTGTATAAGAGTACGGCGCTGTCGGCGGGAAGCAGATTCCTCCTCTTCGCTACGCTCATTGTCGGAATGACAAAATTAATGGGTTGTTTACAAAAGAAAAATGGCCGCCTGTTTTGCAGGCGGCCGTGGGGAGAGTTACGACAACACTTTAACTTTGGGTTGGGTGCAGGACGCGGAAGGTGCTGCCGCCGCCGGATTGGACCAGCACTAGAGCATCGGCACCGTTGGCTACGTCAGCGAGGGCTTTTTGTACATCAGCCGCTGACTTTACCGGTTTGCGGTTTACCTCGGTGATGACGTCGCCGGGTTGCAGGCCGGCGTTGTCGGCGGCGCTGCCGGGCATCACTCTTTCAATCACCGCGCCACTCACGTTGTCCCCGAGCTGAAGTTGCTGGCGAACGTCTGGAGTGAGGTCGGCCAGGCCGATCCCCCAGCGGGGTTTGCCGTTTTCGTTGCCGGCGATCTTTTCTTCTTTATCTTTTCCGAAAGTGCCTAGAGTTACCGCGTGGTTTTCAGACTTGCCGTCGCGCATGACTGTCAGGTCGAGTTTGGCGCCGGGTTCTTTTTGTCCGACTACTACCTGAAGTTCACCGGCATCGCTGACGGACTTGCCGTTGGCTTCGGTGATGACGTCGCCGACTTTCAGTCCGGCGTGCTCGGCTGGCGAGTTGTTTTCGACCTGCGTGACTACTGCTCCTGTGGCTTTGGTTACGTTGAAGAACTTAGCTTGTTCGGGAGTCACGTCGCTGATGCCAATCCCTATGTAGCCATGTTCAACTTTTCCGTTCTTAATTAACGAGTCGATTGTTGGGCGGACGATCTGTGTGGGGATGGCGAAGCCCATGCCAGAGAAACCTCCGGTGGACGAGACGAGGAACGTGTTGATGCCGATGACTTCTCCGTGGGCGTTGACCAGCGGGCCGCCGGAGTTGCCGGGGTTAATGGCTGCGTCGGTTTGGATGAATTGTCCGGGGGCGCGG
>CAZETZ010000257.1:0-4035 GCA_964514735.1 uncultured Acidobacteriaceae bacterium | reverse complement strand
CCGACCTCTACATCCGCCGCAAAGGCAAAGACGCCTACGCCGAAGCCCTGCGCGGCTCCCATCGTTACTTCAGCTACCTGATCGAGCGAGCCCGCACTCAATTCCCAGTCCGCAGTGCCGAAGGCAAAGTGAAAGCAGTGAACTATCTGCTGCCGCACATCCAGCAAATCCCGAGCCGCATCGTGCGCGACGAATTAGCGAGTGAGATCGCACAAAAGTTAGGTATCGACTCCGCAGTCCTGCGCCAGGAACTAAAACACGCAGCCACAAACCGCGGCACGAAAACTATACAGCCGAAAACGGAGAATCAGGCCACCGATGCCGAACGCATACTCATTCGGGCGTTAGCTTCAGGCAATCAGATTCAGTCGACGGAAGAACATTTTTCCGCTCGGGATGGTGCAGAAGAAGAATTTGATCCCTGTCGTCAGGCTCATTACATCCTGCATAAAGAGCGTCTCCACGAAGGACTCGCGACTGAATCCCTGATAGAAGCTCTACTTAAGGCAGGGCCAGAAGTTGCCGATGTAATGACAGTTCCACAATCTGAGAGTGAACGGAGTTTGCTAGCTTCTATCCTGTTGATAGACGAGGAAGAACTCACGCCGGACCGAGTCGAAGGCGCGGTGCGGGCGTTGAAGCGGATCAAAACACGCCGAGAGCTTGAATACGTGCAGCGGGAGTTGCAAAAGCCCAATTTGCCTCTAGATCGCATGCGGGAGCTTTTACAGGAAAAGACCCGACTTAAACGCATGCTCATGGATCCAGGCTTGGAGGACTTCCCCCTTACTGGAACCGCCTGAAACTATAAAGCTGCACAAATCATCTAACTTATTAACGGGCAGGGATATAGGCGTGGCGGCCGACAGCAAAAATCAAGCATTCATGTAGTTGAAACATGGCGCTTTATGCTAAACTTTTAAGGTTTGTGTCGTTCGCGGACCCCGCGACTCCACGCTCCCAATCGTAAAAAACTACAACGTCCTATACCCGTAGGACAAAAGGGTAATTCTTGGCTCTAGACGACAAGTACGACGATATTAAGAAGCTAATCGAGACAGGGAAAGAAAAAGGCTACCTGACATATGACCAGGTTAACGACCTCATCCCACAGGATGTTCAAAGTCCCGAAGACCTCGATGATCTGCTGACGACTATCGGTACGCAAGGTATCGATGTGCTGGAGGGGCCTAAACTGCCTTCCTCCGCCGCACTCGATAAAAAATTCGATGATGAAGAAGCTGGGGAAGACGTAGAACTCGATCTCACCCCCGGCACGCTGGAAAAAACCAACGATCCCGTCCGCATGTATCTGCGCGAGATGGGAACTGTGCCTTTGCTCACCCGCGAAGGCGAAGTGGAAATTGCAAAGCGTATCGAACGCGGGCAGCTTCGCGTTCTTAAGGCGCTTTCGCGGTCTCCCATTGTCATCAACGAACTGCTCTCTTTGGGCGAGGACTTGAAGAAACAAGTCCGCTCCATCAAGGAAGTAGTCACGTTCGATGAAGAAGAAATCACCGAGGACATTCTCGACAACCGGCGGAAAGAATTCACCGGAAAAATTGACGAACTAGCCAAGGCATACAAAAAAGCCGGACAGCTCCAGGAAAAATTCGTCAACGTCTCGCAGAAGAAACGTCCCAAGGACCATCGCCGCGCGCGCCGTGCATTAGCCCGCGGAGTGGTGAAGGTTTCGCAAGCAGTCCGTAAACTCGGCTTCACCAACAATGAACGCAAACGCCTGATCGAACGCGTCAATATGACCGTCGATGGCATGCGTCATCTGGACCGTCAATCCCAGAACCTGGAAAAGAAAGCCGACCAGACGGGAAGCGAAGACCAACGCAAATAATACAACCGCCAGGCCCGCAGCCTCCACGCCGAACTGGAAAAAATCGAGCAGGAAGTTGGAGTTCTTTTTCTCGAGCTCAAACGCACCCAGCGCGAAATCATCCAGGGCGACATGGACGCCGAGCAGGCCAAGCGCGAGTTGATCGAAGCCAACCTTCGCTTGGTGGTCTCGATCGCCAAGAAATACACCAACCGCGGATTGCAGTTCCTCGACCTGATTCAGGAAGGCAACATCGGCCTGATGAAAGCCGTCGACAAGTTCGAATACCGCCGCGGCTACAAGTTCTCCACCTACGCCACCTGGTGGATCCGCCAAGCCATCACGCGTGCCATCGCTGACCAAGCACGTACGATTCGTATCCCAGTGCACATGATCGAGACCATCAACAAGCTGATCCGCACCTCGCGTCAGCTGGTGCAGGAACTGGGACGCGAACCTACGTCCGAAGAAATCGCCAAGCGCATGGACATTCCGGTAGCCAAAGTCCGGAAAGTCCTGAAGATCGCACAAGAGCCAATCTCTCTGGAAACGCCAATCGGCGAAGAAGAAGATTCGCACTTAGGCGACTTCATCGAAGACCGCGCAGTAGTTTCCCCGGCGGAAGCGGTGATCAACGTAAACCTGAAAGACCAAACCGGCCAGGTCCTGCGCACCCTGACTCCTCGCGCAGAAAAAGTCATCAAGATGCGCTTCGGCCTGGAAGACGGCAGCGAACACACACTGGAAGAAGTCGGGCAGAGCTTCGCGGTTACCCGCGAACGCATACGCCAGATCGAAGCCAAAGCGCTGCGGAAACTGCGCCATCCGAGTCGCTCGCGGAAGTTGCGGGCGTTTATGGATGGGGTTCGGGACTAAAACCTTTTCGCCGCGGATTTTCGCGGATTCCCGCGGATTAACCTATTTATTTGAGGCACGGCTTTGGCCGTGCCTTTTTGCTTTCAGAAGAGGGCCCTCGCTATGATTTAATGGGATTCTCGAGTGCTTCGATCAGCACGCCGTTAGATGGAGGACCTATGAAAAAGCTCTCAATCGTATGTCTAATTTTTTCGCTCCTGCTGCCCGCCTACGCCGACAGCGAGAAGGAACAAGACCGCGTCAAAGATTCCGGCGAGGTGCTGAAAGAAATCCTCAACATCCCCGACGACATCCCGCAAGATTTGCTCGATAAAGCTGAGTGCATTGTGGTGTTACCCTCGGTGAAAAAAGGCGCGCTCGGAATCGGCGGCAGTTACGGACGTGGCGTCATGATCTGCCGCGGCGGTTTGCACTACACCGGCCTCTGGGGGCCGCCCGCGCTGTACGCGCTGGAAGGCGTCAGCATTGGATTTCAGCTGGGAGGACAAGCCACCGATTTCGTGCTCCTGGTGATGAATCCGAAAGGCGCAAAATCGCTGCTGAGCAGTAAAGTCAAACTGGGGGCCGATGCCTCGGCTGCGGCAGGCCCAAAGGGCCGCACTGCCGAAGGCGCGACCGATGTGGTGATGTCCGCTGAAATTCTTTCCTATTCCCGCAATAAGGGTCTATTCGCCGGAGTGTCGCTGGAAGGCTCAACCCTGCGCAGCGACGGCAGCGCCAACGAAAAACTCTACGGATCGAAACTAAGCGCTAGAGACATCATCCGCGGCGGCAAAGTGAAGGTCCTCGCCTGCGCCGCGGAACTGGTCGCGCTCCTGAACAAAAAGACGCCCAAAAATCGTTCCGATCCAAAATCTCTGCAGTAATCAGTGCTGATGTAGGGGCCCTTCCCGTCCAACTCGAAAAATGACGGCCGCTGAAAACAAATCAACCCTTGTCCGCTGCCACTGGGCGCGCAATCAACTGGCCATCGTCTATCACGACAAAGAGTGGGGAACACCGGTTCACAACGACCAAATACTTTTTGAATTCCTGGTCCTCGAAGGCGCCCAGGCCGGGCTGAGTTGGGACACCATCCTGCAAAAACGGGACAACTACCGCAAAGCATTCAACAATTTCGATCCAAAAAAGTGGCGAAATACGACCGCAGGAAACAAAACGCATTGCTGAAAAACCCCGGCATAATCCGCAACCGGCTGAAGATCGCGTCCGCCGTGCGAAACGCCAAAGCATTCCTGGCGATCCAAAAAGAGTTTGGCTCCTTCGCCGAGTACATCTGGCAATTCACCGGCGGAAAACCAAAAGTAAACGCCTGGAAAACCGGCCAG
>CAZETZ010000256.1:0-4045 GCA_964514735.1 uncultured Acidobacteriaceae bacterium | reverse complement strand
CTCGAAGGGCGCGTAGCTCAATTGGCAGAGCAACTGACTCTTAATCAGTAGGTTGAAGGTTCGATTCCTTCCGCGCTCACCATTTACTTTCAACCGTTTACCGACCACCGCCATCTCTCTCCAAACGCTACTGCGGCTGTTTTTGGGGCTGTTGCTACATCACGTACTTCTGCTGCTCGAGTTGCTCAATGACTTTCTCCTCCGCGAGTCCGTCATTGACCTTCTGTTGATTGCGCCGATCAATCACCGCCTTGATCGCGGCCGTGTCCGGATGCAGATAACCCATCGTCGTCGTGAGGCTCTCGTGCCCCATCACTTCCTTGACGAGTCCCGGGTCTCTGGTCTCCGCCACTTCGGAGCACCTCGCTCCCGGCCTCTCCTGAGTCCCCGTAGCCAAGATTGTGTCCATTGCCGATCTGGAGCAACGGGCGATTCTTGCCGCAATTGAGCAGTTGAACGGGGACAAGCTGACCGCTGCCAGACTGCTCGGTATTGGGAAGACTACTCTCTATCGCAAGCTAAAAGAGTATGGCGAAGGCTTCGGTAATCAGATAGCTAAAATATAACAGCTTGTGTTATATTACACAGGGCGTATAAATAAGGGTTCTTGTATGGATGGAATGATATTGCGCGAAGCCCGTCTGGGTAGAAAGTGGACACAGCAGGAAGCTGCTCGCACATTTGGCGTCACGCAGGCATATTGGTCGATGCTGGAAAAAGGGCGCCGTACCGTCCCGAAGTCCCTTGTACGCAAAGTGCTCAAGGCATTAAAGCTTCCAGCCACTGCGCTGCCGTTGCCCTCGGAAGCCGAACCAGGGTTTGCTCGTGCCAAGAGACACGATTTCAGCGCCGAGCTCGGCGCGTTGGGTTATCCGGGATTTGCGTACATGGGGAAGAAGTCTCGGGTAAACCCGGCTCTGCTGTTGTTTGATGCCCTGAACCAATCAGACCTGGACTCACGGGTGAGAGAGGGCCTGCCGTGGCTGGCACTGGCCTATGCAGGCATGGATTGGGACTGGCTGGTCAGGACGTCCAAACTCCATGACCGGCAAAACCGTCTTGGATTTGCGGTTTCCGTGGCGCGTGAAGTTGCCGAGCGCAAGCACGCCGATAGTCGTGCTGAAGAACTCGGACAATGTCTGGAGCCTTTGGAGCGTGCACGGCTTGCGCGCGAAGACACCTTCTGCCATGACGCAATGACCCAAGCGGAGAGAAGATGGCTTCGTGAACATCGCTCACTCACCGCAGCGCACTGGAACCTTCTCACGGACTTGAGTGGAGAACGCCTTGCCTACGAGTAGGGACAAGAGTATTCCCGAGCCGTGGCTTTCCTTTCTCCGCGAGCTGGACGCATCCGTTCATGAGGAGGTACGTCTGGATTGCATGGGTGGGTTCGTTGTCACTCAGGTGTACGGTTTCTCCCGAACCACAGGCGACTTGGACGTTCTGGAAATTGCTCCATCGGCGGCCGGACGCTCGCTACTTGAACTCGGAATGCGCGGCAGTCCGCTGCACAAGAAATACAAGATCTATCTGGACCGCGTCGGCGTTGCGAAGGTTCCGGAGAGCTACAAAGACCGGCTCACTGAGATATTCCCGAAGGTCTTCAGGCATCTTCGTCTGTTCGCGCTTGATCCCTATGATCTGGCGTTGTCGAAGCTGGAGCGAAATATCGAACGCGACCGAGACGACGTGAAGCATCTGGCGAAGACCGTTCCCTTCGATCTCGATGTCCTGAAAGACCGGTATCATGCTAGAACACGGCCCTGAGACCTCCAACTGCGCGAGAGGAAATACGAAGCGTACCTATTACACAGGGAACCTATCCACAACTTCCGCGAGCTGTCGCAAATCTGACAACCATGGAACACTCTCAAAGCAAACGGCAGCTTACCGATGCTAGATTTCCCCGAGGTAAACCGCGTGTCCGCTCGCACGATGCTCCGCGGAAGTAAGTCGGGAAATGCGAGAACATCTTCTTGCCCAACCTTCGCATACAAGAATGCGGCAGCAGTTCCGTCAGTGGCCATCGAGCGTAGGCGGATTGGAGAGACACTCTCTAACAGTTGTCCGACCGGGGCATTTCCCCGAATAGAAGCGGGTGTTGGTCTGTCCCGAAACCACGGAATCCACGATTCAGGGTCATCGAGGGAAGAGTCGAGGAGCATAGTCCTTTTGGACGGCAGGAGAGCCTGCAAGCGGCCGATGTTCTCCGGTCCCGCGCCAAGAAGGAAGTTTGTCGTACCATGCCGACGCCGATGTTGGAGTCGACACCGAGTCCGGAAGCACCAGGCAAATTCATACTAGGAGCACTTGAGCACGTGGCGACCGGAAAAGTATTGCTGGACGCAGGCGTTTACATCGGAGCTTTAGTTGACTGCAGCTTGGAATGATTCTGCCGCCTGTAGAAAAATAGTTTAGATATAAGTTTTTAGTTTGCGTCGCACCTATAAATACGAGGCTATATTAAGAAAAAATGGGAATCGGAGATGCAACGCCAAAAGTCACGTTTTTTATGTTTCTCGGATTTGTGATCACGATTTCATTGATCGCAGGCGGAAACGCTCTTTGGCATCATGCTTATCGTATCGCGATGTTATATTTGGTCCTTGCTGCAGGTCTGGCCATGATTTTTTTTCGTAAGAGACTACTTACTCTGATGGTCATCGCGTTGGCGTTTGTTCTGGTAAATGCCGGCCTGACTGCGATCTTTCACCCGTCTTTGGTGGGATATGGTTTGAGTCTGGGGGCATTAATTGCCCTATAGTGGTGGTGATAGAGGCGACGGGACAAATGGATCCAACAATATCAATGCATTTTCTATCGGAACAACCGGTGCACTGACGCAGATCCCCGGTTCGCCGTTTGCGGAGGGTTTCTTCCCAGAAATTGCTGCCACGGATCCGTTTGGCCAGTTCCTATTCGTGACGAACGACTGCTCCGATAGCACTTGTACGGCAGCTCAAGGTAGCACCTCAACGTCTCGAATTGGAAGAGAAAATCACAAGGAAAAACGGAGATGTGCTCGTAACTCAAAAAGGGACGTTGCGGTTGTTAGAGGAGTGGTTGACGAAATATATTCGCATCAAGGGTGAGAACGGCCCAGCCATAGTGGTCGCGCCTCTCAAGGAAGTACGAAGGCTGCGCCAAACTCCTGCTCACAAATTTGTTGACGACGAGTTTTCGATTCAGTATCAGGACAAGAAACAGAAACTTATTGCAGAAGTGTACCGATCAATCTCTAACATCAGAATGTTCTTCCAAACCCATCCAAAGGCGCGAAACTATGACTTTCCCGACCATATCAGGCCAGAGCATTTGGTCGTATTCTGACATGACGACTTGAGCTTAACCGTGCTCAATATTTATGGGATTTCATTCAATTGCAATCAGAATAGCCGCCGAGCTTTCCGCAGTGGAGGTACTTGAACAGGTAAGCGGTCGCCGGACCGTGCTCGTCATTCAGCGATTCGAAGTATTCTTTCCACTCTGTTGCAGCATGGCCGACCTCGATTCTTATGGCTTCGACAGCTTCTGACCCCAATTGCTGAAGTTTGTTCCTTTCCCATAGGACCCAGAAATTCTGCCGCATCACCGCAATGTGTGAACCAGCGTTCTTGCTGCCAGCCGGAGAACCCCGGTGTCAGGAATGCTACTTCATCTGATATTTTGGGCGGAACAGGTTCCCGGTCACCGCCGCCAATTAAATCTCTGTCAACGAACTCGGCTTTTAGTTTCGTATGCGCGGAACCGACCGCGTCCCAAATGGTTCCCGTCTGAAGCGCGATTTCAGCGAGAATTACATTGAGCTTCGGTTTGCTGCTGCTGAACCCAAACTTTTCCTCAAAAAGCAAAATAAAAGGCTTCTGCCCTGACAACAGGGATTCGATATCGGTTTGGGTTGGAGCGATTGGCTCTGTCCGGTACCGGTGCACATATTCCGTCAATGCGGCCAACAGGATAGCCACACCGTCAATCACCCGAGTAACCCCTTCTCCAATGCTTGGAGCTGCTCATCGGTGTCCGT
Source organism: uncultured Acidobacteriaceae bacterium (assembly GCA_964514735.1). GTDB lineage: Bacteria > Acidobacteriota > Terriglobia > Terriglobales > Acidobacteriaceae > CAWBXL01. Next base: position 18 of record CAZETZ010000256.1, on the reverse strand, counting down.
AAAGGGCATCATCTGTGC
>CAZETZ010000255.1:0-4046 GCA_964514735.1 uncultured Acidobacteriaceae bacterium | reverse complement strand
AGACCGCCAGCGATCTGGTTGAAATCTTCAAAGATTTGCCGAATGCGACCTTCTGTTTCGACATCGGCCACGCCCGCCAGGTCGATCCCACCATGAGCGAAGCCTCCACCATCCACCTCCACCATCCTGCAAACTCTTGGCGGACGCCTGCGCCAGCTTCACGTCAGCGAGGTCAACACCCAAAGCCGTCACGACGCTCTCAGCCTCGAATCAGTTCTCGCTTTTCAGAAGTTGAGGCGTTTGCGCGGCCCGTTCGACGATCTCGTTCACTCGGTCGCTCAGGGCAGGCTAAGAACTGAGCCGCGTGCCGAAATCCTGAGCGAAGTCGAAGGAGCTGTCGCATCTCATTCCTGCGGATGCTCCGGTCATCTTGGAGAGCAGAGTTGAAGAGTCGGAAATTAATCAAGAGATCGAGAATGCGCTTAACGCGCTGAGTTCGAGGAATCACTTTGCGTTTGTGGGGGACTGAGAACTAAGAAACGTCCCATCTGCCCCCCCAAATTTTGCAATGTTTAGGCTACTAAATGACCGGTTGCAGGGGTAGATAAAGATATTCAGGTTCGGACTGGTCGGGTGGACGTGCCACCCCCGACCGTGGGTCGGGCTTATAAACAGGCCTATTTAAAGGTCGTTTGGCTAAGCGTTTTTCCATTGCAGCGATCACGCGCGTGCGAGCTATTTCAACATATTCTGGAACAATTTCTGAGCCAGCGCCACGCCGTTCGTGCAGCAGAGCAGCGCATATTGCACTTCCGACTCCCAGATATGGGTCGACAACAAGATCGCCCTTATCCGTAAGTGATAAAACTAAGCGCTCCACTAACTCAATCGGAAATTGGCAGGGATGAATTGTTTTCTCAACGTGGTTATGTTTAACATTTGGAATAATCCAAACATCAGAGGGATTCTTTCCTAGAGGGTGACACGTGTATTGTCCTTTCTTGGGCCCTTTGAAGGCTCTTTTGCCTGGATATTTCTGTGGCACGCGAACTTCGTCTAAGTTGAACTTATAGTCGTTAGATTTGGTGAACCACAGTATTGTTTCGTATCTTCCAGAAAACCGCTGAGAACAATGCAAACCATGTTCAAAATGCCAAACGATACGATTGCGAAGTTTAAGTCCCAAATCCTTGCAAATTGGATACAACAAAATATCCAGCGGATAAATTTCACTACCCGCCACGTGATTGCCGACCTGCCAGCATAAGCTTCCAGATTCAGCAAGACAGCGTGTTGCTAGTTCAATAGTTCGTTTTTGTCGCGCTAGGTAGTCCTCAAGCGACAACCTCGATTCGTATTTCTTACCGATATTGTAAGGTGGCGACGTGATTACGAGTTGAGCAGTTCCTTTGGGAATCTGACGCAAAAAATCTTCACAGTCCCCCAAATAAAGACTGGCTGTCGCATGTGGATCAAAGTGCGTAGCAATCATTCGTTTAGTCACGGCTCTATACCTATTAGAACCAAGGGAACCGCGGGTACGCCACGACCTTGCCTTGCGATGTCATATAACGCTCTCTCATAATATCCAATACCTGACGACATCTTCTGTTGCATCGTTTTCATCGGAAGTATCTCTATTCCCACATCAATCTTGTTCCCAACATAGAACGCCAAGTGCTTTACAAAAAGGTCGTAGTCGATGAAGCTGTATTTTCCAAACTGCACTTCAATTGCGACTCTTTCCTTCTCAAAATCTGTTTGGTTGAATGATTCGTATGCCTTCCGACCAGCAGCTTCTATTTTTTCGCGTTGTTCCGCAGGTTCTAGGGTGATGGTTTGGCGGATCAGCGCAAAATCATCTGTTACCCAATACTTGGTTACAACCTCGTTCCAATTGGACTTGCTTAGTAGCTTCTTGAACGATTTGTTGATCGCAATAGGGGAATAGAGCAACTGCCCCTTTTTTCGTTTCTCCTTGCTCTTTTTAGAGCGGCAGCGTTCAGCATCAACCTGCTCTATAGTTTGCTGTATTTCCTCCCAAATCCCCTTTCGATTAACCAACAGCCATTCGTGTCCGTTCAAATGCGAATACCATGCGGCTATCTTCATTCGCTAGCTCAATTCACGTTCTAGGCTCACTGCCAGATCACCTGGGGCCTGTCCTTAAACTATCCTCTAACACTGCCCGCTCCGTTTGCGGCAGCTTGATGGGAACGAAATATGCTTCCGGATACAGATAGTCTTCTCCCGACTCATCCACCACCCGCACCTGACGGTGCTTGGCAGCCTGCTCATCGCTCAGGAGCCGGTAAACTTTCCGCAGTTCCAGAGACGCGGGGTAGCCAGTGTTCCGCACACAGAGCACGAAACGCGCTTCGCCCGCTTTCGGGTTACTCGACAAGTCGCTTGATCTCATCGCAAAGCTTCGTGTCAGGGCAGCGCCTTCAGGCCTGCCGTAAAGATCTTCAAAATGATCCGCCTTTAGGCGCTGGGTTTTGCTGTCGTATCCACCGAACCTTAAAACCCCAGCGGCTACAGCCGTCTGAAAGACTCATCCTTCGGCAGGGCTGAAGGCGCTGCCCTGATACGAATCAAAACCAAAAGCCCACGGAGCAACTTCTTAGCTGCACCCACTCGTACTCCCGCAGCTCATGCACTTGTAGCAGCTTCCATTCCTCACCATGATCGAGCCGCAGACGTGGCAGCTGGGTGCGTCTCCCAGGTCGATCAGGCTGGCTAGGGCATCAGCTGCGTGAACCGTCGTTGGCCGCTGGTCTTTGGTCGTTGGCTCAAACCCAACACTCTCCACTTGCGTGCTCACTCCATTCAGCCTTGGCCTCAGGTTTTCGAACAGCAACTGCTGCTGTCCGGTGAGGAAGCGCAGGCTCAGCCAGCGGAAGATGTAGTCCATGATTGATTTGGCGAATCCGATCTCTGGCGTTTTGCTCCAGCCGCTGGGCTCGAAGCGGGTGTGGGCGAATTTTTCGCAGAGCAGTTTGAGCGGGACACCATGCTGTAGAGCAATCGAAACGGCGCAGGCGAAGCTGTCCATCAGACCGGAGACGGTGGAGCCTTCCTTCGCCATGGTGACGAAGATTTCTCCCGGCTCTCCGTCGGGATAGAGGCCGACGATGATGTAGCCCTCGTGTCCGCCGACGTCGAACTTGTGCGTGACCGACATGCGCTCATCGGGCAGGCGGTGACGCACGGCGCGCGGCGGCGCGTTGAGGTCCTGCTCGACGGCAGCGGGCAGGAGTGCCCGCTCTACACCTGACTCGGCGGTCTTGCTGCCCGCGGCGCTCAGCGGCTGCGACTTCTTGCAACCATCGCGATAGATGGCCACCGCTTTCAAGCCCAGCTTCCAGGCCTGAAGGTACGCTTCGGAGATGTCCTCGACCGACGCGTTCTCCGGCAGGTTCACCGTTTTCGAAATCGCGCCGGAGGTAAACGGCTGAGCCGCCGCCATCATCTTCAAGTGACCCATATAGTGGATCGACCGAGTCCCCTTCGCCGGCTTGAAGGAGCAATCAAACACAGCGAGATGGGCTTCATTTACTTGTGGAGCGCCTTCGATAGTTCCAGTAGCGTCAATGTAAGAAACAATCGCATCCGCCTGCTCATGGTTGTAACCGAGCTTGAACAGCGCAGTGGGGACGGTGTTGTTGACGATCTTAATCATTCCGCCACCAACCAGCTTCTTATCCTTCACCAAAGCTAGATCAGGCTTGATGCCGGTGGTGTCGCAATTCATAATGAAACCTATAGTTCCTGTTGGAGCGAGAACTGTTACCTGCGAGTTGCGGTAGCCGTGCTTTTCGCCGTGGGCCAGGGCTTCGTCCCAGCATTGTTTGCTGGCTTCGTGCAAGGCGGACGGGACGTTGGTTTTGTTGATGTTGTTCACTGACGCCCGGTGCATTCTGATTACATCGAGAAACGGTTCGCGGTTGATGTACCAGCCGGGACAGGCGGAGCCTTGTGTGGTGTTTGCGCCCAGGTTGGTTTCTGCTAAACCCTTTTTGATTGGTTCTGTTGCTGGCGCTAGCGGTTCGCGTAGTTCGGCGAGTTTTGAGCTTTGGACGTATGGTTGCCCACTCATGACTGCG
>CAZETZ010000254.1:0-4049 GCA_964514735.1 uncultured Acidobacteriaceae bacterium | reverse complement strand
GCGGTGGGAGACGAGGAAAAATGAAAAAGTCAGGCAAGAATGTTGAGAAGGCGCGCAAGCAGATTGAAGCGCGTCCGTACACTCTTCAGGATGCGGTTCCACTCCTGCAAAAAGTAAAATTCGCAAAATTTGACGAGACCGTGGAGATCACCATGCGTCTCGGAGTCGACCCCAAGCACGCCGATCAGATGGTGCGTGGCACCGTCGTTCTGCCGCATGGACTGGGCAAGTCGAAAAAGGTGCTGGTCATCGCGACTGGCGAAAAGATCCGTGAAGCCGAAGCGGCTGGCGCGGACTACGCCGGCGGCGAAGAGATGGTCGAAAAGATCAACAAAGAAAACTGGACCGACTTCGACGCCCTGATCGCGACTCCCGATGTCATGAAGTCCGTCGGACGTTTGGGTAAAGTGCTCGGCCCCAAAGGCCTGATGCCGAACCCGAAGACGGGAACCGTCACCACTGATGTTGCCAAGGCCGTGCAGGAAGTGAAGGCCGGTAAAGTCGAATTCCGCACCGACAAGACGGCTCTGGTTCACGTTCCGGTGGGCAAGATTTCGTTCACGCCCAACAAGCTGATCGACAACGCGACTACGCTGATCACCAGCGTGATCAAGGCGAAGCCGTCAGTGGCCAAAGGAAAGTACATCAAGGGCTGCTATCTCAGTTCCACCATGGGCCCGGGAATCGCGCTCGACGTGACCGCGCTTGAAACTGCGGCTAAGGCATAACAGAAACGTGTGGAGACGGGGCTTGCCCCGTCTGTGTCGGTTTTAAAAAACAAGAACGCGGGACAAGTCCCGCCTCCATACGAGCACAGAAATACACAGAGATCTGAAAGGGTTTAAACATGGCGGTTACCAAAGCAAAAAAAACAAGCCAGGTGCAGTTGCTGGAAAAAGACCTGAAAAGCGTCTCCAACATGGTTGTGGCGACCTACACCAAGCTGACTGTGGCCCAGGATTTCGAACTGCGCAAAGCGGTCCGCGGCGCGGGCGGCAAGTATCGCGTGGTGAAAAACACTTTGGCGCAACGCGCGGCCAAAGGGACCAAAGTCGAAGAGGCGTTGAAAAACCTCTCCGGCGTCACCTCAATTGCTTACACCGAAGGCGACCCGGTCGCTCTGGCGAAGGCGCTGGCCAAGTACATCAAGGACACTCCGGAACTCAGCTTCAAGGCGGGCGTGGTCGAGGGCAAGCTGATCTCCCCGAAAGAGATCGAATCGCTGGCCACCATGCCGTCGAAGGAAGAAATTTACTCGAAGCTGCTGTTCCTGTTGAACGCCCCGGCAACGCGCCTGGCGACAGCGGTGAACGCAGTGGGACGCAACTTGGCGGTGGTGATCGGCCAGGGTGTCGAACAGAAGAAGTTTTCGTAGGGCGGGCACTCCTGCCCGCCTGCTGGCAGCGTATGTGCTGGTAGGGGCTGTAGTTAGGCTTAGATCGATTTTGGTGGTTAGAGCGCGGACAGGAATGTCCGCGCCACACAACAAGTTCGGTTATCAGAGGTTGAGGGTTGCTTGGTTTTACTGGTTGCCTTGTCTGGGGTGGCCTCCTAAAGCCAGCGCACTGGAAACTTTGCCTTCGGATAGCGAAATCAGCAACTGATAATTCAAAAAGTGGAGAACTAAAATGGCGGACTTAGCACAGTTAGAAGAATCAATCGTAGGCCTGTCGCTTCTCGAAGCGGCGGAGCTGGTGAAGAAGCTCGAATCCCGTTTGGGCGTATCGGCGGCAGCGGCGGCCCCTGTGGTCGTAGCTGGCGGCGGTGGTGCGGCAGCGGGTGCGGCCCCGGCCGAAGAGAAGACCGAATTCACGGTCGTTCTTAAGGACGTGGGTGCCAATAAGATCAATGTCATCAAGGCCGTACGTGAAGTCACGGCTTTGGGCTTGAAAGAAGCCAAGGACTTGGTCGACGGCGCTCCGAAGACGGTAAAAGAAGGCGTCTCCAAGGAAGAAGCGGAGACCATCAAGAAGAAGTTCACCGATGCTGGGGCTACTGTCGAAGTGAAGTGACGCCGTTTAGCGGGCGTGAGGCCGACCCCGAGCGAAGCCGAGGGGGAGGCCGGGAGTCCGCTGGCGTTATCCTGAGCGTACTTGGCGAAGGATCTCTAGGGGTAGGTATCGTCCTGCCCCTAGAATTTTCTTTTATTTTTTCGGTTGAATCCTGGGAAGCAGTGTTATCATCTATTTAACTGCTACACCCCGGTTCACCACGGATCGAGATGGCAGCTGTTTCGCAGGGCAGGCGAAACGGAACAGGCCTTACATACTGGCGCGGAACGATACAATTCAATTTTTTGGCCATGCGCCGCAATTGGCGCCTGTGGGGAGTCTTGTCCCTGCGGGCCCATACGTGTCTTTTGGTTCTTTGGTGTTTTAAACGGTTAATCCCGGCGCGAATTTCGCGCCACATTCCGCAGTTCGGCGCGCGGCACTTTTGCGCCTGAGAGATTGGGAGTCTCAAGAATGTCTAAGAAGAATGCCTTCCGTAAGCGTTTTGATTTTTCAAAAATTCCAGCCACCATCAAGATCCCGAACCTGATCGAGGTCCAGAAGCGTTCCTACGACCGCTTCCTGCAGATGGACAAGCTGCCGAGCGAGCGTGAAGACGGCGGTCTACAGTCTGTATTCCAGTCGGTGTTTCCGATTACCGACTTCCGCAATGTCTCGCAGCTCGAGTTCGTTGATTTCCAGATCGGCAACTGGGAGTGTAAGTGCGGACACTTAAAAGGTCTACATCACCTTCGTACTACCTGTAAGAATTGCGGCTTCACCGTCATTACCGACCCGTTCCACCCCGGTGACGTTCTTTGCCACCGTTGCGGAACCTATAACGCGAATACGCCTGACTTCTGCAACAAGTGCGGCGACCCGGTCGGCTTGCAGTTGAAGTATGACGTGGCGGAGTGCGAAGAGCGCGGCATGACTTACTCCGCGACGCTGAAGGTCACTCTGCGCCTTACGATCTTTGACAAGGACGCAGAAACCGGCAACCGCTCCATCCGCGACATCAAGGAGCAGGAAGTGTTTTTCGGCGATGTGCCGCTGATGACCGACAACGGTACCTTCATCGTGAACGGCACCGAACGCGTCATCGTCAGCCAGTTGCACCGTTCGCCGGGCGTGTTCTTCGAGACCGCCAACAACCGCACCTACTTCCTCGGCAAAATTATTCCTTACCGCGGATCGTGGGTTGAGTTCGAGTACGACCAGAAAAACGTTCTCTACGTCCGCATCGACCGCAAGCGTAAATTCCTGGGCACGATCTTCCTGCGCGCCCTGGGTCTCCGTTCCGGCGAAGATATTCTGCGCACCTTCTACACCGTGGACCGCATTGCCGTCCGCGATAAGAAGCTCTACTGGACGCTCGATCCGAACACCGAGAAGCCCACAAACCTTCTCGGCATGAAACTCGCGCACAGCATCAAGTCGAAGTCGGGAGATGAAATCGCCCACTCCGGCCGCAAGATCAACGCGCAGATTCTGAAAGACATTCAGAAGGCCAAGGTCAGCGAGATCGAAGTTGATGTCACCGACCTCGAAGGAGCGTGGTCGGCCGGCGACATCGTTGATACCACCACCGGCGACGTGCTGCTCGAAACCAACAGCGAACTGACCGCGGACAAAGTTTCCAAGATCCTCGAGTCGGGCGTCGTGGAAATGAACTTGTTCTTCCCCGAGCGCGACGATGTGGGGACCGTGATCGCCCAGACCCTGAAGCGCGATTCAGTCACCACGCCGCAGGAAGCGCTGATCGAGATTTATCGCAAGCTGCGTCCCGGCGATCCGCCGACATTGGACACGGCCACCTCTTTGTTCCACGGCATGTTCTTCGACCCGCGCAAGTACGACTTCTCGCGCGTGGGCCGCTTGAAGTTCAACATCAAGCTGTTCGAAAAGAACGATGCTACCCAGCTCGACCACCGCACCATGGAGCCGGAAGATTTCTACGGCACCATCCGCTACTTGCTGAAGCTGCGCAAGAACATCGGACAGGTCGACGACATCGATCACCTCGGCAACCGCCGCGTCCGCGCGGTCGGTGAGTTG
>CAZETZ010000253.1:0-4054 GCA_964514735.1 uncultured Acidobacteriaceae bacterium | reverse complement strand
GCTGCCATGCGCCAGTGCCGAAGGCACGGGATAGGATAGCCCGGCATGATAATGCCGGGTGGGAATGCAACAACCCGCGAGTCCCGTAGGGACGGCACCGCTATCCGAACGCTTCCTTCGCATCAAACCTCATCCCTGATTTTCGCAGCATGGCCTCGAATTCGCCTTCATACGACCGCTTCTGATGGGTGTTCCGCCTGGTGCTGGATGTATTTCACCACCGTGTCGCGATTGGAACTGCTGACGCTGAAGGCGCCGTATCCTTCCTGCCAGGCGAATTCCAAACCATGTTCGTGCAACCAGCGCGAAGAATTGGCTTTCAGTGGTTGGAGATGCCTCCCGCCGCGAGCACGGGGATGCCGTGATTTCGCCCGATGCCCGCGAAATATTTGCAGAGTTTGGGAAGCAGATTGTCGGGGATAAGATTCCTACGTTCTTTGGTGCTGAATACACAATGAATGAGAACATTGGGATATTTGTGGGCCATCGGGACAATATTTACAAATGCGTTGGATTTGTCTGTGACGGATGTCACATACGTGGCGTCCCCTGAAGGGGACTCGGCGAAAACGTTCCTCAACCCGGCACTTCCGTGCCGGGCTTTCGCATGCCGCCGCTTCGCGGCTGGGTCAATATGGTTGCGGCATCTCGATATTGGTTCGCGTCATTTCTTGACGTGCCATATCCCCTTAGGGGTTCCGCCTTTCGATCCTATTCTGCGCATTTCTTGCCTAGTACACTGCGCTTAGTTTTGTAGCTTTGCGCATGGCCACTCCGGTACTTCGACGCTCTCCGGCGGACGACGCCGATTCTTCCAAGGCGCTGAACTTTCTTCAGGAGTTGTTGCGGGAATATCATCCGCGCAACTTTGCCATTGAATTTTGGGACGGCACCTGCTGGGAGCCTGAGCCGGGGCAGTTCCGGCGGTTTGGGTGGAAGATCAATCGTGGCGGGGCGGTGCGTTCGGTGTTTGCGCCGCTGAGTCAATTGGCGTTTGCCGAGGCTTTTATTTATGGCGACTTTGAGCTGGATGGCGATCTTGAAGGCCTGTTTCCGCTGTTGGAATATTTGCTGAATAAAAATTGGAGCGATAAGCAGAAGGCGCGGCTGGATACTTTGCTCGCGGCGTTGCCGGGTGGCGGCGATTCGCGTCCGGTGCGGCGTGGAGCACGGTTGTCGGGGCGGGTGCATTCGCGGGAGCGTGATCGTGCGGCGGTTGAACATCATTATGGGTTGTCAAATGATTTTTATTCGCTTTGGCTCGATAAGGAGATGGTTTACTCGTGCGCCTACTTCAATGGGCAGACGGAAAATTTGGACCTGGCGCAACGGCAGAAGCTCGACTATGTCTGCCGCAAGCTGCGGCTGACTGCGGGAGAGCGGCTCTTGGATATTGGCTGCGGATGGGGCGGGTTGATTATCCATGCGGCGCGGGAATATGGAGTGAATGCGGTAGGAATTACTTTGAGCGCGCAAGAACGCGCGGGGGCGGAGCAACGGAGTCAGCAGGCCGAGTTGGCGGGGCGGTGTCAGGTGAAGTTGCTGGACTATCGTGATCTGGCGGAGCCGGCGGCTTATGACAAGATTGCAAGTCTGGAAATGCTGGGGCATGTGGGGGCAGACCACTTGCCGGAATATTTCCGGCGGGTGTTTCAAGCGCTGCGTCCGGGCGGAGCGTTCCTGATGCAGTTTCTAGCCCGGGCCTCGAAGCTGGAATCGGGGCCTGGTTTCGATGATCTTTATGTGTTTCCCGATGCGGAGTTGTTGCCGCTCCATCGGGTGTGCGCGGCGGCTGAGGCTTCCGGGTTTGAGTTGCGCGATCTGGAAAATTTGCGGGAGCACTATGCTTTGACTCTGCGTCATTGGGCGCAGGGATTAGAGAAGCACGCCGAGCCAAGCCGGCGGCTTCTGGATGAAGTTACCTATCGCAGTTGGAAGCTTTACATCGCAGGGCGAGCCCATGATTTCTCCCATGCCCGGTTGGATGTTTTTCAGGCTTTGCTGGTCAAAAATGATGGCCGGAAGCGCGGGGCGCCGCTTACGCGGGAAGATTGGTATGCGAAGGTGGAACCGGCGAAGGCAGCGAAGATCGTGCAGGATTCTGCCGAGTGGTCGCCTTGATGATGGCAGGTTTAATTTTTCGGGCTGGGGGCCGCTTCAGAATTTTTTGCAGCTTTATTTTTCGCGGGCGGAGCGGGCAGGAGTGCCCGCTCTACGCTCTTTGCCAGCCGCTTTTGGAGAGATTCGCATACAGCGCTGCTGCGCAGCACCCTGCCAGCACAAGCAGCACGATTCCCTTCATCGATGTTCCTAATAGCAAATAGCCTGATCCGAACAGTGCCAGGTAGACCATTGCGCAGCCTAAAATCCATGACAGCAGGTTGCGTCCTAAGTCGCGCGTGGGTGGAACTTCTGGAGCACGTGCGGCAACTGGCTTCCAGCCGGTCACGTGGGGGCGGACATCTCGATAAAACTTCAACAGGACGGCATCCGGCTCAGGCTTCGTCAGGAACGTAACGATGACCCAGACAACAGTTGTTACTGCGGCTGTGGCTAATGCAGTCTTGGCAAACACTACCGGGCTGGAACCGGAAAATGGCTCGGCCCAGCGCAGGCCCACGGTCACGACCAGAGCTGTGGCCATGGCGGAGATTTCGCTCCAGGCGTTGATTCTCCACCAATACCAGCGCAGCAAATAGACGCCACCGGTGCCTGCGCCGACTTCGAGGACCACCTGCCAGCCCGAGCGTATGTCGGCCAGCAATACGGACACTAACGCCGAAGCGATCACCAGGACAACCGTCGCCACGCGCGACATCACAACATAGTGCTTGTCATCGGCGTTGCGCTTGATGAATCTGCGGTAGAAATCTGAGACTAAATACGAAGCGCCCCAATTCAGCTGCGTGGCGATGGTAGACATGAATGCGGCCATGAAGCCGGCGATCACTACGCCGCGCAATGCGGGCGGAACGTGCTGGCTCACTACCAGCATGTATCCGGTTTCCGGATGTTCCAAGTGCGGGTAAAGAACGATTGCCGCTAACGCAGTCAATATCCAGGGCCAGGGGCGCAACGCATAGTGCGCGATGTTGAACCAGAGCACAGACAGCACGCCGTTACGCTCATCTTTTGCGCTGAAGATACGTTGCGCGATGTAGCCGCCGCCGCCAGGCTCTGCGCCGGGATACCAGGAGGCCCACCATTGCAGTCCGATGTTGACCAGGAAAATCAGGACGGGAAGGAGCCACATTCCTTCTTGCGTCCAGCCGCGTGACATGTCTGGGAAAAATGACGTGGCGTCCCCAGCAGTGGGACCGGCTGCGGCGCGCATATCGGCCAGGTGACGCAGTAGTGTGCTCATTCCCCCAGCGGCGTGCACGGCGTACCACGCGACTCCAATCACGATGGCCATCTTGAGCGCAAACTGGAACAAGTCAGTCCAGAGCACACCCCAAAGTCCGCCGAGTGCTACATAAACGCCAGTAAACGGGATTAGGAACAACACGCAGATCGCTAGAGCAGTGTGGTCGCTCACTCCCAGCGTGACCGATACGATGCTGGTCATGGCTTTGGTGACCCAGCCGAGGATCAGGCAGTTCATCAACAAACCGAGATAAATCGCGCGGAAGCCGCGCAGGAATGCGGCAGGCTTGTCAGAGTAGCGCATCTCGGCAAACTCCACGTCGGTGAGCAGGCCGGAGCGGCGCCAGAGTTTCGCGTACAAAAAGACGGTCATCATTCCCGAGAGCAGCGAGGACCACCACAGCCAGTTGCCGGCTATGCCCTGGGTGTAGACGAGGCCGGTTACGACGAGCGGCGTGTCGGCGGCAAACGTCGTGGCCACCATCGAAGTGCCGGCCAACCACCAGGAAACATTGCGTCCGGAGACGAAGTAATCGTCTACGCTCTTGCCGGAGCGGCTGCGGAAGTAGAGACCGAGGAAAAGAGTGATGCCCAGGTAGGCAGCGATGGCCGTCCAATCCAGCGCGGTGAAGTTCATGGCGGAGAAAGGATACACGAGTGTAGAGAGGATGCGAATGGATGGGAGTCC
>CAZETZ010000252.1:0-4095 GCA_964514735.1 uncultured Acidobacteriaceae bacterium | reverse complement strand
GGCGCACCAGATGGCCAGCAATCGATTGCCGCCCGGCGTGCGCAAACCGGGCACCGTGGGCGTCGCCGCCGGGCCCGAGGTGCGGGTCGTCGATGCCGATGGCAACACGCTGCCGCCCGAGGGCGTGGGCGAGATCGTCATTCGCGGCGAGAACGTGACGCGCGGCTACGAGAACAATCCCCAGGCCAACGCCGACGGGTTCATCCACGGATGGTTCCGCACCGGGGACCAAGGCAGGATGGACGGCGAGGGGTATCTCACCATCACCGGCCGCCTCAAGGAGATCATCAACCGCGGCGGGGAGAAGATCTCGCCGCGCGAGGTGGACGAAGTGCTGCTCGATCACCCCGCGGTCGGGCAATGCGTCACCTTCGCCATGCCGCACGACAAGCTGGGCGAGGAAGTGGCGGCCGCGGTCGTGTTGCGCGAAGGCGTTGCCCCCGCCGACGAGCGGCAGCTGCGCGATTTTGCCGCCACTCGTCTCGCCGATTTCAAAGTGCCGCGGAAGATCCTGATCTTGGCCGAGATCCCCAAAGGGCCCACGGGCAAGATCCAGCGCATCGGCCTCGCCGCGAAGCTCGGCTTGGATCCGTCGGCGAAACGATAGAATCCAGCGTCAGATCGAGTTGTCAACCCGGTTCATCGTGGCGCGCAATTCGGCAACGAGCTGCTGTGCTCTGGAGAGACAGCCGGCGAAGCTCGTCTTCTATCCGTCGAACGAGCTCGGTGGCCGAAGTACGACTCCGGCCATCCGCACCGATGTTTTTAGAAGAGGAACCAGCCGGAGAACTGGACGCGGTTGTTGCTGGCCGACGAGCCGTCGGCGAAGGAGCTCTTGTAAAAGGCGTATTCGAGCCCGAAACGCGTGGAGGGCAGCACGTTCCAGAAGAGGTTCACGTCCCACCAATCGTACTTGTTGAAGACGTTGGCCTTGTTGGCGCCGTACGAATCGATGTTGCCCGACTTCATGCGCGCGTAGTTGGCGGAGATGAAGACGTTCCCGGAGGGCGGCAGGTAGTACTGAAGCCCGACGAGGTAGCTGGTCCAGTCGATGGTGTGGAGGTTGCCCTGCGCGTCGTAGGTCACGAGACCGTTGTCGATGTTGGGGGCGAAGGTCATGCCGTTGGGAAGCATGGCAGGAAATCCGATGCCGCCGTTGAAGCCGCTGTACTGATCGTTGAATCCCGTTCCTGTCTGCAATGAGCCATTCAACGTGAGCGCGTTGCCGTGGTTGTCGGCGGTGGCGGGCAGCACGGGGATCATGCCGTCGACCGAGACGGCCCAACCCGTCGCCTTGTTGCTCGAATCGGTCGCCGTCGACGTGAACGTCTTCACCCGGAAGCTGCGGACCAAACCCGATACGCCGACACTGAGCCCGTCGACGGCGTTCGCTCCACCGCCGCCGGCGGTATGGACGCCCTTCCAATCGTTGAGGACGAATCGAAGCCCACCTTGACCGTCGGGGGCGGCCGAATCGCGCTGGGGCGATCGCAGCGCGGCCGCCGCGATTTCGACATTGAGCGGATCGGTCTTGAACATATGGGAAAGGCGAAACTGCGTCGTGCGACCGAAGAGCTGGCCGGGCACGCCCTGGATGTCCACCGTGAGCGGGTGAAAGTTGGTCTGCCAGCCGAAGAGGTTCCAAGTTTGCCCGAACAGGAGATCGACGTACTCGTCTTCGAGCTTCAGGTACACGTGCCTCGATCGCATGGTGGCGTTGCTCCAGAACGCCGCTTCGGTGATGGCGGGCGGGTTGCCCGGTTGATTGCCGAACCAGTCGAACTCGATGAGTCCTGACGCTTTGACGCCGCCGACTTCGGGAGCCGCGATGCGAAATCCGATACGCGAGTTGCGAAAGCCGAACGTCAGGCGATCGTGGTCGCCGGCGTAGGTTCCGCCCTTTTGAATGGCGGGGATTCCGCCGTTGTCCTGGATGCTCTGGGTCGTGTCGTAGATGATGTCGGTCTCGACGAAGCCGTAAATGGTGAGGTTCCATTTGCTCTTCACGGCCGGGGGTCCAGAGTCGGCCGGAGGAGCAGCCGGAGGCGGAGGTGGAGGGGGTGCGGCCATCGGCGGCGGCGGCTCCGGCGGATTGGCCGCCAGGATCGACGGAGCATACAGAACGGCTGTCGCAAGAAATGGCAACGCAACGCTCGCGATCGTATGGCGCATGGTAGTCCTCCAGGGAGATGCCCCCGAACCCAAGGTGGAGTCGACGTAGAGCTACGGGACGTACAACTACAAAGACGCCCCCTAATTAGGCGACCCCGCACCCGGATTCAACCACAATGACGCTGGGGATCCCCACCGATTTAGCAGACTTCCGCCCGACTCACTGACGCCACCTCCGCTTATTCGAGCTCGCGTCGAAGCACGTGCGAAACGCTTGACGCAGTCCGTCACGAAAAAGCGGGCGCATTCAGTCGAGCGCCAAAGTTTTCTCGCATCTCTTATTGGTCGGCCACTCTTGGTGAGGCGCATCTGCGACAGGGCGGCCGCCCCCGGCCTGATGACGGCTAATTCTGAGCCACGAAGGCGATCGCGCCAAGCGGGACGCGGGTAGTTCCGGCGACGATGCTGTCGCCCGGATCGAGTTTCATCTCTTGGGTGCATTTGACGCTGATCCGACTCATGAATCGAACCTGTGTCACCTTGGCCTGACCCGGGTAAAGCACGATGGGGGAATCGGCTTCGATCGGACCGGGAGTGATCCCGCCCGGCGCGACCAGCTTCACTCGTTCCGGATCGAAGTTGATGCTTTCGTTGCCGTGATTCGCGACGGCGATTTTCAGTCGCATCCGCAACGTGCCGAGGTCGTTGTCGGCCGGTGAAATGTCGTCTTCGCAGAATTGGCCGACGATTTCCATCTGCACCCCGCTTGCCAGGGAGGGACCGGAAGAACGGGCCGGCACCGCGAAGCATCGAATGCTTGCCGCGCAGGCAAGGGCCAGCCAAAGCCGTGATGATTTCAGGGTACCTTTTCCAATCTTGCTCATGGCATAAGACTCCTTTTGCTTTTGCTGACGATCACGGACGATGCGCGCGCCCATCCGTCGAGAGCAACCTAGACGGTGTTGGTCAAGTTGCGCCTCCAAGGGCTGGCGCGGGCGGAGAATGAGGTTCTTCGACGGGTTCCGCCGCCCTCTTGGCGAACATCAAGAACATGATCGGCACCAGGAAGAGAGACAGGATCGTCGACGAGCTCAGGCCGCCAACGACGGCGAGAGCGAGAGGCTGGTTCGCTTCTGTTCCCTTTTCGAGTGCCAGGGCCGTGGGAACGAGGCCGATGATAGTGGCAAGGCTCGTCATCGCGATCGGGATGAAACGTGAGCGAGCCGCAGCGACGACGGCATCGACTTTCGGGGCGCCCTCCGAGAAGCGGCGGTTCGCGTCGTCGACCAGTAGGATGCCGTTCGACACGGCAATCCCGACGACCATCAAGACGCCCATGAGCGCCGTGACCGAGAAGCCCTGGCCCGCGGACATGAGCGCCATGACGATCCCGACGAGAGAGACCGGGATGGTGAAAAGCATGACGAAAGGCAGCCGCAGAGACTTGAACTGCGATGCCATGATCATGAAGACGACCATCACGGCGAGGCCGATGGCCAACCCCAAACCCGAAAATGTGCTGCGCATCAGCTGCACCTGGCCGACGTACGAGAAATCGATGTTGCGCGTTTGCGGATCGCTCTTGAGCTTTTGTTCGAGCTCGTCGGCGGCGGTGCCGATGTCACGCCCTTCGGTCTGCATGAGAATGTGCGCGGCGCGCTGCAGCTGGTTGCGCTCGATGGCGATCGGGCCCACCGATCGCCTGACCACGCCGTAGGCGCCGAGCGGAACGGCTTTGCCGCCTTCGGTGACGCGCACCGGAATCTGCGCCAGCGCGCTGGGATCGGGTACGCGCTTGGGGTCGTAGTAGGTGACCACGTAATACGATTGTCCGTTGTTGGGATCGATCCAGACGCTCGGCGTATTGATGTTGCCGAGTGTCGCTTCGAGCGTCGTTTGGGCGGCGATGCCTGCAGTGACGCCGACGAGCCCCGCTTTCTCCCGGGTCGTCCCGACGCCCCCCTCCGGGTAGCCGGCCCCCAC
>CAZETZ010000251.1:0-4123 GCA_964514735.1 uncultured Acidobacteriaceae bacterium | reverse complement strand
GACTTGAACCCGAGAATCTGAAGCTTCTTCAGTTTGAGCAACGCATACTCCTTAGGCAGCGCGAGAGGACTTATTAACTGATTAGATTCCCCCGCAATTTGCTCCGACTACGCCGCCCCAGGGCTGGGTGGGGAAAGGCACAGATCAGAGCTACTGTAACGGCGAAATTATGCCGGGGTCAAGGAAGAAAACACTATATCTGGTATGGCCCTAAGCATAACCGCGTTAACTTGCACACACTATGCAGCAATCGCACATTTTGAGGGTGAAGAGTCGAAACGAGGCGGGAGAATCGCGAGAGCACATTCAGCCTAGCGCAAACCCGCCACCGAAGGCAACGAGGAAAAATAACTTTCAAGAGTGTTTTAATAAGTCTTCGCTGGTCAATTCGACATCGCGCAAAATCGACCGCAAAAGGCCAGGCCAATCGTCTCTCCCGAATGCACTGGAACAGTGGTTACTCTTCCATCGGGATGTCGAAGAAATACGTGACTACCGCGAGTGCGAATAACACAAAAGCCCGCTCTCTCAAGAATACGAACGACTTCCTTTCCCTTGAGCCGCGGGAGACGAGTCATACAGAAATTTGCTGGATACCAACGAGTTCAAGGGGTTCGCTTTCTCGCGATCCATTTCGCAGACAGAGCTCAACTACCTCGCGTACGCGCTTCATTAAGGTATCGAGGTTTTTGGCCTGCGTGTGGCAGCCGGGCATGGCAGGAACGGTGGCGACGTAATAGCCTTCCTCGTCGCGTTCAAACACTACGGTGAATTTTTTCGCCGCCTTCATGGGCTGATTTTACCATGTGAGAAACTGCCGTCTACCTACTTCAATTCGGCGAGTCGCCATAGATAACTCCCCGGCCATTCGCCCCGATGTATACCCGGCCAAAGATCCGCGGATCGCCGATGATCACGTTGGCGGTAGCGTACTGATGCTGGGCATCGCTCATCACTACCCAGGTGGCTCCGCCGTCCACAGAGCGGAAAAAGCTCAATGTTCCGCTGACCGTGCCAAATAAATACAAGGCAGGATAAGTGGCGCCCGTCATGGTTTTCCCGAATCCCATGCTACTGCCGCTTTGCACGCCGGAAACCTGCACAAACGTGCTGCCGGAATCAGCCGAACGGTAGAGGCCACCGCTTGTCGTCAGCCAAAGATCGCCCTCCAACGTTGGTGCGGCAAACAATTTTCCGCCGCCGCCGGGCAGGGCGCTGTTGGTGACAGAAAAAGTTGCTCCACCATTGGTGCTTACGTACAAACTGCCCCCGCCGGCGATGTAAAACTTGTTGGAGTTGAACCGGTCGGCGACAACGGTTTGTTGTCCAGGTGCGCCGGCCGATGCCGTCCAACTGGTGCCATTGTTTTTCGTGTAGGCAGTCGCCCCATCGCTCGGGGCCCACACAAATGTGCTGCCATCCGCCGAGACTGCAATGGTCCCGGCTCCGTTGGTGGTCGTGGGCTCAGCCGGAAACGGCGTCCAGTTCGTGCCCCCATTCGTGGAGTACGCGCCTTGTTGGCTGGCATTCCCGTTGAACCCGACGCGCGCCATGATGGTAGGTGTACTCTGCGCGAAATCTAACCCAGTGGTGCTGCTGAACTGCGGATTGACCATCATGCCGGCTGGCGGTGAACTGGTAAGAGTGGTATGCACAAAGCCGCAAATATCGCCTAGCGCGCTTACCAGGCTTGGGCCGGAAGGCGGACTGATGAGTTGTATGGCCGCAGTCTCTTCGATACCATCCGCTCCAACACCCCAACTTGTAGCCGCCAGCGTAGCGTTGTGCGATTCCCAGAGAGTGGCTCCTGTGCCGTACATCACATGGTTGGAGTCAAATGGATCGATGCTGAGCGCGCCCATCCACCATCCTAAGGGTGTCGGCTGAAGAATGTTAATCCACGGCGACAGGGATCCATTTTGTGTGGCCAGCGCTCCCAATGCTGTCCAGTTCGTGCCGCCGTCAACGCTACGATAGATGTCGTCATGCGGTCCCCAGCGGTCCAGCGTAGACACCATGACGGTGCCCGCTGCCTGCGTATCAACGCTCACCGCCCCAAAACCAGCTTGATTGGGGAAGGGAGGCGTGATATTCGCCCACGTGCCTGCATTGCTGGGAGTGCTGTTGGGCGGCGGAGTGTATTTATAAATTGCTCCGGTGCTCATTCCGTTAGGACCGACGTCATCACCGTAGGAAAGATAAAGATTGCCATCCGGCCCGAAAACTCCATGCGTCGGATAGAGTCCGGTGGGCTGGCTGGGCACCGCCTGCCAAGTTGCCCCCGAATCCACGCTGCGGTAGAGGCCAAATACGGGAGTGGTTTCCGTTCCCGTGTCGGAGACTCCCACATAAATGATCGGAGTAGCGCTGCCGGTGGTTCCACTGCTCTTGATAAAGTTGATGAAAATCACCCCGACACCGGAGTTCTTTGCGCCCGTGGTTGGCCCAGTGACAGGGAAGGTGCTCACCTGACTCCAATTGGCGCCGTGGTTGCTGCTCTTCCAAAGCCCGTTCTGCCGTGATCCGAAATACACGATGCTGCCATCATTAGGGTCAACTGCCAACCGTTCGCCCGCCTGCCTGCCGTTCTCGTTGCCGCCAATTTTGAAGGGCATGGCTACGGTGGTAAACGTGTTCCCCTGATCTGCGGAGACAAGGATCGCTCCCGTAGGCGCCCATGACTGTATGTAGGTGCCGGCCGCCAAATAAAGCCTCTGCGGATCGGAGGGATCAATTCCAATGCTTTCGATTCCGGTGTAATTCCAGTTGCTGGGAGTGATCCAGTCGGTCAGCGGGACCCACTTCTGTGTGGCGTTGTTCCAGCGGTAAGCGCCCCCAATATCTGTGCGGACATAAGCCAGGTTGGCCTGCGCAGGATGGAACACAATGCCGGTGATGAAGCCTCCAGCGATAATTTGGGCGTTGTTCCAGGTATAGGACGGGCTGGTACCGGTGCCGGAGGCGATCATGTAAACCGCGGTGGCTACGGAGCTATCGGTATTGCCACTGGAGGCTGCCATGGCGCGCAATGTGCCGGTTGCGGAGATGGGAATTGCCGCCGTGTATTTTGTCGAAGACGTGGTCGGAGTGCTGCCATCCGTGGTGTAGTAAATGGTCGCGCCAGAGGTCGAGTCGGTGATGGTCACGTTCTGGGCGCCGGAAAATGTGCCTTGCGCAGGGCTGAACAGCGGGGTGGCGGTGTTGCCGGGCGGCGGTGGTGGGGGATTGGTATTGGTGGAGCCTCCGCCACCGCATGCGGTCAAGGAAAACAAGGACAAAGCCAACAGCAAAGTGAAAACGTTTACATCAAGTGCGCAAACCCGTTTCATTCCGCCTCCGCCGCGCGTGAAAACCGGTCTTGGGGGTTTAGTTCTTTAGGCCGCCCAGCTTCTCGAAGAATACACAAATTGATTCAATCCCGCGATAGAAATTGGGAATATGAAACTTCTCGTTGGGCGCGTGCAGATTGTCGTCGGGCAGCCCGAACCCCATCATCACGCTGGGGACTTTCAGCACATCCTGAAAATCGGTCACGATGGGAATGGAGCCGCCGGAGCGTATGAACACAGTTTGTTTTTTGAAGACGTCATGCAGGGCTTCGGTCGCTGCCTTGATGTATTTGTTGTCTGTGCCGACCACGCACGCCGGGCCTTTGCTCCAGACTTTGATGCTGGTCTGAATACCTTTAGGCGTGAGTTTCTTTACATAGTCTTTGTAGCGCTTCAGAATGTCATCCGGATCCTGGTTTGGCACCAGTCGCATGGAAACTTTAGCCGCCGCTTTTGCCGGAATCACAGTCTTGGCCCCGGGCGCGGTAAAGCCTCCCGGCATTCCATGCACTTCCAGCGTGGGCCGCGCCCAGGTGCGATAGAGCACCGAAAATCCTGGCTCGCCGGTCAACACCGTCGAGCCAACTTCGGTTTTGCGGTAGTGTTCTTCGTTGAAGGGCAGACGCTTCCACGCTTTTAACTCATCTTTGGTGGGGGCTTTTACTTTTCCGTAGAAACCGGGAACCAAAACCTTGCCCTTGGCATCTTTCAATTGGCTGATGATCTCAATCAGAGCGAAGAAAGGATTGGGCGCCGCCCCACCATACATGCCGGAATGCAGATCGGTCTTCGCG
>CAZETZ010000250.1:0-4131 GCA_964514735.1 uncultured Acidobacteriaceae bacterium | reverse complement strand
GAGTCCACGAGCAGCCCTTTGTTATGATTCTTGTCATGTCCAACCGCGCGCAGCGTGGCCGCTTGGTTACTTTTGAAGGGCTGGATGGCTGCGGG
The DNA here is from genome assembly GCA_964514735.1 of uncultured Acidobacteriaceae bacterium. Lineage (GTDB taxonomy): Bacteria > Acidobacteriota > Terriglobia > Terriglobales > Acidobacteriaceae > CAWBXL01. Next base: position 4,036 of record CAZETZ010000250.1, on the reverse strand, counting down.
AAGAGCACTCAACTGGAAAAATTGGGGACGGTGTTGCGCAAACAGGGCCTGGCTGTAGTCACTACGCGTGAACCGGGTGGGACGGCCACTGGAGAGAAGATTCGTGGCGTTCTACTGGATAGCGGTACTGCCGGATTATCTCCTTTTGCCGAGTTGGCGCTGATGTTTGCTTCGCGCGCGCAACATATCAAAGAGGTGATTCAGCCGGCGCTGGCCAGCGGGAGTGTGGTCCTCTGCGACCGCTTTACGGACTCGTCGGAGGCGTACCAGGGCGGCGGACGTAAACTGGGAAGCGCTCCCGTGCTGGCCCTGCACCGCGTGCTTTGCGGGGATTTGCAACCTGATCTGACCATTTTGATGGACTCCGACGTGGCCGCCAGCGTGGAGCGGGCCCGGCGGCGCAACAAGAGCAAAGGTTCTGAAAACGCGAATGCGCAAGGCGACGAGAACCGTTTCGAGCAGGAAAGCCGGGCATTTTTCGGGCGGGTCCGCCACGCTTATCTGGCCATTGCCGAGCGCGAGCCGAAACGCGTGGTCGTGGTCGATGCGCGCGGCCCCGCGGAACAAACTCACGCGAAGATTCTCGAAGCTGTCCGGCAGAAACTTAAGTTGAATGCGAAAACTGCTTGATCTACCGGGGAGACACGGAAGAGACCAATATTTGTCATTCCGGCAAGTCGACGCGGAGGAATCTGCTTTTCTGGATCGTGTGCATAGCTGCCGGCGAACAGCAGATTCCTCCTCTTCGCTCCGCGAATCGTCGGAATGACAAAAAATTCGCGGTTAAACTGTATCGTCGGGCGATTTCTTCGTGCCTCCGTGGTGAAATAGATTTTTATGCCGTTCTCCGACTTTCACGGTAATGCCGACTTGGTCCACCGCCTGCGCGAGATGCTGGCCCATGACCGCTTCCCGCAAGCGGTGATTCTGGCTGGGCCCGCAGGTTCCGGAAAGTACACCCTGGCGCTGATGCTGGCGCGGGCCATGAACTGCCTTTCGCCCGTTCTTATCGATGGGCTGCCTGACTTCTGCGGGGCCTGCGCCAATTGCACACGGATTAGTCAGTCGGAAGACCTCGATGCCCGTTGTGAAGAAGCCGTCGAAGCGCGCGAAAATCTTCGTGAAACGGACAAGAAAGAAACCCGGCTCTTTATTCAGACCCACCCTGATGTGCTGATTATTCCGCCAGATCCTCCGCAGTTGATGATCAAAGTGGACCAGGTGCGGCGGGTGATTGAGACGATTTATTTCCGCCCTGGCGATGCCAAGGAACGAGTTTATATCTTCACTGACTCCGCTTTCATGAAAGAAGCGGCCAACTCTCTGCTGAAGGTTTTGGAAGAGCCGCCGGAATTTGCCACGATTTTCCTGCTCACAGAGAACCCGGGCGAGCTGCTGCCGACGATTCGTTCACGCGCGATGGTTGTGACGCTGGCCGCGCTTGCCATCGAAGAGATTGAACAATATCTGGCCCAGTATCGGGGGGAGTGGAAAGAGCCCCAGCGGGCACTGGTGGCCCGGCTCTCCGAGGGCGCTGTGGGAAGGGCCCGGAGTTTCGACCTTGCGGCCTACACTACCGCGCGCGCCCATGCGCTGATATTGCTTAATTCTGCGCTGCGCTCCAGCGATCACAGTGAATTATTCAAAGTCACCGAAAGTTACCGGGCCGGAGCGGAAGGGCGCTCCAAAACCGACAACCTGCTGCGCACCCTCTATTCCCTGCTGCAAGACCTGATGTTTCTTAATTCCGGCACTCCGGAACTGGTGCGCAATATCGACATTCAAGGCGAACTGAAAAAGCTGGGCGAATCGACTGATTTCGAATGGATCGCAAATGCCTCGGACCGGCTGGCAGAAGTTGAACGCGGCATGCGCCGGAATCTGCTGCGATCGCTGTCACTGGATGCGTTTGCCACAGCGCTGGAGCGGGTGTGAAACCTAGGGAAACTCCAATTGAGTCTGAAAAACGCGTAAACCACAGAGGAACACAGAGTCTCACAGGGGAAAGACACAGAGGTCTTCACGCAATTCTCTGTGGCGTTCCTCTGTGTACCCCTGTGCCCTCTGTGGTTGCTTTCCCTTGGTCGTGAATTAAGTGGGTTCTGATGGGACGCGACATGCCGCAGACTTATCAGAGTTTCCGAAAGCATTTTCAGCTTAAAATCGGCAGCTATTTTCGCCATGTCCTGTAGTCACCTTTTCCTCAACAGTTAGGATTGTCACAGGCTTCGTCCTGTGCTACGGTAGGAGCAATTCACCTTCTATTCCAGCAACCCACAATCACAGCAATCCCAGTGAATGTGGCAGCAGACCACAGGTGGCGCCATGAAAGACTCAACCCTTGATTCAGCTCCAGCCCAGCACCCTGCGGAGCAGGAGAGCTTTGGCAATCGGAAACTGATCCGGCCCTCATTGAACCGTAATGATCACAACCACGGCTCCGGCGGCGAGCGCCGTGAGCGTCCGGCGCACGGGGGCGGAGGCGACCGGGGTGGCGACCGCAACCGGGGCGGCGGCGGGGAGCGCAAGGCGGCGCCGCCGGAGCAGACGAATGCCGAGAATTTCTACTACCAGAAGCAGATGCAATCGAAAACTCCCATGGTCATCGTGCTCTGCGATGACGAGGAGATCCACGGCATCATCGAGTGGTACGACAAGAACTGCATCAAAGTGAACCGCACCGACGGCCCCAATCTAATGATCTATAAGCCTTCGATTAAGTATTTATATAAAGAAGGGGAAAACAGCGGCACCTAACCCCGAACCTAAACATCCTTTCCGGTGACAATTGTCACGCATTCTCGTTGACACGTTCCACTAGCAGTCCACTTTCCCATCCTGCACGATAGATTCAGTTGCAAACGTCCGGATCGGGGGCTTCGCATGAATACTCTTTCCAGCCGGGGCGGTCGGTGGCGGGCTTATTTTTGGGTTTTTCTATTCAGCGGCATGCTCTTTAGCACCGCCGCCAATGCTGCCGAAACCTTCCAGGACATCCGCGTGCAGGATGCGAACGCAAACCAACCGCGACTGATTTTTGCCTGCGACCGCCAAACGAAGGACTTGGAACCGCTGTTCACTCCTGCACTGATTTCCGATCTCAAGGACCTTCATGCCGCGATTGCGCTCTCTCTGGAAGATCTGAGCCCGGAGCGCGCGAAGATGGTGCAACGATTGAATGCGGCCGGGGTCTCCATGATGGCCTGGATCGTATTGCCCAAGGAGCAGGGCTACTACGTAAACGCGAGCAACGCTCCGCAAACCAAGGCCCGGTTCGAAGAGTTCGATCGCTGGACGCAGCAATATGGCCTGCGCTGGGAGGAGATCGGCCTCGATATCGAGCCTACATTGAACGAGTATTCAACCCTCATGGGCCACAAAGGGAAACTGATTTCCCTGGCGTTGCGGCGGGCGCTTGATTCGGGGCGCGTCTATCGGGCACGAGATGCTTATGCCGCTCTCATTCGGGAGATGCAGTCCCGCGGATACAAGGTGCAGACGCATCAACTCATGTTCATTGTGAATGAACGCAACGCGCACACAACTTTGCTGGAGCGAATTTTTGGCTTGGTGGATGTTCACAGCGACCGCGAAGTTTTGATGCTCTATACCAATTTCACCCGCCAGCTCGGCGCCGGCTTGATCTGGCAATATGGGCCGGTGGCGCAGACGATTGCCGTCGGCAGCACGGCAACCAGTGGGGATGCGGCAACCGATGCCAAAAAACCACCACTGAATTGGGAGGAGTTTTCCCGCGATCTGCTTGTGGCCCATCATTTCTCGCCGGTAATCGGCGTGTACAGCCTGGAAGGCTGTGTGCGCCAGGGGTTTATCCCTAAGCTGAAGACAATGGATTGGACGCAGGCCGTAGTGATTCCAGCGGAATCACTTAAACAGACGGCGCAGATGGGGAAAGGGGTCCACGCGGTGCTGTGGCTGGGGGCGCATTTGCTGTATTTCGTTGCGGCGTTTTTGCTGGTGTTTGCCTGGGTGGTGAGGGTGGTTGTGCGTTGGCGGAGAAGAAAACGGACGGCGC
>CAZETZ010000249.1:0-4143 GCA_964514735.1 uncultured Acidobacteriaceae bacterium | reverse complement strand
TGACCATGGTTCCCGGCAGGGCCACCAGAAAAGAAAACAGACTTACTCTTCTCGCGTAGAGGAGGCGGATCTTCTTGGGTTTTGACTGCCCAATAAACCGGCCCTGTGGGCTAGAGCCCATATTTTTCCATCCGGCGGTACAGCGCGCCGCGGCTCAGGCCTAGCGCTTCCGCCGCCTGGCTTACGTTCCCGTGAAAGCGCTGCAGCGCTTTGCGGATTAAAACACCCTCGACATCCTCGAGGCTTAATTCTTCCAGATTTTGCTCCTGAGGCTGGGCTGCGCTGAGCCCGAGATCGGCCGCCTTAATCTCGTTTGAGCGGCACATGAGCACCGCGCGCTCCAGCGTATGTTCCAGTTCCCGCACATTTCCGGGCCACGCATATTGCATCAGGGCCCGCAGGGCGGCGGGGTCCAACCCTTGAATGGGGCGGCGGTAGCGCCCGGCGTAGCGGGCAAGGAAATGCCCTGCCAGCACGGGAATGTCTTCCCGCCGCTCGCGCAAGGGTGGAACGCGGATTTCCACCGTATTCAGGCGGAACAACAGGTCTTCGCGAAATTGTCCGCCGGCACAGGCCGCGCGGAGATCAGAGTTTGTCGCCGAGATCACGCGCACATCCACATGCCGCGGCCGCGAGGAGCCAACCCGCTCAATCTCTCCACTTTCCAGCACGCGCAACAATTTGGCTTGCTGGCGAAAAGGCACATTGCCGATTTCATCGAGAAAAATAGTGCCGCCATCGGCCAACTCAAAGCGCCCGATGCGATCGCTACGGGCATCGGTAAAAGCCCCTTTTACATGGCCAAACAGTTCGCTCTCAAAAATCCCTTCGGAAAGGCCGCCGGTGTTGACTGCGACAATCGGCCGCTGCGCTCGATGGGAAAGCGCATGCAACGTTTGCGCGACAACTTCCTTGCCGGTGCCATGCTCTCCCGTAATGAGGACGTTGGCATCGGACGGCCCAACTCGGGTGACCGCTTCCAGCACCGGCTGCATGGCAGGAGCGTTGGCGATGAACTCAGGGCGCCCCTGCGCGCGGAGCAGGCGATTTTCCGCCTCGAGCCGTTCCGCCTGCTGCAAGGCGCGGCGCAGCTCTACTTGGGTCCGCAGAATACCAAGCAGGTGATCGTTGTCCCAGGGCTTCTGAATGAAATCCCGTGCCCCGCGCCGCATCGCTTCAACGGCCAAACCAACGTTGCCCCACGCTGTCATGACGACGACAGGAATACTGCTGTCGAGGGCGACGATCTCTGAAAGCAGATCGAGACCCTCGCCGCCCGACGTCGTATCACGTGTGTAGTTCAGATCGATCAGGAGCGTGTCGTATGTGTTGGTAAGCAATGCCTCCCGCACCAGCGCGGGAGAGCGCGCAGTGTCCACTACATAGTTATGCGGACGCAGCAGGAACTCGATGGCATCGAGAATGTGCTGCTGGTCATCCGCGGCCAGGACGCGGGGAGGCCGGTCGAAGTCCTTTGTCTTTGGATTAGAAACTTGCGCCTCGCCGGGTTTCACTGAAGTTTGCATGCGGACTCAAGGGGCCGGGGTACCTACGATACCCTGAATAGCATCGGCAATCCGAATTCCATTATGTTCCAAAGTCGTGCCGGTTGCGCGGTCAAGTTCAACTTTGGCCTTCTGGTAGGTCGTGGTCGCCGTGACCAGGTCCAGTTCGGCCAGGGCCAGATCGCGTTGTGCGGTCATGGTTTGGAAGCTGGAACCCGCGCCCAAGGTCTGTTCCTTCTGGGTGATCTCGAACGTGCGGTTGGCCAGATCGCGGGCCTTGCGCGCAGAGTCCAGGCGGGCGCGGGACTGCTGCAAGGCATATTGCGCGTTGCGGACTTCAATGCGGATTTGCTTTTTGAGTTCCTCCCGTCTTAGCTCAGCCTGGCGAGACTCCAGTTCAGAACGGTATTGGTCCGCCTTGGCCACGCGGTTGCGAAGAGGAATATTCAGATTGAAGCCAACGTAATAGTCCGGCGAGGAGTTGTTGAACGCATTGCCAAGGGTCCCTCCCAAATCATTCGGCAAGCCGAGCGGGGTGGTATTTTGGGATGCGGGATTGATTTCTCCTCCCAGACCGGTGCCTCCGTAGAAACCTACCAGGGACAACGAGGGCAGCAATGCGTTACGCGCCGCTTTGCGGCTGATCTGCCGGTTTTGCAGATCAATGTCGGACTCGAGCAGCTCCGGACGGGAGTTGAGCGCCTGCGTGATCAACTCCAAAATGGGCTGGCTGGTTTGGATATCCAGCGTTTGCAGGCGGTCGGTCGGTACTACCGGCATTTCTTCCAGAACAGCGTCGTCCAAACTTCGAGTCAGCGCGTTCTTGATCAACGATTCCTGGAGTTGCAGACTGGTGCGGGCAACGGTGAGGTCCTGGTCGCGCCGTGAAACTTCGGCTTCCGCTCGCATCACATCCATCGCGGGAACGCTTTCCAGCTGCAATTGCTTTTTGGCATTGTCCAGGCTCTGGTTGGCAAACGCGAGCGACTGCTCATTCACTTGGGCCTGCTCGTAAGCGTTGACCAGGTCCCAATAAATGTTCTCGATTTGGGTGATGGTGGCGATCACCTGGTCGCGAAAGGCGATGTCGGAAATCTTCTTGTTGTTTTTGGCAATGCGGAGATAGCGAAGGTTCGGGCCAAAGCCGAAGCCGGCAAGCACTTCCTGCCGGAAGGTAAACCGGAAAAAAGAGTTCAGCGCCGGAGAGAAGGCGTTATTGGGGCTGTTGGTGGTGACACGGTTATTGTCAAACTCGAAGGAGATCGAGCTGCCGGTCGGGAAAGCCTGAAGAAAAGTTGCGTTCGCCTGATTAATGTTGGTTTGCAGGACCGAAACGCCGTTGAGCGCGGTATTGGAAAGTGTCAGCTTCTGATGTTCGTTTCCCCCGTTTAGGCTCAGAAAGGGATCGTAAGAGGAAACTTCGGTCCCGGCCCCCAACGTGGATTGCACCAATCCGGACGCGCCCGCGCCTGCTCCACCGGCGCCACTGGTCGTGCCGCCAGCCCCAGCTCCTGGAGCGCCCGCGCCGAAGCCGCCGATCCCGCCGCCGGGTGTTCCCTGCACCACTCCGGTATTGACTCCACGGAATACGCCGCCTGCCTTGGTACGCAGAATGTCTGTGTCGGCGATTGGCAAGTTGTAACGCGCGATGGCCAGGTCCAGGTTGTTTTCCAATGCCAGTGAAATCGCATCCTGCAACGACAGATAAATTTTGCCCTCGCGGACCAACTGATTCAGGCGCGGAGAATTAGCCAGTGACATCTGGGGAACATCGCTGGCAACGTAGGGACCGAGGGGATTGTGCGACTTCGGCATGCTCAGTGACACGGACGGCGCAGACGGTAGAGGAGTTTCCCCCAGAGCGAAAACATTGGTGAAAGCCAGAAATCCCGCCAACAATTGCACCTTGAATGAAGCTTTGGGGACCCGGACCCTCATGAATTCACCGCCACGTCCGTGTTAGTCAAAGCCGGATTGGCCGTGTCGCTTACCAGCCATCCATCGCGCAACTGAATCACGCGATTGCCATACGCGGCGTTGGCTTCAGAGTGCGTGACCTGGACGATGGTCGTCCCCGACTGATTCAAGTCGCGGAATAACTCCATGATTTCTTTGGCCTGCGAAGAATGAAGGTTGCCGGTAGGCTCGTCGGCCAACAACAATGGCGGTTTATGGATCACCGCGCGGGCAATGCCGACCAACTGCTGTTGTCCGCCGGAAAGCTGGCTGGGGTAAAGATCTTTCTTGCCGACAATCTGGAAACGGTCGAGCGTGTCCGCAACCATGCCTGCACGCTGGCTGCGGGGAATGTCCTTATAAGAAAGAGGAAGGTCCATGTTCTCCGCCACGGTCAGATCGTCCAGAAGGGGATAGCTCTTAAACACCATGCCGATTTTCCGCCTTGCGGGCGGGGGCTGGATGCCGCCTGCCTTGCGTTGCGCGGCGAAATCCTCGTTGGCGCGGTTGAGCGCGTCGGCAGCCTGCTTGGTGGCACGGTGATCGGCGGCCGGAAGAAGTTCTTGCAGCGATTGCATTTTGGCGTCGATCACCGCTTTCTCGCCCGGGGAAAGCAAATTTCCGTCCGTCTCCAGGGCGGAGCGTGTGGCCTCGATCAGGCGCTGGCCCTTTCCATCGTAAC